>CALKZT010000087.1 GCA_938002815.1 uncultured bacterium
CATCTCTGAACAATGGCTCAAGGCTAATCCCAATCGTTTTTGCCTTTACTGTAAATTTGGGTGTAGCTCCACTTTTATTTCTTCAGGTACTTTACGGGCATTTTTTCTATACAAGTAGTATTCTTATGGCATGGTTCTGGATAACTCTGATACCTATCTTAATTGCAGCTTACTATTCTGTTTATATCTTGACTAATTCAAGTAGGTTTTACCTTAACAAACCCATTTTAATATTAGTTTCCCTCCTCATTCTCTGGGTTGCTTTCCTTTTTTGTAACAATATGACAGCCATGATTTCACCAGAAAATTTCACAAACTACTTTCATAATCAGAGGGGAACTTTCCTGAACTTAAAAGAAAGAATGCTATGTCCACGTTATTTACACTTTATTGTCGCATCACTGGCTATAACTTATCTCTTTGTTGCTTGCTGTGCTCATTTTAAAAAAGAAGAGCTAAAAGGCAATTTTCTAAGAAAGTTCTCCAATCTGACACTTGTCCAGCTACTCATAGGACTTTGGCTCCTCTTCAGCCTAAAATCAGAAGTATTAGTAAGACTCTTTTCAAATTTTGACTTTATTATAATATTTTTAATAGGCTCACTCTGTGGGGTAGTCTCCCTAATAGAGGCAAGGAGGAATAATCTAAAAGGGAGCATTCTCTTTACTATACCAGCTATTCTCTCTATGGTCATTGTAAGGCATTATGTAAGAAGCAGTTATTTGGCTCCTTATTTTAAGTTGGATCACCTCAATAGAGAACCCCAACCCTTTAATCTCTTCCTCTTCTTGGCCGTGTTTCTTATCGGGTTTTTGGTTGTTGCGTGGCTTATTAAAATAGGATTTTCTAGGGCAAGAGCGAGATGAACTATCCAGTTTGGGCAATAGAAGACTTAGGAGGTTCAACTCTTATTGCTATAATCTCCATATTTCATGTATTCGTAGCGCACCTCGCTGTTGGGGGTGGGCTATACATATGGCTACTTGAACTCAGATATCAAAGGACAGCGAGTGAGCTATTAAGGGGATATTTATACAGGTACACTTGGTTCTTTTTGCTCGTTACCATGGTATTTGGTGGACTTACCGGAGTTGGGATATGGTTTATTATATCTCTGGTAAGTCCGCAGGCCACATCTCTTTTGATCCACACGTTTGTCTTTGGTTGGGCAATTGAATGGGTATTCTTTGTTGGGGAAATAGTATCACTTTTGGTCTACTATTATAAATACAATTCTCTGGGCCCCAAACACAGAGTGGTCACTGCCTTTCTATACTTTTTGTTTGCGTGGTTAAGCCTTGTGGTTATAAATGGGATTCTCTCTTTTATGCTTACCCCAGGTAAATGGATAGACACAAAGGAATTCTGGGATGGTTTTTTAAATCCAACTTATTTACCAAGTACGCTGTTCAGGTCCTTTTATGCTATGATTGTATCAGGAATATTCGGCTTAGTTACATCCACATTTGAAAAGGAGAGGGGTCTAAGAGATGAACTGATAAGCTTCTCTTCGCGTTTTATACTATACTCTGTCCCACCACTCGTAATTACAGGGATATGGTATTACAATTCGGTTTCAGAGACCATAAGGACCACCACCTTTGTATTAAATCCAGAATCTGCCCATTGGGTGAGGGTACTTCTGATCTCATCGGGTATCATGGTCCTTTTAGCTGTTTTAAGCCTGATCAAGAGGCCCAACTGGTCTATAAAGCTTCTGGCCTTAGTGCTCATTCCCACCGGGATTGCATGGCTGAGTGGCTTTGAGTACTTGAGGGAGATGGGCAGAAAACCTTACTTAATTTACGGATACATGTACTCCAACTCCCTTTTGAAGGAAGAGCAGGCCCAGATAAAGGAAAAGGGCCTTCTCTCTAACGCCAAGTGGATATCCCAGGAAAGGGTGGGTGAAGGCCTCTTTAGGGCCCTATGCCTACCATGCCACACCTGGAACGGCCCCAATAGGCCCCTTTCCATCACATTGAAGGGCATCCCCCAGTTGGGGATCCACTCTCTTCTTGTGGGACAGGGTAAGACCTATAGTTACATGCCACCGTTATACGGAAGGCCCGAGGAACTCCTTTCACTTGCCAGATATCTCCATGGGAGGTTGAGTGAGAAGGAGGAAAAGAATATCTCAGATGAAGGGCCCTGGGAGAGGGTAGAGGTCTTGGGATTCCATGAGGGGCAAGATTATGTATTGCTTACCTGGCCTGATTTGGGCATCCACTGTATGACAGATATGGACAGATATTTTTCCATCTTACCCCCGGGAAACACCATAGAGGCCATACTTATCAAAAGGGGGCCTCAGCCCCAATTGGTGAGGGAGGGGGTCAAGATTATATATGAGGCAGAAAAGGAGATCTTGGGACCCTCCAAGCGCTCCCATTTTTGGAAATATTCCAAGGAGCTATACGGGAAGGAGCTCAAAGAAAATCTTGGTCTTACTGGGACTGGACTAAATGGGGAGATGTCCTTTGACGATAGGAGGGGTGTCTTTTCGGCCAAGGCCATTCCGGTAGTGCCTTACACCGATTCAGGGAGATTTATGCCTTACCCAATCTTTAGGGTAAAGGCCCTGGAGAGTTCCTCCAGTAGGCTTTTGGCAGAGACCCTTGTGGTAGTACCTGTCTCCACAGAAGTGGGCTGCATGAGATGTCATGGGGGGAGCTGGGGTTTTAAGGGCAAAACCGGGCTATCCCAAGAGACGGCCGTAAATATCCTGACCCTGCACGACAAGAGGCACAGAACAGGGCTTCTCAAAGAGGCATTGGAAGGGAGGCCCAAGGCATGCTCCCAGTGCCACGGAGATCTGGCCACAGGAATGAAGGGCCTAAACGGGCTGTTGGGCCTTTCTGCCTCCATACACGGATTTCATGCCCTTTATATGCCTTTTAAAGATCAGAGGGCATGTGAGTCTTGCCATCCCTCCGGGCCAGAGAGCATAACTAAATGTTTTAGGGGTCTTCACAGCCAAAGGGGCCTTGTGTGTGTGGACTGTCACGGCTCAATGGAGGAGCATGCCCTGGGGCTTCTCAAAAATGAGGGCTCAAAGCCAAAGGCCTCCTTGCTTATGAATCTGCTATCAGAAGGAGCAAAAAGAGGGGTGGAACCCAGGAGACCCTGGATGGATGAGCCAGATTGTTTAGACTGTCACAGAGGATTTGGTGCCCCAGAAATACCTGATGCCCCGCCCATTGGGAAGGGTCGCCTATTCAGGGAATCTTACGATGAAATGGGTATCCCTTGTATGGCATGCCATGGCCCCACACATGCCCTGTATCCTGCCTCAAACCCCTTTGGAGAAGAGAGGGACAATTTACAACCCCTTCAGTATACAGGACGTGCCATCACCTTGGGTGCTAAGGGTACATGCAAGGTCTGCCACCGAATGGAGATGGAGGATTCTATCCATCATCCCAACACGTTAAAGGGGAAGGGGGACTAGAGGACCTCCTTAAACTTTGTCCTTACTGCACCACAGACAGGGCAGTTTTTTGGAGCTTCATCCTCTGCTACATACCCACATACCTGACATACGTAATATACCGTCTCCTTCTCGGATATCATATCGTTTAGTGCCCTCTTGTAGAGCTCCGCATGCCTCTCTTCCACATCTCTGGATTGGGAAAATGCCCTCTCTGCCGCAGAATCTCCTTCTTCCACTGCATCTTTTATGAGCTTTGGGTATTCGTTCACATTTGCCTTGATCTCGTTTTCAAAGGCGGTCTTCAGATTCTCCTCAGTGGAACCCACCTTTCCCCTCATTAGGAGGAGATAGCGCCTTGCATGAACTGCCTCTGCCTCTGCCACTGCCCTAAAGAGCCTTGCTATCTGAGGGAATCCCTCCATTTGGGCCTTCTGTGCAAAGGCGGTGTTTCGCGCAGAGGCCTTTGATTCTGCTGCAAAGGCATAGGCCATATTCTTCTCCGTCCTCTCTCCCATCCTTACCTCCCTCCATTAGATCTCTTTATGTATTTGGATGCATAGGCCCTCACGGGGTGGCCGTCCAGTACATGGAAATACCTCAGTCTTTTAAGCACGCCCTTGGAGAGTGCTCCCAGGGGAAGATAGAGTATGCTCTTTCCCAGTGCCTCAGCCACCCTCTGGCAGAGCTGAGAAGGAGGCTTTGGGGCCACATAGACCACATGTCTTTCGAGGGAATAGTCCAGGGCGGCCAAAAGAAGCCTTTCTGGCTTGTCCCTGGCACCCTCAAAGTAAGGGTCTTGCCATATGTCCGCCAGCCTCATGGGGGGATAGGTCATCATGAATCCGCCGTATACGCACCTGGATATACCAGGCCCCACCACATCTAATCCTGCCGGGGTGCTATAAAAGGCCATGTCTGATTCCTGGTCGTGCTCCCCATGCCAGGTCACCTTCCAAGGGAACTGCTCCAAGCCCAGTTCATCTGGGGGATCCGGGTCAAAGATCACCACAAGGGAACCTACTCTCCCCCTTATCCTTCCCTCCTGTTTCACAAATATATTCCCTTTGGCCCAGTTTCTCACCGTCTCCCTTATGTCTATCCCGTCTTTCATGGAGCTCAAAAAGGGCTCCACCACATGGGTTTGATGCGTCTTAATTTCCACCGCCTTTTTCATCAAATATCTACCGTATCCCTCTATCACCAGGTCCTCCGGGGGGTAAGAGCAGATCCCATCACCCTTAAATTCCTTTGCCCATTGTCTCATCTTTTCCTTGCCTCTCAATGCCACAGGGAAAAGCCTTCTCCTCTGGGTCCTGATCCTACGCCTAAGCCTTATCTTCCTCAGGTTCAAGAAGAGATCCTCTCCTTCCAGTGTGATCACGGGTATTGCTGGATCTTGGCAGTGCCAAGGGTAATGAGATCCCCTCTGCCATAGCTCAAAGGCCATGTCTTCCCCTAAGGTAGCCCTTGTGGCTATCACCAATTGGTAGAAATTGGGAACGATCCTGCCTGAGATGAGGGTGTAGTTCTTGAGGTATTTCCTAAACAACTCCCACTGATAGGGGTTGATGGTCTCCTTGTAGTACTTCAAATAGGCCTCTTTGGCCTCATCTATGAGCTCCTCTAAAAGCTGGGCTCGATCTATTTCCTCCCATTTCCCACTTTTCCTTGCCTCTTCGTACCTTCCCACCACGTAAGGACACTCTGTTAATATTTCAGGAAGGGACTCTTCACTTAGGTGCGACAGATTTACTGCCCTTCGCCTCTTTATTCCTATCACACTCGCCTGGGGGCGATTCAACTCGGAGAGGATGCCCTTTAGGTGGTAAAGACCACCCACAAAAAGTACCCTTTCATGTTCTCTGCTAATACTCCCTAAGTTATATGCAATGGCCTTTTCTCGAAGGATATCTTCAGGTGACTTCCTTGAATACCTCGTGAGCCTCAGATACAACCAACAATATTCGTAGTGTCCTATCCTGCTAATACAGTAGGGATCAGGGTATATCTCGTAGTCGTATGGGAACTCCTCAGAGTCCCTATCCACAAAGTATATGGGGAGCTTGTCTTCCAGTGCGAGTCTGGCCACCTCCACCTGGGCATCCGTAGGCTCTATGATGAGGAAGACCTCTGTTTGGTCTGATTCCTCATAGGATACTACAGAGATATAAGGAAGCCTCTGGATACCCTCCAGGATCTTCTCCCTGAGTGTGGCAGGGTATTCCAGGGCCACTGCAGTGGGCCTAAAATCCTCATAATGTCTTCTGGCTTCTTTGGCGAACTCTAATATATTGCCTATGGAAGGGAACAGCCGTACGTTCTTCCAGTTAAAACTCCTGGTGTTTTTCAAGCCCATCTATTACCTCTTTGAAGAGTTCAGTGGCATCATCGTCCAGTACCATTGAAGCAGCCTCCAAAAGATATTCCTCTAAATCCCTTTTCCCCCCGTCCATTTGAAGCCTCTTTAAGGCATATCTTGCTATGTTGATACCATCCCTTATGGTGTAGTTTTCGTTGGATTCGTGGGCAGTTTGAAGGAATTCCACAATGTACTCCACTACCTCTTCGTTATTTTTTGGGAGGTTCCTCTTTAGGATGAGGACCTCCTCCTCCCTGGTGGGAAAGTCAAGATATATGGTAGGCTGAAGCCTCGATTGGATATATTCTGGAAGCTCAAAAGTACTGGCATCCTCATTCATGGTGGTACAGAACCTAAACTGGGGATGGGCCTTTATCTTTACCCCTGCCACGACCGATTCCACATATCTCCTGTTGTCCAAGAGGGGGGCCAAAGAGGCCCAGCTCTTTTCACTCATCCTGTTCCCTTCATCCACAACGGCAACCCCACCCTTGATCATGGCAGATACCACTGGGCTTGCCACATATTTGATCTTGTTCTTCTCGTCAATCACCGGTGTTATGATGAGGTCTTCTGGTCTTGTATCCATAGTTGCCTGGAAGAGGTATACGCTCTGTCCCATAACCCTTCCCGCACAGTATGCCAAGGTAGTCTTGCCCACACCAGGTTTACCTACCAGTCTTGGGTTTAATGGCATGTCATTTTCCCCTAACACCATCCAGGCAGCCAGGACCTGTGCAATGAGATCAGGTTGGCCTATCCACTTTACATCCAGTTCGTCAGGCGGGGTAAGATATATATCGACTCCATCTATGGTTACCTTTTCCATTTTATACCTCCGGGATTTAGCTAAGGTCTATAATAGAACCAGGTAGGTAAATGTAAAACCTTTTTTGTGTTTACAGGACCCAAGGGAAGTCTTAGGATGCCTTTCCCAAAATCTCATATTCAGGGGCATAGATGGGTTACAAAGAGAGGGACTTCTGGAGGTTCTTTAGATCAGTAAAGCTCACCATCATCTTATTGGTGGTAATGGCAATATTTGCCCTGATAGGGACCCTGATCCCACAGAGGGAGGAGGCCGCCAGGGTAGTTCAATTTTGGAACCCCAAGATCATGGAGATCTTCTTTAGATTAGGTCTCTTTGATCTTTACCACTCCTTGGTCTTTAGGCTCCTTCTTTTGGGACTGGCCATAAATATAGTGGTCTGCTCCTTAGATAGACTCCCCAAGAGTATCAAACTGGCAACCCACTCCTTGGGCCCTGCCCCTGACACGGTCTTCGAAAGACCTATCGTGGCCCTAAGGGCAAAAGAGATGGAGCCCAAGGTATTCATGGAGAAGCTTAAAAAGGCCCTGAGGCTTTTTGGGGGCAAGGTCCAGATCGCAGATTTGGGGAACAGAATATATGGCCATTCAGAATACGGTAGATCAAGCTACTTTGGGGTCTATGTGGTCCACCTAAGTGTCCTTGTGATCCTCATAGGGGGGCTTATAGGGTCCATATGGGGCTTTGAGGGGTATGTAAACATCTTAGAGGGAGACGTAATAGATACCGTGGAGTTGAGGGATGGCAAGAGTGTGCTCAAACTTGGGTATTCCATCAGGTGTGATGAGTTTAGAGCCGATTTCTACCCCAATGGGACCCCGAAGGAGTTCAGATCCAGATTGACCATCCTAAATGACGGAGAGGAGCTCTTCGTGAGGGATGTGTTGGTAAATCACCCCATGGAGATCGACGGGATTAGATTCTATCAGGCCAGCTATGGTACAATCCTCTATGGAGCCATTTTCAGATTTTTGAAAGGTGACCAAATCATTGGGGAGGCAGAATTAAAGAAGGAGATGCAGCAGACCCTGCCCAATGGTCTAAAGGTGGAATTGAAGGACCTCAGGGAGGACTTTATGGGAAGGCTTGGGCCTGCATTCCTCTTGAGGTTGGAAGGGGAAGGGCTGGATGAGAAAGAGATCTGGGTCTTCAAGAGACCAGAGCTCTTAAAAATGATACCCCAGGAGATGAAAGCAAGCCCAAGGCTGGATCCCAGTACGATCCTCCCCTATAAGGTGGAGCTAAAGGAGGTCATCGAGCGGCAGTATACGGGTCTACAGGTCTCAAAGGACCCTGGGGTAAACGTGGTATGGATAGGCTGCTTTATGATGATCCTGGGCTTCTTTCTCACCTTCTTCTATTCCCACAGGCAGCTTTGGATCAGGCTGGAATGGGACAAAACCCCAAGGCTCCTTGTAGCAGCAAGGACGAACAGGGACCATGCGGGTTTAGAACATAGAGTTTCAAAGGTCCTTGACTACATAAGAAGAGAGATCGCAGAAAGGGAGGAGATATGATAACGAGTTCTCAGATCTTAAGCGTGATAACATTCGTCTATTTTTTTGTTTTCCTTACCTACCTTGTAAACCAGCTGGTAAAAGAGAGGCTTTCTTATATCCCTTCTATCCTACTACTTTTGACTACCTTGATCCATGGAATAGGAATCTCTCTTAGGTGGAAGGAGTCCTATGAACTGGGTTATGGTCATGCACCCTTCTCCACCCTCTATGAATCCTTAATCTTTTATTCTTGGGCCATCTCCGCCATCTATCTCCTATTGGAATGGAGGACTAAGAGTACATCCTTGGGTGTCTTGGTAACACCCTTACCCTTCCTCGCCCTGGCCTATGCCTCCTTTTCCAAGATGAACAAGGGAATTCAGCCTCTAATACCTGCACTGAAGAGCAACTGGCTCATAGCCCATGTGATTACCTGCTTCGTGGGATATGCGGCCTTTGCCATATCCTTTGCCAGCTGTATTTTGTACCTCCTAAGGAAAGAGGAGAAAAATCGGATTAAATCATTGATACCCTCTAAGGAGGTCCTCGAGGAGATCAACTACAATATGGTGGTTATAGGTTTTGTCTCCTTGAGCCTTGGAATCATCACAGGTGCCATCTGGGCCAATGTGGCGTGGGGCAGTTACTGGAGCTGGGACCCTAAAGAGACCTGGTCGCTAATAACCTGGCTGGTCTATGCCTCTGTCTTACACGCAAGACTTACTAGGGGCTGGAGAGGCAGGAAATTAGCCATATTAAGCATAATTGGATTTTGCTGTGTTATATTTACCTATTTTGGAGTCAATCTCCTCCCTGGCCTCCACTCCTACGCCACCATGTAAGGGGCTCTTACCTACATAGCCTCTTTCGGAGAAGGGTCCCTTGGACCTAAGGCCTTACCTACCTGAATTTCTAGGGCTCATAAGGGAGAGACTCTCCTCAAAGGGGATAAGGGCTTATTTGGTGGGAGGCTGTGTGAGGGACCTCATCTCCGGCAGGAGCCCCTCTGATTGGGACTTGGTCGTGGATTCTGATCTCAGAGAATTGAAAGAGCTCTTCCCCGATCGCCCCTCCTTCCAGTTCAAGGGCATGGTCTTTACCACCATCTTTGACCGGTACAAGGTAGAGTTTTGCTCCCTCAGGGGATCAGACCTCTTAGAGGACTTGGGCAAGCGTGACTTTACAATGAATAGTCTGGCCTTAGACCTTTCCACGGGCAAAATCCATGACCCCTTCGGAGGCCTTGAGGACCTCAAAAGAGGTATCTTGAAGACAGTAGGGGATCCCAGGGAGAGGTTTGGGGAAGATCCTTTGAGGATGCTTAGGGCAGTGAGATTCGTGGCGCAGCTGGATCTGAGGCCAGAAAGAGAGATGGTCCAGGTGATCATGAAGGAGAGGGCCCAAATGGAAAGGGTAGCAGTGGAGAGGATAAGGGAGGAGTTAAAACACATACTCCTAAGCCCATATCCTTATAGGGCCCTGTGGTTCCTATTCTCCTTGAAACTCCTTAAAGGTCACATCCCTGAGTTATGGGAGATGAAAGGGGTAAAACAGTCCCCTCCCCACAGGCACAGGGTGCTAAAACACAGTCTCCTTACCGTAAATGTTACCCCCCCTTCAATCTCTTTGAGGCTTGCTGCCCTCTTCCACGACATTGCCAAGCCAAAGGCTCATAGCTTCAAAGGGGGAAGACACCGCTTTTTTGGCCATCATATCCTTGGGGCTCAGATGGCCGAAGAGATCCTAAAAAGACTTAGGTTTCCAAGAGAGAGAGGGGAGGGTATTGTGGCCCTCGTTAGGCACCACCTTTTACTCTATAGCCCCCATTGGACAGATAAGGCGATACTGAGATTTTTGGAGAGGATAAGGCCTGCATCCCTATGGGAGCTCCTTTCGTTGAGGAGGGCAGATCTAAAGGCCCAAGGGGGGAATAATGAGGACCTCAAGGGCTTAGACCATATGGAAAAGAGGGCCCAGGTCCTTCTAAGGGAGGGACTCCCCAAAAGGCCCAGACCTCCCATAAATGGACAGGAGATAATGGAGCTCTTGGGGATTGGGCCAGGCCCCATGGTAGGAAAGGTTATCAGAGGATTAGAGGAGTGGCTCTTACGGCATCCAGAGGACAAGGAAGCCTTTAGACTCAAAAGGGTCGTTAAAGAGATCTACAGTCGGATAAAGTAGTTGTGCTACCTCTTTAAAGCTTGACCTTTGCCCAACAGATAGATATAGTGTCCGCATTTCTCCAAGGAACCCTGGGGGTTTGCCATGTATCTATTTAAAAAGTTTGGATTTTTGGCCGTTTTGATCCCACTGACAATGGGCTTCTTTGGATGCGCTCTCAATTCCTACCAGGTGGGAGAGCTTTCACCTGACAGAGCTGCCTCATCAGACGATCTGGACACCCAAATGGCCTATATGAGCAAATACCCAGATGCTGCAAGGGCAGTAAAGGAGGCCAAGAGACACTGCGAGATATCCAGCCTCAGCTGGCAGAAAGGGGATCTGGATGGAGCACTTGCAGAGCTGGACAAGGCATACTCTATCCTCCTATCTGTAGACCCAAAGAAATACCCAGAGCTATCCCAGACCCTCGAGGATCTGAGGTACACCATAGCCAAAAGGATATTACAAGTGCAGGCACTGAGGTCCAAGGGGACAAAAGGGATAGCAAGTCCAATCCCCATGGTAATGAATAGGCATGTAAAGGAGGCACTGGACAATTTCCAGGGTCCCCTAAGGGACTTTTTCATGAGGTCATACAACAGATCCCTAAAATACAGGCCCATGATCGTAAACAAGCTTAAGGCAGCCGGTCTTCCTGAGGAGCTCTCTTGGCTTCCCTTGATAGAGAGCGGATTCAATGTCAGGGCCTTTTCCCCTGCAAGGGCCTTGGGTATGTGGCAGTTTATTGCCTCCACTGGACACAGATATGGTCTCAAGAGAGATGACTGGGTAGACGAGAGGATGGACCCTGAAAAGTCTACAGATGCCGCCATCCTGTACCTAAAAGAACTCCATGGCCTTTTTGGGGACTGGACCACTGCCTTGGCCGCTTATAACTGTGGGGAAGGGAATGTCCTCAGAGTGATTAGGACCCAGCAGATAGACTATTTAGACAATTTCTGGGATCTTTATGAAAGGCTTCCCAAAGAGACTGCCTTCTATGTCCCACAGTTCATAGCCGTCTTACATATTGTAGCCTCCCCTAAGGACTACAATTTTGATCTCCCTGAATATGCCTCTGCTCTGGAATATGAGACCATAGACTTAAATAAGAGTATTTCACTCAGCTCCTTGGAGTCAGCCTCTGGACTTGAGGAAGGGCTCCTCTCCTCCTTAAATCCTGAGCTGAGGCGTTACATTACCCCCCCTTATCCATATCAGTTAAAGGTACCAAAGGGGAAACGAGAGATAGTTCTGGCTGCTGTGGATTCGGTAGATGAGTGCTCTGATAGACAAGTTTATGCAAAAAATGGAAATCGCAAAAACGGAAAAGATGCAGGGAAACAAAGTGCGGGCATAGCTAACAAGGGAGGGGGCGAGAATTCAAAGCAACAGAATACATTATCCACATCTTCTGGCTATTCCAAGGATGTCCCCTTTCAATATACTGTCCAGAAGGGAGATACTATTCAATCAATAGCAAAAAAGTACGGTGTAACAGTGGAGAGCATCAAAAAGGCCAACAATTTAAAAAAGACGAATTTATTGTTAGGCCAATCACTCCTTATTCCGATGGAGAGGTCAGATACAGGAAAGACTAAGGCACAAAATATACCACAACCGCCAAAGGATAACAGATCAGCGCCCACAAAGATAAAATATACTGTAAAGAAAGGTGATAGTCTCTATTCCATCTCTAAGAGGTTTGGTATGAATATGGCAGAGATTATGGAATTAAATAACCTCAGAGATGGAAAGATATATCCAGGTCAAATACTCACGTTGAGGGATAAGAGCTAAGATCATAAACAATTCTTGACTTAACTCATCCAATTCATCCACTCTTCCACCCTTTTCATTCCATAAGTCTCTTTAAAGGCCTTTACAATTTCCTCCACGGGGACGTCTGCATATACACCGTGGAACTTTATGTATTCCATAAACTCCCTCTTTTCAGAATTATACATGTGAAAGATACTGTCATTTTCACCATCAAATTCAAGGGGAGGCACCTTGAACCTATTACAGAGCTCCTTGTTAAAGGCAGGGGTTGCCTTTACCCACTTGCCATTGAGATAGAATTCCACAAAACCGTGGTAGACAAATAGGTCTGTTCCCAAGTGTTCAAGGAGGGTCTGGCTGGCCAAATGGTTTCTTACAGTGGCAAACCCGAGCCTACAAGGTATCCCTATGGCCCTCGAGAGGGTGCAGAGCAAGGCCGCCTTTTGGATACAAAAGCCCCTTCCCCTTTTCATTATGTATGTTGCCTTATAGTGCTCAGAGCTCCAAAAGGGTGAATATGGATCATAGATTATCTTATCCCTTACATCCAGGTAGAGGAGTTTGGCAATCTCCACATGGTCCTCTCTACCATTCACGAGGCCCTCTGCATAGGCCTTGATCTGGGGATGATCCGACTGAATCATCTCTGTGGGACTCAGATAAGGAGTGAATTTTAAGGGCATGGCTGATCTCCCCGTAGATTGCCTCACATAACCCTTGCCCTTTTCAATTCCTTTTTTTCAAGCTGCCTCTGTAGACAATCAATCAAAGAGGAGCTTGGGGGCCCGTTTCCATTCCTAATTATCACAAAGGGATATACCTTTTCCCCCACAAGGAGGTAGCCTATACGATTAGAGACACCCTTAAGGGTCCCTGTCTTGTATAGGACATGGTTCCTCTCCTTCAAGAGGTCCATATAAGGGTAAAAGGCCTTGAGTAGTTTCATAAATTGATATGCCGTCAATCTGTTTTCCCTTGAAAGGCCTGAGCCTTCCACCACAGAAAAGTCCTGAAACCCCAACTGGGACCTTGCCACATCTTTTGTCACCACTGCCCCCTTCTGGAGGGTAGCCGGTGCCCCCAGGACCATGGCCCCTGATACCAAGAATAGCTGATTTGCTATGAAGTTGTTGGAGTATTTGAGCATCTCCCTTATTACAAACTTTAGGCTATGGGGAGATTCAAAATCTAAGATCAATTTGTCCCCGCTCTTTACCTCACCCCTCAGTATCTTTCCTTTTATTTTTACCCCTGCCCTGCTTAGGAATTCAAACAATAGTGCACCAAAATAATTGGTGGTCTCTTCCTGAGTACGGGCACACAAAAACCTTCCAGAGGATATGTTGTATCGTTTTGCCATCTCCACAACGTATGGAGTTATTGGAGTATGAGCTTCTCCCGATGTATAAATACCGTTCTTTTTTATTACAGATGCAGTATTAAAGTTCACACATAGTGCTCCAACTGGTGAGTCGTACGGATTCAGAGTCCCATCTGAACCGGGTATTTCTATCCCATGTGCAAAAAAAGTATCATCAAATACAATGTTATTGATTGTTGAGATTCTATGTGATAATAGACTTGTCATAGATTTCATGACTTCAGATGTTATAAATGGATCCCCAAACCCTTTTATCTTTAGATTTCCATCCGAATCAACATAGAATTTTGTATGAAATCGATAATTTTCTCCCAGGACTTTTAGTGAAACAAATGCAGTAAGAACCTTTATAGTAGAAGCTGGAATATACTGAGAATTTATGTTCTTCGAATAAATTGTGTTTCCGTTAGAATCTTGAACAAATAAGGCACTTGCCTGGGACAATATTTGGTCGCAAGTGGGTGGCTTAGATTTTTCTGATGCCTTTGCAAAAGAACTATTCAACGCAAGGAGTAAAATGGCTATCAAAAGAAGAAGCTTGTGTAAAATATGCATATTCTACTTTCCAATCTCCTTTCAATGGGTTACCTTAAAATAAGAGGGAAAGACACGTGGAACTTATCATAGTAATGGTAGTCCTTGCAATGGCCTTTCTGTACGTAGCCAGGATTCTTTTTAGGTTCTTGGGCAAATTGGGAAAGGAAGAAGAGCTATGTAGCCTGGGCCTATGCAAGGGCCACTGCAAGGAAAGAGGGAAAAGGGGATCCCATTAATCCTTAAGGTACTCCCTAAGGAGGATCATTAGCTCCTTAGAGGGCCTTCTTTTATCTAAGAATAGGCTCTTTTCCCCCTTTAAAAGACACATGCCATCCCTAAGTCTGATACCACTAGCCTCAAGCCTTTCCAACCTCACCTGAATCCCCTTTGCCCTTGCCCTTAGTATGAGGTCCTTTAGGTTGTTATGGTCTTTCCTTTTCTTCATAAATCCAATATACATGAAAGTTCAAGAAAATAAACTGATGGGTTCTGAGATGTGGGAAGAGATAGAGACAATAGAGGATTTGGAGAGGGCCTTAAGATCGGTGGGCTATGTGACCGAAAGGTCACTTTCCACTGCCATATTCCTGTCCCTGAGGCTGAACAAACCCCTTTTCTTGGAGGGTGAGCCAGGTGTAGGAAAGACTGATGTGGCCATAAGGATTTCAAAGCTGTTCGGCACAAGGTTGATCAGGCTTCAGTGCTATGAAGGGATAGATGCCTCTTCTGCCCTCTACGATTGGGATTATCCAAGGCAGCTCCTCTTTATCAGGTTATTGGAGACCGAGGCAGCAGACAGGTCACAGATTGCAAAGGATATCTATGATAAGAGGTTCTTGATCAAGCGTCCCCTCCTGGATGCCATCTGGAACCAGGAGAGCAGGCCCCCGGTCCTCCTCATAGATGAGGTGGATAGATCGGACGAGGAGTTTGAGGCCTTTTTATTGGAGGTCCTCTCCGATTTTCAGGTGACCATACCTGAAATAGGTACGCTAAAGGCCCAGGTACCCCCTTATGTGATCATCACCTCCAATAGGACCAGGGATGTACATGATGCACTAAAGAGGAGATGCCTGTACCATTGGATAGGCTACCCAGACCCTGAAAAGGAATATCAGATACTCTTATCCCACATCCCTGACATAGAGGAGAGGCTTGCAAGACAGGTGGTGAACCTGATTCAGAAGATCAGAACCATGGAGCTCTTAAAAAAACCAGGGGTCTCTGAGAGCATAGACTGGGCAAGGGCCCTCTTACAACTCCAGGCAGGAGAGATAACCCCTTCCCTTATTGAGTCCACCCTGGGCTGCATTGTAAAGTACAAAGAGGACCATGAGCTGCTAAGAGAGAAAGGGATCCCATCCCTTATGGAACCCTTGGGGACATGATAGGGAAAAAGATCGTCCATTTTGTCTCTTTTTTGAGGGAGATGGGATTTAGGGCCCCCCAGTCTGCCCTATTAAACTCGGCAGAGGCAGTAATAAATATAGGCCTTGAGAAGGAATACTTCCAGGATGCCCTAAAATGTGCCCTCTGTTCGGACCAATGGGAGTGGTCTAACTTTGACAAGCTCTTTGATCTCTACTTCTGTGGATCTCACCAAAAGAGTCCCCACAAGGAGCTCCAAGATTCGCCAATTAGGGTGGAGGGGAAGGTACCTGGAATCTTAAGAGAGACGGATAGATTGGATAAAAAGGTATGCTCGGTGGTAGTGGAGGAGGTAAACTACCAGATCCTGGATTTGGCCTCCTCTTTGGGATATAGTCCCTTTTCTGCCCTTGTAAGGAAGGAAATACAGAGCTTTTCTAATACAGAAATACAGGCAGCCCAAGCCCTTATAAAGAATATAATGAGACCCTTTAGGCCCCAAAGGACCAGGAGGCTCAAGAGAAGGGGCAAAAACCGGTTGGATCTAAAATATACCATGAGGGCTGCCCTGAAAAACCATGGCTGGCCCCTTAGGATATTTTATCTCTCAAAGAAGAAAAGGCTTAAGAGGCTTGTCATAATCGCTGATGTGAGTGGCTCAATGCAGAGATTCAATGCCGTAGTGATCCCTTTTTTATTGGGGCTCAAGGGTATTGGGCCAAAGGCAGAGGTATTTGTCTTTAGCACAAAGGCAAAGAGGATTACTGAACTCATAAGGCACGTATCACTCCAGGATGCCTTAAAGAGGATCACAGGTGAGACCCCTGATTGGAGCGGAGGCACCAGGATAGGTGAGTCCCTCTCCTTTATAAATAAGGTGTATGGAAAGACCCTCCTCAACAAAGGGAGTGTGGTTGCCATAATCAGTGACGGATGGGACTTAGGTCCGAAACCCATGCTCTTAAAGGAGATGAGGACCCTCCATGAAAGGGTCCATAGGGTCCTCTGGGTGAATCCCATAGCAGGGGACCCAAAACTTTCGGTCATGTCCCAGGCAGTAAAGATCTGCATGCCTTATATAGATTACCATCTACCTGCCGGATCCTTAAAAGAACTTTCAAAGGCGGCTTCTCTACTGGGTAGGCTCTTGACTAACGGGAAGGGGCTCCTTCGTAGATGACCTTCACCCCTTCTGGTACCCTGAACCTAAAGAGGCCTTCACCGGTATCAGAAAGCAGCTCCTGTTTTAGGAACCTAAAAAGGGTGCTCCCCCCTGCAAGGTTTTTGACACCAATAGAGGTAATCCTATAATCTCTTCCAAGGCTCAGATCTAACTCCACAAACTCCTCCCTTGGCTCCTTTGGGATCAACCTTATCTTGAAGCCCTCTTCTGTCTGGGCTACCTCTGAGTTAAAGATCCGGCCCCCCTCCTCCATTCCTTGAAATACATCTGATATGGTCTTAACTAAGGAAGTATTCCCCTCCAAGTCATAGACATGGACCTCGGCCTTTGAAACCAGGTACCAATAGATCCTCTCTCCATCGCTTATGAGTAATTCCCTCTCCGGGAGATCTTGTTCCAAGCGCAGCTGATGGGGTGCCTTGAAAAAGAGGAGACCAGAGGCCTTCTCCTCTTGCTCTGAACCCACAAGGCTCCCTATCTTTGTGGCCGTGACCCTCAGGTACTCTGCCCTCAATAGCTTACCCTTGGGGTATGTTTCCCTTATGCCTTTCATCAAATCCTCTAAGGGTGGGGTTTGGGCTTCGACCCCTTGGAAGCATAGTGTCATGAAGATACCCATAAGAAACAGCAAGAGTCGTATCATTTCCTACCATAAACCTCCCTTGGCTTTATCCCATCTGATGGGCCCACAATGCCCTGTTTTTCCATAAGCTCTATCATCCTGGCTGCCCTGTTATAACCTACCCTTAGCCTCCTCTGTATCATAGAGATGGAGGCCTGGCCAGTTCTTATCACCAGGTCTACTGCCTCCTGGTATTTTTCATCTGCCTCCAATTCGGAGTTATCGGTGTCACCCTCCTCCTGTTCTAACAGAGATATCTGATAGTTGGGCCTTGCCTGGGACTTGAGATAGTCTGTTACCCTTTGTACCTCGTCCTCTGAGACATAGGCGCCATGTATCCTAAGGAGCCTTCCCACCCCCGGCGGCATAAAGAGCATGTCCCCCTCGCCCAAAAGCCTCTCTGCACCTATTCGGTCCAGGATTGTGCGAGAGTCTACCTTGGAAGAGACCTGAAAGGATATCCTGGCAGGGAAGTTGGCCTTTATCAAGCCTGTCAAAACATCCACAGAAGGCCTTTGGGTGGCCAAAATGAGATGTATCCCCGATGCCCTTGCCATCTGGGCCAGTCTCGCAATGCTGTCTTCCACCTCCTTTGAGGAGACGATCATCAGGTCGGCCAGCTCATCTATTATTATGACGATATAAGGGAGGATCTCCCCCTCCCCTATGCCTGATCTCCTTTCCTTTAGGACCTTGGCATTATATCCGGCCAAATTTTTTGCCCCCATCTGTAGAAGGAGTTCATATCTCCTTTCCATCTCTTTTACTGCCCACTTTAGGGCACATGTGGCCTCCTTTGGGTGGGTGACCACAGGGTGCAAAAGGTGAGGTATGTCATCGTAGAGGGAGAGCTCTATACGTTTTGGATCCACCATGATAAACCTTATGAGGTCTGGACTAAATTTAAACAACAGGCTATGTACCATTGCATTTATGCAGACACTCTTTCCTGTACCTGTGGCACCTGCCACCAGAAGATGTGGCATCTTAGAAAGGTCGGCTATTACAGGGCGTCCTACAGTATCCTTTCCAAGGGCAAGGGGTAGTCTGAGGTTGGAATCCTGATATTCCTTGGATGAGAGTATCTCTTTTAGGTAGACTATCTCTTTTTTGGGATTCGGTATCTCTATGCCCACCGCATCCTTCCCTGGGATGGGGGCAATGATTCTGATACTAATGGCCTTGAGTCCAAGGGCCAGATCGTCTGCCAGATTGGCTATTCGGCTTATCTTTATCCCGGGTGCAGGCCTAAATTCATAAAGGGTTATCACAGGACCAGGCTGTATCCCCGTTATCTCCCCCTTTATCCCAAAGTCCATTAGTTTTTCCTCTAATCTCTTGGCAGCAGCCTCCATTATCTCCCTTATCTGGTCAGGGTCCTGTCTCTGAACGGGATCATTTAAGAGCTCCAAAGAGGGGAGAGAAAAGCTGACCCCAAGCTCCTTGTGGTCGAAATCCTCCTCGAGAGATTCCTCTTTATTTACCCTTTCCATGACAGAGGAGGCTGGCTCCTCTATCTGTTTCTCTAAATGGGGTTTCGACTCCTTTAGGGGAGATCTCTTTGGCCTTTTTTGGGCCTTACTCCATGGCCATGGGAGAGGACCTCTCCCCCCTTTTTTTAAGCTTAAGACCTTCTTTAGCTCCAAAAGGGAAGAGAAATAAAAATCTGTTGAAATGGCAAAGAAAACCAGCATAGAGGAAAATACCAAAAGGAGACCCCCATTATTACCCAGGATAAAGGAAATGTTTTTGTACAAAAGATTTCCAAGGGAACCGCCTAAATATAACCTGAACCCCCTATAATGTAATGGATCTGGGAATATGTAAGCAAGAAAAGCGGACAAAGCAAATATAAATGCCCCGGAAAAGATAAGTTTTATAGGGCTTAAACTAAATCTGTTATGCTTAAAAATTGAGATAACTTCGACAATTAGAAAAAAGATAATAGCAAATGATGACAATCCGATATGTTTAATTAAATAATGTGACAGTTGACTTCCTAAAATACCGCAAAAGTTTGAGTAAATGGCATTGGGTATACCGAGTCTATATGTAATAATATCTTTTGGATCATAGCTTACAAGGCAGAGTGAGAAAAGAACAGTTGTTGTAATTAAGAGCAAAAGCTTTATATCTTTCCTTAACTTTAGCCTCTTTGTAAATTTTTCATTCAGCTTTTTGCCCATTAGACGGTAATAATGATAGGGATAATTAATGGCCTACGGTCAAAGTGGAAGATAAAGAGTCTCTTAACTACCCTCTGTACCTCTTCTTCTAAGAAGTCTAAGTCAAGATCCTCCCTCAAAAACTGAGCCACGGATTCGGAGATAATGGCCTTTGCCTCCTCTATGAGCCCTGTGATAGAAGACTCCATAACTACCCCCCTTGTTATTATATCGGGGCCATAAGTGAGTATTCTCCTTTGGCTGTCCACCACAAGCAACACGATGGTGACTCCCTCTGTGCTAAGTCTTCTCCTGTCCCTTAGCACCATTTCCTCCACATCTCCCACGCCCTTCCCGTCTACAAAGACCCTTCCGTGGGGAACCTCTCCCTTGGAGACCAAGAGACCCTTTTCAAAGCTAAGGGAATCCCCATCCTTAAGGAGTAATATGTTCTCCCTTGGAATCCCCAATTCCAGTGCGAGTTCAGAGTGTTTTACGAGGTGCCTCTGTTCACCATGCACAGGCATAAAATACTTGGGCCTTACTATCTGTAGCAAGAGTCTCAATTCCTCCCTCTTTGCATGGCCTGAGGTGTGCACCTCGCTGATATCTTCATAAAATACATTGGCCCCCAGTCTGAGTAACCTGTTTACAAGGCCGTGGATGGCCTTTTCGTTCCCAGGGATATATCGGGAGGAGAGAACAATAGTATCACCTTCGGTTATCTTGAAAAGCCTGTGGGCATTGTGTGAGATGCGGGTCAGGGCACTCATGGGTTCGCCCTGGGTACCTGTGGTGAGAATTACCGTCCTTGAACTTGGGTGTCTCTCCAGGTCCCTCTCCTCTAAAATCAGCTCCTTTTGAAAATCCAAATATCCCAGCTCCTTGGCGATCCCCACGTTGGTCACCATGCTCTTGCCGTCCAAGAACACCTTAAGACCGTATTTTTGTGCGAGCTCAAAGATGTTTCTGATCCTGGGTATGTTTGAGGCAAAGACTGCAATAAATACCCTACCTGTCCTCCTCAGAATGATATCTTCCAATTTAGCCCTAACTGTGGTCTCTGAAAGACTATAACCTTCCTTTTCTGCATTTGTAGAATCCCCCAAAAAGAGCATGACACCCTTATTTCCATACCGAGAGAAGGTAACCAGATCTGTTATCTCTAAGGCATGACTGTCTATCTTAAAGTCGCCAGAGTGGACTATTATACCATCTTTTGTCTCGATTGCTAACCCTACACAGTCCACTATGCTATGGACAACAGATATAAATTCTACCCTAAAGTCATCAAATTCTAATTTCTCACATTTGTCGACAATTGTATGTCTGAAGTATCCAATATTATGTTCCGCAAGTTTTGCTTTTAATAAAGCAATTGTGAATGAAGTTGCATAAACAGGGATATCAAAATTTTTTAGAAAAAAAGGGACAGCTCCTATATGATCTTCATGGCCATGGGTAAGTATCAGGGCTTTTATCTTGTCCTTGATAGTTTCAAGGTAAGTAAAATCAGGTATGACTATATCTATACCTGGCATATGCTCATCTGGAAACATAAGCCCTGCGTCAATTACAATGGCAGCCTTTTCTGTTTCTAATACAGAACAATTTAACCCTATCTCCCCAACTCCTCCAAGGGGGGTAATTTTTACCATAAGGCATGCCTCCAATCAGGAACTTTTGTAGTAATCCTATTGGGATGTGATTTCACAGTCAACATCAAGATAGATACAATAGAAAATATCTTCAGAAGACCCCTAAGTCAAAGACCTCATGAGGCCTAAGAAAAGAGTTCCTATAGTCCTCTTTAGGGCCTACAAGAGGCCCAAAATCAGGCTTAGGAACTTGGAAAGGATCCTAAAGGTAGCACCCCATATTACAATGCCCTCAAATTCATAGGCCTGGACCTGAAGGGTTATTCCTTCGTAGGCGAAGCTGAGCTCCTTAGGAGACTCCTTCAGAAAAAAGCTTAGGGGAACTTCTATTATCCTTTGGACCTCATCCTTGTTCAAAAAGAAAGGGGGATCACCCCATAGCCCACCCACAAAGGGATGGATCAAGAAGTTGGAGACACGGGTCAGCTCGTCATCTAGTCTACCCAATATCCTAATACTATCTCTACCGATACCAATCTCCTCTTGCACTTCCCTGAAGACCGTATCCAAGAGGCCCTTGTCCCCAGGGTCCACCTTTCCACCTGGAAAGGAGATTTGACCTCTGTGGTGAGGGAGCTCGTTTGTCCTGTGCGTAAATACTATTCTAAGACCATCCCCTCTTAGGATTAAAGGGACCAAGACAGCAGACTCTATATAGCTACCGTCATTGGGGATTATTTTTATCCTGTGGAAATTTAAGGTTTTTTCAATCTTCCCAAGGATCCTATCTATATCAACTCTTTGCTCAGCTACGATCTGTTCCATAGATTGACATATAATGATCAAACATCTCTTTAGTTGTTTTGTCTAAAGGCCTAAACTCTCCATTTACTTTGACAGGCACTCTCCGCTTATACAAAACCTCTAAAACTTCAGTGATCCTTAAAATTGAATAAACAGGGATACCAGTCTTGTTTGTAAACTCTTTAACAGGATTTATCCCCTTTTGATTTAAGATAACATTCCCAAATTGATCATACACAGCAGTAGTTTGCTCCCTATCTACACCGATTACAACTGATAATACATTTATGTTTATATTGTTTTGAGTAGCGACCCAATATATCTTATCAAGAAGTTCGTATTTAGTAGCCATAGATGTCAAAACATCATCCAGAAGTATAACTTTACATCCGTCAAAAAAGAGGTTATTCACAAAAAGGGAGGAGTTTTTTGTAGCTTCACCATGTGTCTTTGATTCCTTTCTATCATAATCAAACATTACATTGACCCCGTACTCCATATAAAGGGCTATGGATGTGGCCTGGGCAATGGCACTCCCCTTATAAGAGGGGCCTACCAGGATCTCCCCATCCTCTACAAGCCCTTTCTGAAGCAAGAAGGTGGCGTAATATTTCCCCAGTTCGTAGGAGTCTCTTCCCTTTGAAAACCCACCCAGATTTACAAAATAGGGGGTGGGCCTTCCGTCTTTGAGTCTGAGGCCATCCCCAAAGCGGAGGGCCCCTGTTTGGGCAAGGGCCAATGAGAAGCTAATTTTTAGTTCTTGCAATTCATCAGATTCCAATATCTACTCCTCCTTGTTAAAGGTCCTGATCATTTCGGGTATCAATTTTCTTACTATCCACTCCCTGTCATAATCGGAAGCTTTCATATATTCCTGATATGAATTATGGGATTCAGAAATGATAGGCACAACCTTTGTTAAAAAAGGATGAATTTCGTCGTACTTCAATACCAGATCTACTAAAGGAACTTCTTCTCCAGGATAGGAAATTATCCAGCCCAATCTCTTCATCCCTTCAAATCTAATTCTATCCAAGACAAATAGATAGATATCGATTACCCTTAATCTCAATGGGCCGGTAAGATTGTAGAAATTGGTCCCAGAACCTCTACCAAGCAAATTCATAATCAAATCGTATAGGTAAAAACTCGTATCCTCATTGCATATGCATAACTTCTTTATCGTATCAAATCTAAGATCCTTTAACTTGGTCTCTTCGTTGAGATCCTCCTTAAACATATAGCTCCAATTCTTGAAGGCCTTCTTTAAAATTTTTTTTGTTTTGAGCTCCGAGAGCTGAAATACTGAGCCCAAGTACTAATTCTCCATACAGGCCTTTATGAAACCGTAAAATAGGGGAGCCGGCCTCTCCAGCCTGGATTTCAGTTCTGGATGGGCCTGGGTGGCAAGGAAGAATCTGTGGTTAGGCAATTCCAAAAACTCCACAAGTCTTTCGTCTTTTGAAGTCCCTGAAAAGACCATGCCCTTTGAGGTCAAGAGATCATGATAGTTAGGGTTTACCTCATAGCGGTGTCTGTGTCTTTCACTTACAACTTCAGCCCCATACAATTGTCTCACCAGTGTATCAGGCTTCAAGACTGCCTCGTAGGAACCCAGCCGCATGGTCCCCCCCTTTTGAAGGACATTCCTCTGCTCAGGGAGGATATCTATAACAGGGTGGGGGGTCGAGGGATCCAGTTCTGTGGAACTTGCATCTTTTAGCCCGCATACATTTCTCGAAAACTCTATCACTGCCAGCTGGAGGCCAAAGCAGATCCCGAGAAAGGGTTTATTATGTTCCCTTGCATACCTGATCACCTCTATCTTACCCTCTGTGCCCCTTGTCCCAAAACCACCAGGGACTAGGATCCCGTCTACATCCTCCAAGAGGGTGGGATCAGAGAAGTTGGTGGTCTCCACCCACTTTATATTGATCTTACACTTCAGATGTGCCGAGCAGTGGTGGAATGCCTCCTTTATGGAGGCATAGGAATCTTCCAGCCTTGTGTATTTACCACACATGGCTATGGTTACTTCTGCTTCAGGATTCCTAATGTTTTCTATGAGTGTCTTCCATTTTGTGAGATTAGGCGGGCTGTAAATATTTAGTCTTTTGTGGATTATCTCTGGGAGTCCTTCCTGTTCGAAAATTAAAGGTATCTCATAAATATCATCCACATCTAGCCCTGTAATAACAGCGTTGGGAGAGACATCGCAAAATCTAGCAATCTTTTCCTTAATCTCTTTTGAGAGAAACTGAGAGCATCTCCCTATGATTATGTCTGGGAATATACCCCTTTGTTTTAGAAGATTTACACTCTGCTGAGTTGGTTTAGATTTTTGCTCATTTACTCCATGAGGGATGGGGACATAAGTAAGATGGACATAAATAATATTTTCCTTACCAACATCTTCTTTCATCTGCCTCATTGCTTCCAGAAATAGTTCATTTTCTATATCCCCAACAGTCCCTCCTATCTCTATTATCACAAGGTCAGCCTCCTCTTCCTTTGCAATTTCAAAGATGTGCTCTTTTATGAGGTCTGTTACATGGGGTATATATTGGACGGTCTTTCCCAGGTAGTCACCCCTCCTCTCCTTTTGCCTTATCATGTCAAAGACCTTTCCCATTGTGAGGTTCCACTTGCTCTTGCACGTAACACCTATAAATCTCTCATAGTGGCCAAAATCCATGTCCACTTCTCCACCATCGTCAAGCACAAAGACCTCACCATGCTCATAGGGGTTCATGGTGCCTGGGTCCAAATTCAGGTAACCGTCGCACTTTATGGGAATTACCTTCAACTTAGAGGAAAGAAGGTGACCTATGGAGGCGGCTGCAATTCCCTTCCCGAGACCCGAAAGAACACCACCTGTGACCACTATATATTTAGTCTGCATGGGCCTTCATCCTCTTCCTTGTTTTTTTAAGTGTAACCGACTCTCTCCTTAGGGTCAAATCTGAATTGGAGGAGACCGTATAGGGGATGAGCCCAAAAGGCGGTTGACTATTGATGGGGTCAAAAATAAAGTGACAAGGGTTTGGCATGGAAGGCGAGGATATACTCAAGAGGATAACGCTCTTCTTCTTCGAGGCAGGGATGCTAAAGAGGCTTCGGAGGACCGGGTACCACTTTTTGGGCACCGGGAAGGAGTCTGTGGCAGAACACTGCTTTAGGACCGCCCTCATAGGCTATGGCCTTGCCTCTTTGGCAGAGGTAGATATCCCAAAGGTGGTCTTTATGTGCCTCTTTCATGACCTCCCAGAGGCAAGGACAGGTGATCAAAATTACATGAACAAGAAGTATGTAAAGGCAGATGAAGAAAGGGCCCTCAGGGACCAGCTAAAAGGGGTCCCCTTTGGTGAGGAGATAGAAAGGCTTCTTTCCGAGTTCAGGGATGCACATAGCCCCGAGGCAATGCTTGCCAGGGATGCGGATCAGTTGGATCTTATCTTTGAGTTAAAGGTCCAACTGGATCTGGGAAACCATCAGGCAAGGGACTGGATATACTATGCCCAAAAGCGGCTTAGGACGCCTGAGGCGATTTCCATTGCCAAAAAGGTCTTGGAAACTGACTGGACAGAGTGGTGGTTTGATAAGGGTAGTCTTTGGTGGGTGAATGGCCCTGAGGGCAATGAAAGCCCCTAATTAAGATCTAACCCCCGATGGTCCACATCCATCCCAAAAGGTGTTATGGCCAGAACTTTCTGGTAAATAAAGGGGCCATAGAGAGGATAGTGGATGTAATATCAGGATATGGCCCTTCACATGTGCTGGAGATAGGGCCAGGGAGAGGGGAGATCACCATCCCTCTCTCCTTTAGGGTCCCAAAGATTACGGCAGTGGAGATAGATCCAGAGCTCTCTGGGATTCTCAGAGATAAGATAGAGGACTTAAAGATCGAAAATATCCACCTCGTCCAGGGGGATTTCTTGGCCATAGATATCTTGCCCCTCACCCCAAAGGGGACGATAGTTATGGGAAACCTACCATACAGGGTCTCCACCCCAATACTTCAAAGGGTGGAGAAGGTAAAAGATCATCTTATGAGAGCAGTATTCATGCTCCAGAAGGAGGTGGCAGAGAGGATCTCCGCATCTCCTGGTTCAAAGGCATACGGAAGCCTCTCTGTGCTTATCCAATACAATGCAAGGGTTAGGGTATTGATGAGACTCAAAAGGGGAAGTTTTTGGCCCATACCTCAGGTGGACTCTGCCCTTGTGGAGATAGATTACCAAAGACCATATCCCATAAGGGTAAAAAACGAAGAGCTCTTTAGGGAGCTGGTAAAGGGGATCTTCTTTTACAGGAGAAAAACGCTCCTAAATTCCCTTAGATACCTCTTTGGAATGGACACCGACATGGCCACCGAGATATTAAAAGATGCAGACATTCCCCCACAGGTCAGGCCAGGGGAGCTTCCCATAGAGGCCTTCATAAGATTATCAGAAAGGGTCAGACCCACAGGCTCCATCTCCATGGTCCGTTATTTTGAGCAGCAAGGCACCAAAGAGGAGTGAGACCCCAAAGCAGAGGGAAGCGCCCAAAAAGACAAAGGGAAGCCCAAACCTGTCAGCGATGTAGCCCCCAAGGGCCGAGGCGATGGAGCCGATACCGAAGGTGATGCTAAAGTGCACCCCATAACCAGATGCCCTTCTCCTCTCACTGATATAGCGGCTCAAGAGATAGTTCTGAACAGGCTGGGTCCCAAAATAGAAGAAGCTAAAGAGTACAGAGCAGATAATCAGGAAGGTCCCTTTCCCTAAATACATCAGGAAACTGAAGGTGGTCCCAAATGATATGAGGATGAGATAGATCATCTCACCTCTATACCTTCCCACCAGCCTCCCAGAGAGATACTGCCCTATACTCCCTGACAGTAATGCAAGGGTAGCGACAGTCCCTCCCAGGGTCACCTTTGAGAGAGGAAGGCCTAAAAAGTGATCTATCTTCTCGCCCATGTAAGAGGGCAAAAAGGTCATAACTGCCTTATAGGTAATACCCAAAAAGGCGGCAGTGAGAAAGAATACTATCAGTAAAAAGAGCTTGCCCTTTAAGGAGTCTCCCCCTTTTTTAGGGGCCGGGGGGGCCTTCCTTGCCTCCTGAATGGAAAGAGAAAATAGACCAAGGAGAATCCCAAAGAGGCCGAAGACTACATGGGGTGCCTTCCAGCCCCATTTTGCACCTAAGAGTGCCGATATAACAGGGGCAAGGGAGACCCCTAAGCTACCCGCTATGCCGTGTATCCCAAAGGCGGTTCCTATCTCCCTTATCCTAAGGCTCAAAAGGGCATTGGAGGCTGCGTGGTAGACACTTGCAGAAAGGCCCAAGAGACCCATGAGGACCCCATACACCAAAAGGGTATTGCTGAATAGCACAGAGGAACAGATCAGGCCCGAGCTGAAAAGATAGAAGGAGATGAGTCTCCTTGGCCCAATCCTATCGGCAAGAAATCCACCTGGGAGGGAGCCAAGACCAAAGGCATATGAAAATACGGTGGCAACTATCCCCAGATGAAAATAGTTCGTGCCAAGATTTACTATCATGAGGGGTATGAGGGGTGGCAAGACCCCTTCAAAAAGGTGAACCAGCCCGTGAGAACAAGTGGTCAGTCCGAGGATCTTTTTCTCTTCTCTATTCATTCTGTCTGCCTCAAGATCTGTTTAGTTTTCGCTTTAAAGGGCTTATGAACTCTTTTAGCTTCTCCAAGTTTACATCTCTGAACTGTGGCGCCACATTTATGGAGTCAAATGTTCCGTGAACTTTAAGGTTCATCAGACTTCCTTTATCTGTAAATTTCAACTTTACCGGATGTACAATCATGGCAATTGACCTTGACGATAAAGATATATCTCCATAAAAGTAGGCTTCACCCAATTCAGAAAATAATTTGCCCTGTGTAATACTGATATCTTCACCTATTACTTTGAACTTAACTTCTTCTATTTCATATGACAAAGGATCTCTACTTTCGTATCGAGAAATAAGACCAATCAAATTGACAAGTTGCATAAGCTTTTTACTTCCCTTTATAACACCATTCTTTATTGTAAGATTTCCTTCTGCTTTTAGTGATCGAGAAGGCTCTTTAATTCTTAATGAGTCTATCAATATTTTTCCATTGACAAGGCCCGAAATCTCTTTAGTACCTTGGGCTGTATTCAAGAGTTCTTCCAGTTTAAGATTCTGCCCAAATAATTCGCCTTGGAATTCTTCTTTCTCTGTATCCACTCTACCTCTTATTATATTAAAGCCCCCAAAGGAAGAGAAGGTCAAGCTTCTTATAAAGATCTGTCCTCTTTCATATATTCCAAGGAACCTGACACCCTTTAAGCCTATTTCTTTGTACCTAAGCTCTTTTAGATCTGCCTCCAATTCCAAAGAGATCCCTTCTGCTCCCTTTGCCACCTTTTCCTTTCCCTTTAGCAATATCTCTTCTTCCCTATCCTTACCTGGGCCTCCATTGAGTTTCCCTGAAAATATGGAGGACAGGTCCAAAACCTCTGACGTGACCTTCAGCCCCCCACTACGCTTCGAAGGGTTATACAAGCCAGATAAGAAAATCTTTTGGCCCGAGTTTTCAACCGTCCCATCAAAGCGTTGGGACTCATTATCGCTCTCCCATTCAAAGCTAAATAATACTTTGTCATTGGAAAGCTTTTCCAAATCTAAATTCAATAGTCTCCCTAAGGCTTTTAAATCTATTATGTTTCCATCTCCCTTAACAGAAAAATAAAACCCACCTGATGACCTTCTTAAAACGCAGTTTAACGAGATGGCAAAACCATTACTCTCCTCTATGTTCAAAGTTAGCGGGAGATCTTTTCCTTCAAAGAATGTTTTAAATGATCCGGAATTTATTCTAAAATTAATTGTACTTGACTTGTATCTAAAGCTTCCTTTCAGGTTGTTACTTTCTTCAAATGATATAACTGGTATTTCCATAAAAATGTTTTTAAAATGCCATTCTTCTAAGCCATGTCTCAAACACAATTTACCTTGTTCAACCTCAATGTTCCTAAATATTAATTTATGATGAATAGGTTGCAAATTAGACTCTGAAGTGGGCCATGAAGGATCAGGGGAAAGTTTCTTGCCGATGGAGGTATATGTTGAGAAAGAAACATCAGGAGCCTCAATTTTAATTTTTCTTATATCCAAAATTCCCTTTATGAGAGGGTAAAGTGCCGGGTATATCACCAGTTTCTTAATGCGAAATATAAAGGAGGCTGAATCTTTATTCTGATATATGTCTTCACATTTTATAGAAATACTTGGAAAAAATGATAGTTTTATTCTGCCTTTTATTTCTATATCGAAATTAGTAGCTTTTTTTATCTCACGTTCTATAAGGCTCTTGATCACGACAGTGTCTGGGAGCTTAGGTAAAATAAAGAGGATAACCAGAAAAGAAGTGAATAAGGCTCCCACAAGAACATAGATGTACTTTTTGGGGATTAAGCCTTGCATGAGCTACATTTACCACGAAAATCTTATATGACAATACTATAAAAACTTAGGATGTGGAGGGCCTTCCTATCTTGGATTTAGAGGTGGCTTTAGGTAAAGGAAGCTTTTTATTTGGGCGGTAGAGAAAATCTAAGGGTTCTCTCTAAAAAATGCTTGATTGAGGTAGATAAAAGTCTTATATAGAATCTTTGCCAAGGAGGAGGCCAGCGTAGCTCAGACGGCAGAGCAACTGACTTGTAATCAGTGGGTCGGGGGTTCGATTCCCTTCGCTGGCTCCAGAGGGAGTGGAGAGGTTCCCGAGCGGCCAAAGGGGGCAGACTGTAAATCTGTTGGCTCAGCCTTCGGAGGTTCGAATCCTCCCCTCTCCACCAGAAGGTGCGGGAATAGCTCAGTTGGCAGAGCGTCAGCCTTCCAAGCTGAGGGTCGCGGGTTCGAATCCCGTTTCCCGCTCCAAGGCGCCCACGTAGCTCAGTAGGCAGAGCACATCCTTGGTAAGGATGAGGTCACCAGTTCAATCCTGGTCGTGGGCTCCAATTCATATTTGTTTTGCTATTTAATTAGAACGGAGGAGCATATGGCGAAGAAGAAATTTGAGAGGAAGAAGCCGCATGTGAATGTGGGGACGATAGGGCATATAGACCATGGGAAGACTACGCTTACGAGTGCGATAACGAAGCATTTAGCGAAGAAGGGGTATGCGGAA
>CALKZT010000088.1 GCA_938002815.1 uncultured bacterium
GTTTGAGCTCTCTGTTTATCTTTTTGATGAAATATGAGGTGAGCTCAGGGATGTCTTCTATCCTCTCCCTCAATGGGGGAATCTTTATCTGGACCACCTTGAGTCTGAAGTAGAGATCCTCTCTGAAGTTCCCCTCTGAGACCATCTGGGGCAAATCTTTATTGGAGGCCGCTATCACCCTGCATGAGGATTTGATGATCTCCTGGCCTCCTACCCTCATGAATTCCTTTCTCTGGAGAAAGCCCAGGAGCTTTCCCTGGAGACCAAAGGGGAGTTCGCTTACCTCGTCTAAAAAGAGGGTGCCTCTTTCTGCCCTTTCAATGGCACCCTTTTTTGTGAAGAGGGCGCCTGTAAATGCACCTTTTTCATGACCGAAGAGCTCTGATTCCAAGAGGTTTTCCACTACCCCTGCACAGTCAAAGACCACAAAGGGTCCATCCTTTAGGGTGCTGTTTTGGTGTATGACCCTGGCTACCAGCTCCTTTCCCGTCCCTGTCTCTCCTTGGATAAGGACTGTGGCATTATTGGTGCAGACCATACCTATGCTCTTTTGCACCTCTACCATGGAAGGGCTGCTTCCTATCAAGACATCAGGGAGGCCCTCAGAGGGAGAGGAGAGCTTTTGATCTGAATGGGTAAAGAGGGTCTTTAGGACCCTTTCAATGGCCTTATCCAGTGAGTCCAGGTCTATTGGTTTTAATATATAATCAAAGGCACCACCTTTCATGGCCTCTATGGCGGTTTGCATTTCATGGTAGGCGGTGATCATTATCGCCTTGGTGTCTTCTGAACTGGCCTTGATCCTTCTTAGGAGCTCTATCCCGTTTGCATCTGGTAGTCTTACATCCAAGATGACAAGACGGGGCCTGATCCTTTGAAATGTTTCCCACCCTTCCCTTCCATCCTTGGCCACAAAGACAGTCAGCCCTTTTTCAGAAAGGTACATCCTGAGACTCTCCAAAATGGAGGGCTCATCATCTACTACCAGTACTTCAAGCATTCTCCTCTCCTATGGGAAGGCTGATTACAAAGGTGGCACCCTTTGGGTATCTCAATTGTGCATGGACAGTGCCATTATGTGCCTCTACAATTCTCTTTACTATTGAGAGCCCAAGTCCTGTTCCTTTACTCTTGGTAGTGAAAAAGGGTTTAAAGATCTCCTTTAACATGTTCTGGGGTATACCGGGGCCGTTATCCTCTATTGTTATATCCACAAATCTTAAGCCTTCTTCCTCTCTCTCTGTGGTGGTTACAATGACCATTCCTCCGTTATTAACTGCCTCTATGGCATTGTTAAATATGTTTACAAATACCTGTGTCATCTTCTCAGGGTCAACGTGGATCTTAGGGAGCCTGGGGTCTGTTTCTAACACAGGCAAGATACCTTTCTCTTCAAATCTGGGTTCCATGAGCTCCAAACAGGAAACGATCAGATCGTTTATATTGCACTGAACAAGCTTCACCTCAAGGGGTTTTGAAAACTCCAAAAGCTCACTCAACACATTTTCAAGCCTTATGAGTTCAGAGACGGATATCTCAACCCTCTTCTTGTCATTGCCCACTATGTGGGGGCTCTTGCTCAAGATCTGTAGATTCAATTTTACTGATGAGAGGGGGTTTCTGAGTTCGTGGGAGAGGCTTGTGGCAACCTGGGCTATATAGCCCAATTGCTCTGCTTCTATTGTCTTTTTTTGAAGCTCAACCCTCCAGGTGATATCCCTACATATACCAATGTTTTCAATACCCTCTTTACCCCTCCTTACCTTGGCTGTTATCTCAGTGGGAAAACTCCTTCCATCCTTTGTAAGACGCATATATTCAAATATACGTGGGGCCTGCTTGCCCAAGACGGCATTTCTATATATCTCCATTACCTGCTCGCGGCTTTCTGGGCTCACAAAGATCCAAAAGGGTTTTCCTATTGCCTCTGACTGGGTGTAACCATGCATGTTAAAAAAGGCATTGTTTGCAAATACAATGGTTTCATTTCTTATGATGAAGTAGCCTTCATTGATCTCTTCCACCAATGTCATATATTTTAATTCTGATTCCCTCATCTCAATGGTTTTTAATCTTAGTCTATATTCAAGCTCTTTGTTATGTCTAACCATTGCCATTTCGTGCATCTTTTGAAAATAATCGCTGAATCTATGAATTGTATATGCAAGGCAATTGTTTAGTTTAGATAGAGCATACCGTAGATGTTCTCCTGTGAGATGGGTCAAGATCAATGGTGTCAGTATAGTTCGATACAACTCAAATGCTTTTTGGACATCTGAAAGATTAAAACCTGCCTCTAATCTCATTTTGGTTATTTTGGTTATAAAATCATTGATAGGTAGGAAATCGTCTTGAGCAATTACTGCATAATTTGCATCGAATGCTTCAGTAACAGTAATATATAGTTCGTTTACCGGCCTTTGATTATATTGTTTGCTTACTTCGCTCTTTAATCTTCTGACCCACTCATCTATAATTAACTTTCTATAGTGAATCAATAGGTCTTTTAGGTCAAGAATCATTTCAGATTCAACTCATGAAGAAAGGGACTTGAGTACCTCCTTCATGAAATAAGGTAGGTCATCGGGTTTTCTACTTGTTATTAGGTTGCGGTCAACTACTACCTCCCTGTCCACCCACTCTGCCCCTGCGTGTATCAAATCGTCCTTTATGGCAAAAAAGGAGGTGACTTTTTTGCCCTTTAAGATCTCTGCAGAGGCCAGTACCCATCCTGCATGGCATATGGCTGCCACTGTCTTACCCGACTCAAAGAGTTCTTTCACGAACTTGATTATCTGAGGATATCTCCTCAGATGATCTGGGGCATAGCCTCCAGGGATGATCACCCCAACAAATTCGTTTGGATGGGCCTCATGGCAGGACAAATCCTCCTGGATCTCTGTACCCGCCTTACCTCTGTAGGTCTTGCTCCTTCCGGATCCTACAACCACCACCTCATAACCTGCCTCTTTTAGCCTGTAGTAGGGATACCAAAACTCTTGGTCGTTGAAGAGCTCTTCTACCAGGATCGCTACTTTCAAGGGATACCTCCTTTAAAGAGAGGGTGTTGGTATCATTTTTAGCCTTTCATCTCGGTCCATAGCAAGGGGAATTTTGGGCCGGCTTTTCCATCCCAGGCCCAATTCCCGAAACAGATTGACATAACTTCTGGTATTGTTTAATTGAGAGGCCATTAAAATCGCCCAGAGGAGTTGAGGATGAAATTTCGTTACCTATTTAGCCCCATCCAGATAAATAACATAGAGGTGAAAAATAGAATAGTTATGACTGCCATGCATCTTGGCTACACCCCTGAGGGAGAGGTCACAGAGAGGTTGATAGAATTTTATAGAAGGAGGGCAAAGGGTGGTGTGGGCCTTATCATCGTAGGGGGATGCACCATAGATGAATATGCAGGCATGGCCTCCATGATAGGTCTTTCTGAAGACAAATTTATCCCCGGGCTCAAGAGACTGGTCAGGGCAGTAAAGACCGAGGGTGCCCAAATTATGGCACAGCTTTACCAGGCAGGTAGGTATACCCATTCTGCCATGATAGGGGGTAAAAAGCCCTTCTCTGCATCTGCTGTCAGGTCTAAGCTTACGGGGGAGACCCCAAGGGCCTTGGAATTAGATGAGATCCCTGTGGTCCAGTCCTCCTTTGCAAAGGCCGCTTTGAGGGCAAAGGAGGCGGGTTTTGATGGGGTGGAAATCCTGGGGAGTGCTGGTTATCTCATAAGCCAGTTCTTTTCCCCCATTACGAATAAGAGGACAGATATTTATGGGGGCTCCTTGGATAACCGCATGAGGTTTGGAATAGAGGTAGTAAAAAAGGTGAGGGAGGCAGTGGGGCCGGACTACCCCATAGTCATGAGACTGGCAGGAAACGAGTTTATGGAAGGTGGAAATACAAACAAAGAGGCCAGGATATTTGCCCGGGAGCTCGAGAAGGCAGGTGTGGATCTCTTCAACATAACCGGGGGGTGGCACGAAACAAGGGTCCCCCAGCTTACCATGTTTGTTCCGAGGGCGGGTTTTAACTACCTTGCCTCCAACGTGAAGACTGCTGTAAATGTGCCTGTAATTGCAAGTAACCGCATAAACGACCCAGAGCTGGCAGAGGATCTTCTATTGAGGGGGGAGGCGGACATGGTCACCATGGCAAGGGCCCTCATAGCAGACCCGGATCTCCCCAAAAAGGCTATGGAAGGTAGGCTCTATGAGATCAACCACTGCATTGCATGTAATCAAGGCTGTTTTGACAATATCTTTAGCTTTAGGCCGGTCACATGCCTTGTAAATCCCGAGGCCGGAAGGGAAGGGGAGATAAGGCCAAAACTTGCCCAAAGCCCCAAAAAGGTAGTTGTGGTGGGTGGCGGACCTGCAGGGATGAAGTGTGCCATTACCTTGAAAAAGAGGGGGCATGAAGTAGTTTTGATGGAGTCCTCCCAAGAACTTGGGGGGCAACTCCTCCTAAACCAAAGGATCCCTGGCAGATATGAGATGCTGACCCTTGCCAGGGATCTCTCTCACCAGCTAAAGGAATCAGGGGCCAAGGTCATCTTGGGCAGAAGGGCTACCCCAGAAGCTGTGCTGGAGGAGAATCCAGATGTGGTAGTGGTTGCCACCGGTGCAAGGCCCTCTGTGCCTGACATACCAGGAGTAGGGCTCCCCCATGTATATCAAGCCTGGGAGGTCCTAAAGGGAGAGATCAGATTAGAGGATCCGGTTGTTATAATAGGGGGAAATGCAGTGGGCCTTGAGACTGCCCTGTATGTGGCCAGCCATGGCACACTGAGCCCAGAGGCCCTCTATTTTCTCTTTACCAATAATGGAGAAGATGTGGATAGCCTGAGGGAGTACTGTTCAAAGGGGAACAAGAGGGTGACAGTGATAGAGATGCTCTCAAAGGCAGGTAAGGACATAGGACAATCCACCAGGTGGACTGTGTTTGCGGAATTAAAGAGGCTCGGGGTACAGATACTCACAAATGCCAAGGCAGTAAAGATAGAAAGGGACGGGGTTCTAATGGAAGTGGAAGGGGAAAAGAGGAGACTGGAGGCGGGGTCGGTGATATTGGCAGTGGGGTCTCTGTCTGAAAATGAGCTCTACACCCAGCTAATAGAAAGGCATAGAGAGGTCTATCTCATTGGAGACGCCCAAAAGATCGGGAAGGCCATAGATGCAGTGAGAGAAGGCTTCGAGCTGGGCCTAAGGATTTAGGACATTGGCGGTCACAATTGGAGTCCTCTCAGATACCCACCTCAGGGCACCTGATAGTTCCTTGATCTCCCTACTGGAAGGCCCTTTGGGCAAAGTGGACCTGATAGTGCATTTAGGAGACTTTGTAGAAGTGGAGGTCCTAAAGCTCCTCAGAAAAAGGCCCTTTGTGGGGGTCAAAGGGAACAGGGATGGAGAGTCTCTCAGGGGTCTACTCCCAGAGAGGGAGCTCTTGGAGATAGAGGGATTCAGGATAGGACTGATCCACGGGAAAGGGCCCTTCTGGGGTATGCCTTTCAGGATAAGGGGATTCTTTAAAGAAGTGGATGCAGTCCTCTTTGGACATACCCATAGGCCATTTTTACGGGTGGTGGACCGGATAATGTACATGAATCCAGGGGCCTTCAGGAGAGATCCCCTTGGGGGCTTCAAGAGGAGATATGGGATTTTGAGGATCCAGGGTGGCATAAGTGGTAAGCTCTGCTCAGCTTAAGGGAGGTGATTGTCATTGCCTAACAGATTGATACACGAAAAGAGTCTCTATTTGAGGCAGCATGCCTCTAATCCTGTGGATTGGTATCCCTGGGGGGAGGAGGCCTTTAGAAAGGCAAAGGAAGAAGATAAGCCCATATTCCTTTCCATTGGCTATTCCTCTTGCCACTGGTGCCACGTGAT
>CALKZT010000089.1 GCA_938002815.1 uncultured bacterium
CTGGGGTCCGCAGGGAGGTTGAGAACTTCAACACTATAATCTAAAAGACAGGAGATGAGAAAGTGGCTGCACTACTTGATCTTGTATTAATTGATCTTTATGACTGCGAGACAGAGAGCCTCAAGGATGCCTCTCGTATTAGAGAAGGGATGTTAGAGGCTGCAAAGATCATGGGTGCTGAAATAGTGGGGGATTCCTTCCACACCTTTAGCCCGTGGGGGGTAAGTGGGACGGTGACCATAGCAGAATCCCATCTGGCGATACATACCTGGCCCGAGTTCAACTTTGCCGCCATCACCTTTGAGACCTGCGGGAGCTCCATGGAACACGAAAAGGCATGCAGATTTTTGGTGGACTTTTTTGGGTGCAAAAACCCCAAGATAAGTTTCCACAAAAGGGGGTTTTTAGAAGTGGACCTGGGAAAGCTATCTTATAAGCAAGCTGCTGGTTGACTGGTAGGCTTGGGTGGACTGAAGGGCCTGGTCAGAGGGATTGGACTCTCAGATTGGGCCCTCTCTTTTCAGGAGCAGGAAAAGGGTGCTCTCGGTCTCCTCTGTCACCCTAAAGTGGTGGTCTATCCTAAATCCCCCTACCCATACTATTCTCTCTCCTGACAAAACCAAAGGGATCCTCCCCCTCTCATCTTTTGGTATCTTTTGATTTACAAAAAAATCCTGGAGCTTCTTCCTCCCCACCATTCCCAGGGGATAAAACCAGTCCCCGGGGAGAAACGTCCTCACCTTCAAGGGGAATGAGGCCTTTTTGACGTCCAGGAACGCTGAATCAGAGCCACCCTCCAAATCCTTAGGCCTTGCCTCCAAAATACTTACCTCCAGACTCAGTGGCAGATCCCATAGTCTGTAAGTACCGGGTCCTGGTATTTCCATAGGAGGGTATTCCCTTAACTCAGGGGAGCTCTTCCTCAACACCAGTAGACTTGGGTTCACACAAAGCTCGTACCCCCCTGGTAGTGTGATCCGTTTCCCTCCCTCTGGTTTTCTCAAGAGACGAATCACCTGCTCAATATGAGCCCTATTAAGCCCCTTTAAAGAGCCCCGAACTCTTAAAAACATCATCATAATTATATGTGCCTGGAGAGCCACGTGCTCCTCTACCAGTTTCGTTATTGGCACCCATATTTCCCCTCCTTGGGTCATACCATGGGAGTTTAGCCATTCGATCCCCTTTTCCTCATAATAATCTACCTCCGTGGAGAGGGTTTTGGCGGTCCTCCCCAGCACATGGATTATCCTTGGCTGAACCCTCTTTAAAACAGGTAGCAGCTCTAACCTAATCCAGTTCCTCAAATACCTTGAATCCCGATTGGAGGGATCTTTTACATAAGCTATCTTTTGGGCCTCCAGAAAGGCAAGTATCTCCTCCCTGGTAAGGCATAAAAGGGGTCTTATGAACTCTCCCTCCTTTACCTTCATAGAGGATAGGCCCCTGACCCCTGAACCCCTCAAAAGCCTCATCAAAAGGGTCTCCGCCTGATCATCCATTTGATGGCCCAAGGCGATCAACCCACATTTAAACTCTCTGGCCATTGCCTTAAGTAATCTATACCTCTCCTCCCGTAATCTCTCCTCCAGTGAACCTTTTTTGTTAAGTATAGAGGGGTCCACCTTTGCTACTGAAAGGGTAAGACCGAGGGAACTTGCGGCATCTCTCAAAAAGGAGGTCTCCAGGGGATCATCCTCTGGCCTCATTCCGTGTTCTATGTGACCCACTATCAGATCCAGGCAAACTCTGGCCCTTAACCAGTTTAAAAAGTGCATCAAAAAGGTGCTATCAGGCCCAGCCGAGACCGCCACCAGGATCCTATTCCCCCTCAGATCAATGGCATGGTCCCACAGATTCCGTTCCACCTTTTGGAAGATAAGAAAGGGATCTCTTTCACGGTGGCACATCTCTTACCTTAATCTAAATACAATGGGAATTTCTACAAGGCCTTCCACAGGCCTTCCATCTTCCTGGGCTGGTAAAAACTTCCATCTGCCCACTCCTTCAAGGGCAGCCCTATCCAAGACCTTGGAGCCACTGGACTCTTTGAGATCTACCCTCTTAGGTGTTCCATCTGGGGCCACCACCACCTCCAAGATCACTTTTCCCTCTATTCCCCTCTTCCTGGCAATCTCCGGATAAGAAGGCTCAGGATTAAGGTAATAGGACGGGGGCGTGTAGACCTTGGTGAGCTGGCCTGCCTCAGAGGAGCTGGCAAAAGTTATATTCTCCAACCCCTTCCCGTTTGTATCCCCTTCAACCCCTTCCTTTTTACTACCTCTCTCCTCTTCCCCTTGGGGCTCAGAGGCCGTTTCAGACATGGTGGGAGATTCGACCCTCTCCACCTTTGCTCTCGGGACCACAGCTGCCCTTTTGGGCTCTCTCTTTCTCTGTTCCACCTTGGGGGGGCCTAATGGTGCAGGGATCTCTTCTTGGGTAGGTGTCTCAGCCTGTAAACCCACCTCCTTTCCCCTTTCCACCAGCTCAAAGGTAAGGGTTTTTAAAACTGGATTATGCTGAGTCTTTGGGGATACTTCCATCTTAAGGTTAAAAAGCACCGCATGAAAGAAGATTGCTGCCAAAAATGATATTAGATACCTCATCTATTCTTTTTTAGCTTGCAAAGATATCTTAGAAATACCAGCCTCTTTGATTTTGTCTAACACCTCAAAGATATGTTGATAACTTACCTCCTTATCTCCAAATAGCAACACTACTAGATCTTTAGACTTATAGTTATCCATCAGAAAACTTGCCAAATTGTTAACTTCGATATTTGTTTTGTCTACATATACATTCCCATTTTTAT
>CALKZT010000090.1 GCA_938002815.1 uncultured bacterium
AATATTACTTATGTTCATAGGGGCGTCACCTGGCAGCACAGGAGGAGGGATAAAGACAAGCACTCTTTTTGTATTGGCAGCCTATGGCCTCTCAAGGGTCAAAGGACATCTTAAGCCACAGGATTTAGAAGGTCTATCAGAGAAGAAGAGATTCAAAAGGCAGCCGGACTTCTCATAATGGCCTATATTTTGGTGATGGCCGGAGTCTGGTTCTTGTTGGAATTAGAATCATGGGGTATATTCCTATACGAGCGGGGGATAATATTAGACTATCTATTTGAGGTGGTAAGTGCCTTTGGAACAGTCGGGCTTAGCACAGGGGTAACCCCTAAGTTGAGCCCCTGGTCAAAGATAGTACTTGTAATAGTCATGATAATAGGAAGGACAGGCCCATTAGTATGGGCGGCAGTCTTGACAGAGAAAAGACAGAGGTCTTTTTATTATGCAGAGGAGGAGGTCCTAATAGGATAGGAGATGAAGCAATTTGCGATAATCGGTCTCGGTAACTTTGGGGCATACCTGGCAGCAAAGCTTTTTGAATTGGGCCACGATGTACTTGCAATAGACAGGGATCCAAAAAAGGTTCAGCAGATAAGAGACCATGTGAGCAAGGCTGTGGTAGCAGACGCAACAGACATACAAGCCATTGATGCCTTAGGGATAAGGGAAGTCGATGTTGCTATTGTAACGGTCGGCACCAGCCTCAGTGACTCAGTCTTGGTGACCATGAACCTCGTGGAGATGGGTATAAAGGAGGTCTATGCAAAGGCACTATCCGAGATGCACGAAAATATACTTAAAAGGTTGGGGGTCACAAGGGTCTTCTTCCCAGAAAAAGACATGGCAAACCTCGTAGCAGAAAGGCTTCACAATCCCTTTGTATTGGAACAGCTTCCCTACCTACCGGGGCACTTAATCTGTGAAATTAAGGCGCCTAAATTGTTTTGGGGGAGCGACCTAAAGAGCTTGGATCTAATCAATAGGTTCGGAATAAGAGTACTGGCCGTAAAAAGGGTTGGTCGAGAGGAAGGCATAGTTCCACCCCCAGACTTTAGATTTCAAGAGGGAGATCTTTTGGTGGCATTGGCCCCTGAAGAAGGGCTCTCCCGCTTCCAAATCGACTACAAAATAAAGGAACAAGCTCTATAAGCCGGAATTTTCCCTCAAAATCTCCACAGTCCCCTAAGTTAGATTTCACCTTGGGATTTGCCCTTTCAAAAAAGGGAATTAGTTTATGCCTCCCTTTGGAAATTTGAAAAGGCTCATTAAGACAGATTAATAGATGTTCAAATATGACATCTACAAACATAGGACATAAAATTTTGACCTGACTGGTAAAGTGTAGTACCTTATCTTCACACTGTTAACATAAGCATGGCTATTCTACAAAGAATATCTGGATCTAAATAAATACATTTTCCAATCAGTTTTGTCTTCAAAATATTTTCTCAAAAATAGAACTCTATTTTCATGATCCATCTTAATTATTTTGAATACTTGAGTTCAAACTCAAAGCTTTTCAAAAGATTTATTTCAGGATACCTCTCTCTGATGTATCTTTCTGTTTGAGGATCAAAGGTATAGCCCACTATGAATGGATAGATTTTACCATCCAGGTGAGATTTAAGTCTCTTTAGGACACTTACAAACTTATCTATGCCTTTCTTACCTGGCTTAGATTTGCACTCTCCTATTAAATAAACCTTCTCATTGTCCTTAAGACCTTCCACATAAATATTTACCTCATCATATCTTCCAGTAGGATATATTATATTCCTCCTGTCTATAACAGTTACTTCAATCCCATAGACCTTTCGAGCAAAGGATGGTATGTAGGGCATTATTCTATCTTCAAGCCCGTGTCCTACTGTATCTTGGAGATTGCCCAAAAGCTCCCTTGTAATCTTATGTTCTGATATGAGCTTTCTGAGCTCTTCTTCTGTCCTCTTCTGGGCCTGGGCAAGTTCCTCTACCCTCTCCTCTGTCCTCTTCTGGGCCTGGGCAAGTTCTTCTACGCTTCTCCCAAGCTGGGCAACTATCTCTTTTAGTTCATCAAAATCGCTCTTTTTAGCACTTTCCCTGGCGTTTTTCTCTATCTCCTCCAAAAGGGCAATAATTATCCGTCTTAGCTTTGGATCAAGCCCTTCCAATTCCCTCATTATGGTTATACTAAATGCCATGTCACAAATTCTATACCTTCTGGACCTCCCCTGCAAGCCGGATTTAATACTATCGCTGTTGGTTTACTTCTCTTTTAGATGGGTTTTCTTACCGCCTTTTAAGTGATCCCAAATCGCCGGCCCTAAGCAGTTTTGGTAAACCTCTTTCAATTGACAAAGCCGCATGGCTTTTTTACCCTCCTCCACAGAGGAGGACAAAGATAAAAGGTCGCCCCATAAACGGACCGAACGCAAGTCACACACTATATAAGGACAGAAGATCCTCTCCAAACCATTATTTGTAGAAGTGACCTGTCGGTGGTTTTCAGTGCACCTCCTAGGAGTGAGAGTAGTTATATTTTCGGACAATCCATGCCTTTGTAATCTCCTCAACATTGCGAAAGAACCTGGCCAACTCTTAGCTGTTACTCAGCTGGGATTTCCACCACAAACCTGGCACCAACTCCGCCCCTAGACTCTGCCCTTATCTTACCACCATGTGCCTCTACTATGGCCTTTACTATGGCAAGGCCAATACCCAGGCCCCGTTTTCCTCGTGCACTGTCAGACCTATAAAACCACTTCCATATCTTCTCTTCCTCCTCTGCCTCAATGCCTGGCCCATTGTCTTCCACAACTATTTCCACGCCCAGATCAGCCTTTCTCGCCTTTATGCTCACCGTTGTCTTATCCGCTGTATACTTTACCGCATTGTCCAAGAGGTTTGCCAAGGCCTGAGAAAGCCTCACATGGCTTGCCCTTACAAGGATATCTTCAGGCACATCCGCTTCAATGCTCACCCTTTTTTCCTCGGCAACGGGCCTGTATAGCTCCACCAAGGGGTCTACCACCGTCTTCAAAGAGAGGGTCTCCTTCTTGAGCTTCATAGCGCCTGCCTCTGCCTCTGCTATATCCATGATGGCGTTCAAAAGCTTCAATACCTTATCTGACTCCTCTACACAGTCGGCGAGGGCCTCCCTCAGTACCTCCTCTTTGCAGTCTGTGCAAAGGGCCATTTCTGCAGTCCCTCTCATTCTCGTAATAGGGGTCCTCAGATCATGTGCAACACTATCTAAAGATTTCCTCATGGCATTTACCACATGGGATATCCTGTCCAATAGCTGATTGACAAAGATCACCAATTCCCTTATCTCATCCTTAGTGGGGGGTTCAGGGATCCTTTCATCGAGATTCTGGACATTTAACGACTTGATGAGATTTATCAACTCCCTGACGGGCTTTAGGGCCCTGTGGGATAACAAGGCCCCTGTTACAAAACCAATTAAGAGCATCAAAATAACAATAAGTGAGGAGACCTCCTTGAACCTCTGCAATGCCTTCTCCCTATTTTCTGTACTCTTTCCAACCTGTATCCAATGGCCAGAAGGAAGAGACAAGGTGTAGACCTCCAACCGTGATTGGCCATCCCCTGACCTTAGAATCTTCCATGCCTTGTCCACAGGGGATCTGGTTTCTAATTCTTTTAGGTCAAATGAGGCCCACTGATACGGAAGCCTAATTAGTATGGTCTTGTTTTCGTTATCAGCGATCCTTATGAAATATCTTTCAGAAGCTTCGAATTTTTTGCCTATGGCGAGCCTTGATTCGATCATATCTACCCCACCCTGCATGAACAGTTCAGCATATGTCTTTGCCTCTGTTTTAACCGATAGCATATCCTGCTCTCTTAAGGAATTGGAAAGCAGAAGGTAAGAACCAGAAAATAAGAGCAAGGCACTTGCAATAAATACTGCTGCATATAAGAAGAAGAGCCTAATACTAATCTTTTGGAACTGCTCTTTCAGGCGTCCTAAGTACATATCCTACACCTCTTATAGTATGGATCAGTTTTTGATCAAAATCCCTGTCTATCTTTGTCCTTAGTCTATGTATAAGCACATCAACTACATTTGTCTGCGGATCGAAGTCATAATTCCATACATGCTCCAGAATCATTGTCTTAGTCACTATCCTGTTCAGGTTTCTTAGTAGGTATTCTAATAACTTGAATTCCATAGGTTGGAGTTCTATCCTCTTTCCACTTCTTGTGACCTCCCTGCTGAGGAGATCAACCATAAGGTCCCCCACAGAGTAGCCAGTGGGCCTGGTCTGCTTTGTGGACCTCCTGAGGAGTGCTTGGATTCTCGCCAGCAGTTCCGAGAAGGAGAAGGGTTTGATGAGATAGTCGTCGCCCCCTCTCCTAAGTCCTTCCACTCTGTCGTCCACAGTACGCTTTGCACTCAGTATAAGCACGGGGACATCTATCCCCTGGGACCTTATTTTCTCGATGAGTGTGAGCCCGTCCATCTTTGGCAACATGATGTCCACAATCGCTGCATCATATGGATACTCTGAAAATAGATAGTGGGCCTCCTCTCCGTCAGCAGCATGATCTACCGCATAGCCCCATTGCTCCAGACCTTTTCTAATAAAATCCGCTATCTTTTCATCATCCTCTACAACCAAGATCCTCATCTCACACCTCCCAAGTCAAAAGGCCCTTCGCTCATAAGATACCTTTTTCATAATCCATGATTGACATCTTGATAAGAGATAAATTAATTTGGTCTAAAATCGGATGAGGAGTTGTATGAATATCACCTTCTGGGGGACAAGAGGTTCCATAGCGGTACCCGGGCCCGATACATTAAAGTACGGAGGAAATACTTGCTGTTTGGAAATCCTTATAGACGACGGATCCAGGATCGTAGTAGATGCAGGCACAGGGATAAGGCCTTTGGGAGAAAAGATCGTACAGGAGGGCAAAGACAGGGATCTCCTTCTGCTTATCACCCACATACATTGGGACCATCTAATGGGTTTTCCTTTCTTTTTGCCTGCTTATGTGAATGACTATTTGATAGAGGTTGATGGCTTCCATACTTGCATGAAGGGTTTAAAGTTTATATTTCAAAATCAGATGTTAGATGGAGTATTCCCAATTAAATTTGATGAGTTAAAAGCGAAGGTAAAATATATAGGCAAACTCGCCCAACAAAAAATTACCACATATAAAAATGTGGAAATAAAGGCCATAGAACTTCATCACCCGCAAGGAGGTTATGGTTTTAGGTTTAC
>CALKZT010000091.1 GCA_938002815.1 uncultured bacterium
TAAAATGAAAATGGTTATAGAAAAAAAACAGGAGCTTGATTTAGATTATCTGTTTGATCTATGTAATGAGAAAGAAAGTTGCATCTTAAGAGAAGTTATGCTTTCAAACCCAATCTTCGAAAACCAGAATAAATCAGTTATCCTCGATCTATTGAAAAATAGGATAACTGTAAACACCATTTCTGAGCAAATAAGAAAGGCAAAAGAGAAAGGGGACTTAAACATGATCAAAGCCCTTTTAAAACAAAGGGCAGAGTTATTAGAGAAGTTTTCACAAATAGCATAGGAGGATATATATGAAGAAAACTGATAACTTTGATAACCTCAGGAAACTCATTGATGTGGGTAAGGATAGAGGTTATGTAACATATGATGATATAAACGAAGAGCTACCAGACGAATTCTTATCATCCGAAGAAAGCATAGATGATTTACTCCTTATGTTTGAGGATCTCGATATCTCAATAACAGATGAAAGTGTAAAAGATGATGAAAAAGTAGAAGACTCTGAAGTTGTTGCGGTTGATGATTTAGATGTGCTTAGAGTGGATGCAGTTGACACAAGTTCCAAAGGTTATGATCCTGTGAAGATGTATCTAAAGGAAATGGGCTGTATCTCTTTGCTTACAAGAGAGGGGGAGGTAGAGATTGCAAAGCGGATTGAAGAGGGTGAAAAGAATGCATTGAAGGCTATGGTAGAGTGTACAGTAGCTGTAGAATATCTCCTTGAACTGGGAAGACAGCTTAAGGATGGAGATACAAAGCTCAGGGCCATTGTAAATGATATAGATGTAGATGATGAGGACTATATGACACCCTCCTCGGAAAAGAAGGATATCCTTGTGGGTGTAATGGATGAATTGGAGCAGATCTATAATGAGCTCCTTACAAAACGGCGGGAACTTTATAAATCTCCAAAGGATCAGGCACTGAAAGACTCCTTGAAACAAGAGATAGGGGAGCTGATCAACAAGTTACACGACTCCATATCGAATCTGAAGTTAGAGAAGTCTCAGCTGGAAAAGATGGCCGACTATGTAAAGGAATTCGGAAATAAAGTAGAGGCTGCAGAAAGGACGGTTGCCGAGTGTCTCATAAGGGTGGGAGGGAAGCCCATATCAGTATTTAAAAAATTGGTTACTAAGGCCCAAAGGCCAGGCCCTATGGAGGAGCCTGTGGAGGGCACAGACTTGACTCGCAAGGAGATTCTGGAACTCTGGGAAAAATTCAAAAGGGCAGAGGAGTTTCTGAAAGAGGCCAGGATAAAGACACATCTTTCCCCAAAACAGCTAAAGGAAAAGGTGGCCTATGTGGAGGCCAATATCCAGAAGAGTAAAAAGGCAAAGGCAGAGCTTATAGAGGCAAATTTAAGACTGGTAGTGAGTATTGCAAAGAAATACACCAATAGAGGCCTCCAGTTTTTGGATCTGATCCAGGAGGGGAACATAGGTTTGATGAAGGCAGTGGACAAGTTTGAGTACCAGAGGGGTTATAAGTTCAGCACCTATGCCACATGGTGGATCAGACAGGCCATTACCAGGGCCATAGCCGACCAGGCAAGGACAATAAGGATACCTGTCCACATGATAGAGACCATCAATAAGCTCATCAGGACCACAAGATATCTGGTTCAAGAATATGGAAGGGAACCCACCCCTGAGGAGATAGCAGAGCGTATGAACTATCCCTTGGAAAAGGTGAGAAAGGTATTGAAGATAGCCAAAGAACCCATCTCCCTTGAGACACCCATAGGAGAAGAGGAGGATAGTCATCTGGGTGATTTCATAGAGGACAAAAAGGTGGTCTCACCAGGGGACGCAGTGGTAAACAGCAATCTGAGTGAACAGATCAAAAAGATCCTAAAAACCCTTACGCCAAGGGAAGAGAAGGTGCTCAGAATGAGGTTTGGTATCGGAGAAAAGGCTGACCATACCTTGGAAGAGGTGGGTAAAGACTTCAACGTCACGAGGGAGAGGATAAGGCAGATAGAGGCAAAGGCCTTGAGAAAGCTAAGGCACCCAAGCAGGAGCAGGAAGCTCAAGAGCTTTCTGGATATGTAGGCTTTTTGGCCTTGACAAAAGGTACCAAAAAAATCATCCTATGAACTTGACGGGCCCATAGCTCAGCTGGCAGAGCTACCGGCTCATAACCGGTAGGTCCCAGGTTCGATCCCTGGTGGGCCCATTTATTATTCAGTAACATCTCCCAGATCTTTTGCTCACCATTAATTCATTTGACAATAAATCATCGTAAGGTTATGAATAGGGCCACCAAATAACAAGGAGGAAGACATGCCTGTCTCAGAAGAGAATACTTTAAAGGAGATCGGAGCCAGGCAAGGAGCCAGGGAAGGCAAGTATCTCACCTTTGAGTTGGCAGGTGAACAATATGGGATCGGGATCCTGAAGATAAGGGAGATCATAGGGATGATGCCCATTACCCCCGTTCCCAAGACCCCTTCCTTTGTAAAGGGTGTAATAAATCTGCGGGGAAAGGTAATCCCTGTTGTGGATCTGAGGCTCAAGTTCGGCATGGAGCCAGCAGAATATTCTGAAAGGACCTGTATAATAGTGGTAGAGGTGAGAGGGGAAACAGGTCTTGTGACCATGGGTATTGTTGTGGACTCTGTGTCAGAGGTATTAAATATAAAGGAGGACCAGATCGCAGACACCCCTTCCTTTGGCACAGACGTGGACACAGATTACATCTTGGGGATCGCCAAGACAGGAGACGGGGTTAAGATACTTTTGGATATCGATAAGATCTTGTCTGCTGAGGAGACAATACAGCTTAGGGCAGCGGCATAGAGATCAAAGAGAGAAAGACTTAAGAGATAAGCCCTTTTACAGTGGGAAAGAGATTTAGGTCTGTGTGGGGTAGAAACTTCGCTGCACTGAAAAGATTCATAAACTCCTGGTTCACATTGAGCTCCAAGTACATTATCTTATCCCTTATCTCTTGCACCAATCCCACATAGTCAGGGGATCGGAGGAGTTTGATAGCTCCCTTTAGTGAGCTATTCCCTATGCTTATGAATCTTTCGAGGGGTATATCCGGGACCATGCCTAAGATTATAGCCGATATGGGTTTTATGTATGAGCCAAATGTCCCTGCCACGTAAAATCTCTCAATGTCCGCAAAGGTTATTCCCACTGTATTGCAGATAGTGGTCAGTATCGTAAACATGGCTGCCTTGGATCTCATAAGAGCATCTATCTCCGGCTGCCCCAATAATAATGGCCTGTCATTTGAGGGATCCTCAGCAACCAGAAGGTGAGGAATTCCATCTAAGATCACAAGTCGGTCCCTTAGCTTCTCCCGCACAAACTTTCCCCTGATATCCAGCATCCCCCTCAAAAATAGTTGCGATACAAGATCAATGAGGCCAGAACCACAGATCCCCTTTGGGGAGGTCCCTCCTATGGTTGTATACCTAAATTCAAGGGTCTCTGGATCTATGACAAAGGAATCTATCGCCCCTGCCTGGGCCATCATCCCAATGGAGGCAACCCCACCCTCTAAGGCAGGCCCAGCAGCACCGGCACACCCCACCAACCATTCCCTGTTTCCCAGCACCACCTCCGCATTGGTCCCCACATCCACCATAAGACAGATTCCTTCGGATTCGTGGATTTCGGCTGCCAATATACCTGCTATCAAGTCACCCCCAAAATAACTCCCCACATTGGGAAATACAAAACAGGGGGCCTCCGGCAAGATATTCAATCCGAGCTCTTTTGCCCTCAGTGTCCCAATGGTATTTACAACAGGGATATAAGGTTCACGAATGACCCAATTGGGAGTAAGCCCAAGCAAGAAATGTGTCATGGTGGTATTTCCTGCAAAACTTCCCATCAAAATGTCATGCACATCTATCCCTATTTCACCAGTCAGACTCTCTAAAAGATTGTTCACTCCATCTATCAGAAGATTATTTAATTCCTTCAGCCCATTTTCTTTTGACGCATGATGAATCCTTGTTAATATATCAAGTCCAATGATGACCTGAGGATTGGTATAGTCTTTTTGAACTACGACAGTATTCTTACATAAATCAACTATTGCTCCCACTAAAGTAGTGGTTCCTATGTCTAAGGCAAGGCCGTATAAATGTCCGTTATAATTAGGAGATAAGATCTTTAGGATGCGATAAGAATCCTTCTCAGCCATCAGAATCACCTTCACATGATAATCAAATTCCCTAAGCAAGTAGGGAACTTCCCCCATCAATCCTTTGTCAGGTACGATTTCCACATCACCTAAGATCTTCTTCAATCCTTTAATCAGTCTATCCACATCCCCGGTGTTATCTTTAAGGCTAGGTTTTGGAAGTTCTAAGGATCTCTCAATAATCCAATCTCTCATCCTTATACTCAGCCCCCTTCAAAGCCTTTTTCCAAAATAGGCGCCTATGGCAGAACCCAATCCATTTGAAAGGACGTCACCAATACTTGCCTCCCTGGGAGGGTGATAATATTGGAATATCTCCAAACAAATTCCAAAGGCAAAGCTCATCCCTATAGAGAGAATGAGTCCCATCCCCTTCCATCCAGTCCTCATGAGCAAAAAGGATAGCACCGCATAGGCAGTTAGGTGCTCCACCTTATCTATGCCCTTAAAGAGCTCTGGTGCCCCTGGATCGGGGATGATGGAAAAATAGACCAGGGCCACTGCCCACACAATCAAAAGGATCTGGGAAACCTTCCTGTTAAATATGGTCCTAAAAATCTGGGCCACGGTTTACTCTCAAAGTTTTTAGGGGATTTATGGCATATGGGGCCTCATGTCAACCCAAAGGCCGAAATCTTTTTATGCTCCATCTATGAAAAGGGCCAAATTAGGGGCTAACCTCAAAAGAACCTAAAAGCCCAAAAGGAGGTAGCCCCTGGAAAGGGGCAAGGGCAGGAAGATTTGGGTCTGAAGGTTCGGAAAATCACTATGATAGGTTCGTGGGACAAGAGATAAGGTCAGTAAGAGTAGACACCTGTTATCCACGCCCTTTCCATTGCCCCAAACTCCCTTTGGCCCAAGATGTCTATCCTGTAAATATAAGGGATATGAGGGGGACTGATCACATTAGAACCGGATTCCACGACCCCCGCCCCCACAAGGGAGACCCCACCTATATCTGTATTACCCTCTAAGGTATCCGTTATCTTCAGGAACACTACGAAAGGATCAAAGTGAAAAATCAGATCAGGCCGTATTGTAGGATTTAACGCAGTGGAATCTCCCTGGCAATTGGTATAGCCATTCGCATCTGGCTCCGAAAAGAGCTTGGACCTCAAACAGGTATAATTTACCGAATCTGAAGCCCTGAAAACATTCCCATACAGCTGAGGAAGGTTTGGGGATTGACCCTGCATCATCACTCTCATAAATTCCTTTGTAAAAAATTCAAAAGCACCCATAGCCGCTTCATTTGCGGTTTGAAATCTTTTAAAAAGACCGGACAACTCTGTACTCTTATGAACGATATAATAGGTTCCAACAATAATTCCAAGCGCAATCAAGGTAAACATAAGAGCTGTCACCAATGCTATCCCAGAACTATTTCTATGATTTTTCACTATTGGCATATTCTTTCATCCGAAATTTTTTGGTTTTACGAATAACTTCAAAACCTTCCATCTGTATCTTTGATAATTTGGTATTGTTGTGAGATTAAAGGTCTTACCTAATCCAAACTCACCAACTTCTATTGTCGAAGATGAATAGTTAAAATTCATATCAATACCACCTTCATGTGCCAGAATATACACTCTGATCTCCTTTAATCTTTTTCTGATACCCTCTGCATTACTGATATTTGATGTAACGTCAGAAGGGCTACTACCTTCATTTGTACTTATCGTAGAACCATCAGGTGTTGAAAATGTACCAACAGTCCCATCTTCATTCATGTCCAAGCCAAAAATCACTTGAAAGTCTGCAACACAATCCAACAGAGGCAATAGATTGCCAGAAGGAAAATCAATAGAGCCATGGCTCATTACCGCCTTTCTGAGCACCCCTGTGTTGGAAGCACATAGGCTTGGCACATTGGAATCGCTTATGTAATAGTCTGCCCTGTTGAAGGGCACCTTTGGACTGGGGCTATTCCCACTGTTTAGACCGTAGGCAACATACCTTCGCTCTATTTGGGAGGGCGAAACACTGGGTGGGTAAGTAAACCAAAAATTGCTCCCCACCAATAGCCTTCTCAGTATGTTTTCGCCTACTTTTGGCCCTATTAGAATTATCCGATCTCCGGTCTGAAAGTCCTGGAGTTGATCCCCCCATACCTTAGGGCCACCCTCCTCGATATAGGTCCATTTTTGGGCGGTCTCATTCCTCGAAATGGAGGTAGCCTTTATGACCAGATAATCAGACCCATTAAGGCACCTGTTATTGGCACCCAAAATTGGTCTTGGAGGTATGGTTGAGGTATCATTCATATGTGCCGGATTTACCCCATCGCCCCCGCACACACTCAGAGAGCCCACCTCATTATAGCCAGCAACCCCACCTGCCGGATATGCCCAGGGGAGACCAAAACCTGCAGACTCCAGATCACTCCTCAATACCTCTAACCCCACAAGGCCCTCTATCTCGGTCTCACTTAGAGAACTTTGTTTACCTGACTGGGATATTATGTTCACAAAGGAATCTGATACCATAGCTATGACTAAAAGGAGAATACTCATAGCAATCAGCAATTCCACAAGGCTAAATCCCGAGTTGTTCCTAACCAAACCTTTCCTTCTGTATGAATAGAGAATCATCTAACAAATCTCACTCAGATATGGTAGCCATGTTATGTCTGCGTTCACTTCCCTTAAAGTTCCAAGTGACAGTGACCGAGATCTGTCTTAGGTTTCCAAAAGGGCTTTCTTGTCCCACTATGGTATATCCTACAGGTATTCCCCTTATTGTCCTCGTTATATTGGCAGGTGGCTCCCTATTTGTCCTAAGTGCGGATAGACTCTCTTCGGCAATTTTAACTCCCTCGTCTCTGATTGAATTTTCAAGATTTATACTTATGATCGATCCAAGAGCTGATAGTAGTGCAAGCATTCCCACACTAAAAATAATTAGAGCTATCATTACCTCTATAAGAGTAAAGGCCTTATTATCTTGCTTCACAATTATTGTTAGCACTATTCCATTTCCCCATGTTTATTCGTGTTGCAAATACAACTATACAATCATATTGTCCTTCAGTAATCTGAGCAGCTCTGATCACTCCGTTCTGCGAGGCTAATCCACGTGTATTGAAATTAATATTTTGAGAAGATGGAGGGTTCCCATTCCAGAGTATTCTGGTCTTCATTTGAATAGTAGTTAAATTTTCGGTTGTTCCGTTGTCATCTATGTCCTCTGTAACTATGTAACTTGTCTCATCCAAAAGTCTGATCCCTGCTATCCTGCTCTTTGCTATGGCATGGGATCTCTGCCTCATGAGGTCTCCATATAGTCTCTTTATGTCTTCCTCCGTGTTATACCTTGTTACCCAGCTGCTAAACACGTGTGTGGCCAAGGCAGACAATACACCCAAGATGAGAAGAACCACAATAAGCTCCACCAATGTAAAAGCCCTCTTGTTTCCGAACATCATCTTCTTTTCAGGTGCATGGTCTTCTCAAGGGGTTGAGGTCTCACTATAACTGAGAGCCCCTGCCCCCTGGGAGGTATCCCTGTAAAGGCCGATGTCCTCCTACCCCCTCGCTCGGGAAGGGATGAGAGGTCTATCTCCTCAATTGCCCCTGTGGAAACCTGAAGGAGCCCCTTGCCCAGTAGCTGATTGGGATTTGGCACCCCGCCTGTAGAATAGTTAACTATCCACAAGAAGGTCTCCCCTCCCATGCTGCACACATCTGCAACTGGCTTAAAGGTAATGAAATAGATAAGCCCTGCTGGGGAGGCCAGAGGGTCCGTAATCAATCTTTCTGAGGACCTTCCTTCGCTCTCTGCATCCAGTTCAATAAACCATCCTTTCTTGTCCCCTCCTAACGACTGAGATGGCTCTGTAGTTTGATTCTTTAAGTCAGATTTAGTAATGACAGATGTGCTAATGGTGTAATCAAGGGTATTATTAGTCGTGTAATGCTGTTCCATAACACCGTATATGGACCTTTGGTTAGAGGGGTCATCAGCTTTATAATAATACCTTCCCTCACCAAAATATAGCCAGAGTTTTTTGCTTTTAATATCCTGTAATTTTGTTACGGCAGCTGTAACAGGCCCGATGTCATCTATAACCTTGCTCAAGACCCAATCATTTGGGTCAGGGCTCTCTTTTGTAAAGACCCTTATAACCCCACCTTTTGTCCAGGTATTGCTGGTAGTATCTTTCTTTGTAAATCCAAGATAAAAGACATCATCCTTATAGAAACCAGGCCTCAAGGGATAAGACCTGTCTTCATCTAGTGTGCTGTTAATTAGAGATCCTCCAAAGGCATTGGCAATACCTGAATCTATAGTTCTTAAGAGATTGCCTGTTTTAAGGTCTAACACAAACAGCTTAAGATTCTGACTGGATCTTCCCTTAAATTCATATGCATCTATAGGTCCTGTGGGACCAGAGGCAAATACCACAAACCACTTTCCGTTCTTTTTAGGATCCCCAACCCTCACTATAGCAGGACCAGATGTGGAGTATCCGAGCTCGGGATGGCTAAACTCCCACATAAGCTTTGGGGAATAAGGATCTGTCACATCAATGGCGAAATAAGAAGAAAAACCAAGGTTATTGACAGGAGTTTTAACACAGTCGGTACAGGAGCTATCAACATTCTTACATGCACCCCCTAACCCCATACCACCTATTAGTATGGTGCGCCAACTTGTATACTCAGGGTATATGCTATTGTCCCCCAATAGTTGAACCTTTTTCTCACAGTTAGCATCATCCGTTTCACCACAATCCATTGGCCTGTTTATGGATGCATCGAATATATAAACTGGCAGATCCACATAAAATAGATGACAGTAGTTAGGATCTGCCAGGTATTTTAGATAGGGAAGGCCATTTTTAGGGATATACGCCCATATCTCTCTGCCAAGGTCTTGGGTCTCCGTATCTGAGGTGTCACATTCTCCGTCTGCCTGGGAGATATTCTCCTGGCATAACTGGGCCTTAGCCCCAGAAACTGTTACATCCAAGGTCCCCTGCCTGAAGGCGTGGAGCATACCATCATTTGCGCCTATGTATGCCACCCCCCTATTCTTGTAAGTCTTTGAGTTTATGAACTGATAATAGGAAGCATCAGAGTACCCACGGGGAGGTTCCATATGGTAGGAGCTAAGACTCACAGAAGATTGAATCTTTGGAGTGGATGATACTATATCTCCCAGCTTCCATGTGTTTGTTACCCCTTGATAGGTCACTGTCCTGTTCCTAAAACCTGGCATGTCAAATCCATGGATGTATCTTATGATGTTATAGGCATCTGATTCAGTACTCAAGTTCAGATAAGTTTTAAGGGTTGAGGCATTTTCAGTCTTAAACTCTAAAAAATTAGACCCATCAATAGTTGTATATATAGTTCTTGGATCAGAGTTTAAATCCCTTGAGTGTAGTTTTTTCCCTGCCTTCCAAAGGCTCGTCAGTTCATCTATATCAATGGTGTTTTCATATTCATCGGCAAGCCCATCACCATTAGAATCTCGGTACCGCCTTACCTTTGTCTTACTTTCAGTATAGTCAAAATAGAAATTAATCGTCCTATCCTGGGTGAGTATCAGTTTCCAGTCCTGAGAGCCATTAGAATAATCATCCCTTATGCTAGAAGTCTGAATATTTGGATCAATATAATACCAAAGATTTTGGACCTCTCCGGTCCAGTCTATCTCCACATCGTTAAATGTCCTTTTGGGATAGAAGAGTGCCTGGAGGAGGTTCGCCCCTGTTCCTTCACTGGAAGAGAGCACAGAGGCAGCAGTACCAGAGGCCACCCTTCTCAATATCTCTGAAAAGGCCCTCTCCAGTTGTTGTTCCATCTTTAAGGGGTTTACCACTTTGAAATAGGTGTCAGGGATCCCGTCCGGGATGGGCTCTCCAGTGCTGTTATCAAACCTATCCCACTCATATGGGAGGTCTGGATAACCGTTACCGTTGGAATCCTGAAAACCTCCCCACTTGGAGGCATACCAGAGAGGATCCTTTAGAAATCCTGCACTTGAGCCCGTCACAGTAAAGACCTTCTCCCAGGAAAGGGGTAAGTTTGCCACAACCCCTGGGGTATCCCCATCTGGTGAGGAGGAATCCTTGTCCCTTACAGGCAAATAGGCACCGTCCTCTGTGGTACCGGAGATAACAAATCCCAAAACCTGGTCGATACAGCCAGCAGCATAAAGGGAGGTTAATTTTATCTTGACTTGTCCGGCCGGAATAGCAGGATCACAGCTGTCTCCAGTACATATCTCATATTCCACAATGGCATCCATATCATGGTCTGCTCCTTGTTCAACATCCTCAAAATTGACCCTAAATTTTGCATAGGTAACATTTTTTTCCGAATCATATACAATGGTATCGACGTAGTAATCTACAATTTGGTTGGTGGGACAGAAGGCATTTGCCTGACAGTTTGTAATCACAATTCCCTTTGAGGAAGTCTGTAAGGTGCATTTATTTGCACAGTTGCTGTACACTTCTAAGCAACCGCTCACTGATTTACCGAAAGGGACGAGACTAACGAAGTTATTGCCCACCTTTATGCGTAGGTCTGCAACGGGAGAGGCAAGGGCCACAGAAAAGGTATTCACCTCGGGTTTCCCCGTAGCCGAAGAAAAACCAGATTTCCCATAGTATGAGACTGCTGCTGCATAGTAGCTACCCTGTTTCGTAGGCTCCTCAGGGCAGAGCCCTTGAACCTCACCCAAGTCAGCCACGGCCTTTGAAGAACATACAAAATCGTAATTATTGCCGCTCTTACCCAAAAAATAGTTGTTTTGGTGAATATTTTCCTTTTCACCTATAAAGGAGGCCTTCTCTCCCACATCCAAACCCGGGAGATCTCCACTAAAGAGACCAAATTTGGACCCAGGTAGTTTGTCCGAATCGTAGCTTAGATTCACATCGCTTAAGACCAGCAAGAAGGGCTTTGAGCAAGCAGGGTATATGTCATAAGGTTGATATACACTGCTTCCCTTTTTTATTCCCCAGCTCTTCAGCTTCAAACCCAATGATGCATCCGTAGACCCACCCTCTGTGTAGATGAAATCACTGGTTGGGCTCCCCTTTCCTGCAAAATATCTCAACCCTTCGTACATCATTTCGGCAACGGGGTTTCCCCAGTTCTTGCACTCTCCCTCTTGTAAGGGATGGCTCGTTATCCAACCACAAGTCCCTCCTGCACTTCCTTGGTAGGAATAGTCACTGTATCTAAACCCAACTATTTTTAGATTATCAAAGGTCTTAATTATGTTACCCTGGGTACTCTCTGAGGTCTGAAATATACCAGTCTGTGCATTGGTTTCATCCAAAATGGTCCAAATGTTCTTTCTTAAGACCCCACCAGAGAGATTCTTTTCATAAGAGCCCGTTATCAGACCAAAATACATCTTGGAGTTTTCGATACAAAGCCCTTCAGTGGTAATATTACAATCGCTGTCAGTATTACATGGCTTTGTCATCGTCTTTGAGCATACCTTTGATCCATCACCTTCCCCATACTTTTGTAGTAACCCTATGGGCTTATATATGCCTCCACTGCTAGGATAATACTTACAGTTTTGCTCAAGACCCTTGTTGGGGTTACAGACCTCCACCCTAATTTCATAATCTGTAGGAGTTCCAAGGGATGTATCACAAACTGGCCTCTCTTTTGAAACCCATTCCCATATCCTGTTTGTCTTATCCTTTAACATGCGCATGATAGGAGGATAGCTTGGACCGTCCCCTAAGGTAGTGTTACAGAATAGATGCCTGGTGATGGGGCCACTCTGAACAGTACCCGTACCTGGAGTACCTGTCTGGATAAAAGAGAAGGCCGTAAGGGCACATGTATTATCAGCCCCAATATTAGGGGCCCGTATGTTAAGGCTGTTGCCGAATAGGATCCAGTTTGAGGACCCAGGCTTCTTATACCAGACCCTCACCCCGTCTTTCCCGGTTCTCTCGGTATGCCTCGCTATGAGCCTATACCACTTATTTGTGGTAAGCTCAATCGAACCCTTGTGATCTTTGCAATTACAGGATGAATGGCACCCATAAAAGGATGCCACAACCTGACCTGGCGTACCTGGACTGCTCTGTATCTCTAACTCCACTCCCTCGTTCCCATCAATGGCAAATTCCCATGTCCCTGCTTTGTCCACCTGGAAGTCTGCTACAACAAAGAAATTAGAATAACTGGGAGAGTTATCCTTACTTGGATCCAAAGAACTATCTCCAAAGTCACCCACATAGTAGTGAGATTGGTACTTGCCAGGCTCATAGGAAGCCAATAGTTTCGTGTGGTCATCTCCACACTGATTCGGGTTTTGCTCACTGTGGGAATATTTTACCACGAGAATCACTCCCGAGCTATAGTCGAAGCTCTCCGCAGCATTACATACGCCGGGAGGAGAGGCCATTCCAATCAGTTCCACAGATTTATCCACGCATTCGGAACCGGATTGGCACTCAGAGTTGAGGGCACACATCTTTGTATATCTCTCACCATCAAAGCAGAGTCTGCCTGTGAATTCTTTCCCCCAACTGTGGGCATCTTGAGGAATGTAGGCCCTTTCAAGGACAGTGGAGTTCGCAGTATCTGTTATCCTATATCCACCATACAAGACCTTTCTGAGTACATCTATCCTACTCATAGTAAGCCAATTTAGGAGATTCCCACTCCATAGGTTAGAAGAACAAAATTTATCGGCAGTAGTTGAAACTGGGTAAAAGCCCCTGGTTCCGGTACTCCTGTATTCATAACATTTATAAGGATCGAAATAGCCATAGTAATCTATTGAATGATCATATGTTGTATCGAGTATTCCATCGTCATTTAAATCAGAAGCGTCATTATATGCTTCGTAAAATAGCCTATGATCCCTTCCTGACACAAACAGAACAAGAGGGGGAGCAACTGTGGCGATATTATGTGGAATTATACAATAATCAGTCATTCCAGAATCTACAGTTTTTACACCTAAACTGAAAGCAAAATAAAATGGAATCAGGGTTAAGAAGCTTTCAAATATAAACTTGCCAATATTAATATGCTTCGATAATAATTTCATACACTACACCCCCTAAAACTTTTATTGATGCTTTCTTACCAATTGCAAGTTCATTAAAGTTAGCAGGTTCTTCATAGATAGAACCACCTTTCCTTACATGTTTAACTATTTTCACATTATGAGCTATACGATAATCTTTGTCATCTATGTTGATGGATTCCTTGGAGAACTTTGCTATCTTGCCGTTGATATAGACATGTTCTGTGCTTGCTAAGGCAAACCCACTTATTGCGACAATGAATAACAAAATGCATATGAGACGGGCTTTGGAAAGTTTCATGTTCGTCCTCCGATTCTATCCTGTTATTTCTGCAAATCCCGTTCCCTTTTGAGTTCATCTTAAGATAGCCTGGAGTACATGTAGATAGGGCGACTCAGATCCCATAAGCCTTCTGCCCTATATAATTGGCTTCACATACTGTGTAACAGTTTACACAAAAAGTCGTAGCAAGAGGCCAGGAACTTTGGTAAGGCACCGATTTAGGGGAATTATTTAGTCGGGCTTTGGATCTTTTCTTTAGCTCCTTTAGCCCCTTAGGGGTCCAATACTATCTCATCGCCTTGTGTTGACTGCATGTTCTTTAAAGTGAAAGAGGCTTATTTATGAGAAGGCCTCTCTTGTGGCAACTTGCCCATCTGATCCCCAAAGACCTCTGTGTTCTTATAATTTAGGGCAGGGGAACAAAAGCTTGCAAGGTGGGCAAGGAGAAATATAGGATAGAGTGTAATGTGGAAGAAGAGAAGGACAAGGGAGATCAGGTTAGGGGAGCTCATCATAGGGGGGGATAGGGATCCTGTGGTCCAGTCCATGGCCAAGACAGACACAAGGGATGTATCAGCTACCATAACCCAGATAAGGGAGTTGGA
>CALKZT010000092.1 GCA_938002815.1 uncultured bacterium
CCAGAATGATCCATCTCCGTGTGATTGCTAACAACATAGTCTATTTTCTTGGGGTCTACTATTTTTGCTATCCCGGAAACTAACTCATCACCAAAGGTGCTTTTTGCAGTATCAATAAGGGTAATCTTTTCATCCAAGATGAGATATGCATTATAAGTTGTGCCAAGGTAAGTGCTATAGCCATGAAAGTCTCTAATATTCCAATCAATCGCCGGAAGGCAATAGATATCTTGGGCAATCTTTACCGGTTCCATGGACAATCCTCCTCTAAATTTTTATAAGCTCTGAGACCTGGATCTCTTGGAATCTGGCGTTCCAGTAGACCTCGGCCCTCCTTTGATCCCTGGATAGGATCTCTTTTAAGGAATTATCTATTACCACACCCATATTATCAAGTGCAAGAAAGGCATAGATCCGAAATTCTACCTTTCGGTTGGCGAGGTACTCTAAAAGCTTAGGTATGCCCCTCTTTAAGGTATCAGGGTTTGTCTGAGATGCCCTGGCAATGCCCCAGAGGGCTCCCTCTATGAGGGGGATCTGCTCCAAATAGTTTTCCTCCTCGTGGATGTAAGATACAAGGATGGTGGAAAATTCCATGGCCAAGGGTCTCACCCTATAGAGGATCTCCCCCATTGCCTCTGCACACCCCCACCCTATACCACCTGATTCGTCGTTCAGATTCCACATGAGTTTCCTCAGGATAACCCTCCCCCTTTCCAGATCCCTTTTTGAGATCTCTTCCGCCACAAGACCAAGAGAGGTTACCGCATGCCATCTGAGGAATTTTTCTGTCTGTGGAAGAAATGAGAAGAGTGGTCCCACTAATGTATCAGGATCTTCCAAAAGAGGATATATGAGTGAAGGTTGAAATTCCCTTTGGGAAAGTTCCCTTCTTAGGGCCTCTTTTAATTTTCTTGTCTCAACCATCTATTGCCAGAGCCTTTCTCTCAGCCAGAGTATAGAGCGGGGTAGGTCGCCCAAGTGACTCTCCATGTGAGTTAGGAGGATTTTGGATAAATTGTGTAAGATCTCCCTGTCAAAACCCAAAAGATGGAAATTTTCTCCTTCTTGCAAGAGATGCAAAAGGCGAACCTCCTCTGGCCCCATGGGGATCACTCCCCCTTTTGTTGGTCTACATCTGGGACAAAGGATCCCCCCTTTTTTGGCAGAGTACCAGCCCATTCCTTCGAACCTATATGGCCTTCTGCATATGAGGCACTCCTTTAGATTTATGGCATAACCCAAAAATTTGGAAAACCTCGACTCAAAATATAGGCACAAGGGGTTTGGGTCTAAGTGAGGGTCTTTATTCAATATGGCCTTAAGGAGCTCGAAGATCTCTGCCTCCCTCTGGGATGGGGGAAGAAAGAGGTGCGTCATTTTTAGGGCATAGGAGGCAAGGAGTGCCTTTTGGTAGGATTCACCCACATAGGAAAGGGGCTCAATCAGCCTTGCCTCGAGTAGAAGACAGAGCTCCCTATTGGGCCTACATTGATAGAGGAGCTCGATTCTGTTGCCAAAGGAGAGACAATTGGGAAATCTTCTTTTGCTCTTTTTGGCATTCTTGGCAACCCCCCTTTGTCTTCCATGCTCCTTGGAGAGAAAACTCACCAAAAGGTCTGCCTCTCCTAAATCTGAGGTATGGAGCACAATGGCTTCATCTCTGATATCCGTCATAGCTATCCCTTTTCCCTGGATATTTAGGGTAGAATAATGCTAAAGGGCTGTCAAAGGGTCAGGTATGCCAAAAGGCTTTTTGGCCCCTCTTTGGGCGTCATCTAAAAATTTTTCTTGACTTTATAAGAGGCTCTGATAAAAGTCTCATCCAAATTTTTTAGAAAGGGGGTGGTGTCTGAAAGGGAAGTAGCGGGTATTATGTGGGCTTTTGGATAGAGGCGGTGATGTTTTAAAACCAAAAGAGACAGGAGGAGAGAGTGATGAAGAGGCTTTTGGTTGTCATTTTTGTATTGGCATTGGCCCTTTTGGTCTCAGTGCCTGCCATGGCACTGAAGCTGGAGACAAAGGGCTATATGGATGTGGCTGGGATATTGGTTAAGAATTACATACGAGATGAAAACGCAACACCTGAGGGGAGAAGGGATTCCACTTCTTCCTGGTATCAACAGGAGATGATCCTGGAACCCACCCTCCATGTGAACGAGTGGGTGAGGATTCACAACAAGATCACAATAATGGAAAGGTACTGGAAAGGTGGCCATGGTGATGAGTTTGATACCAATACATTTGGTTCAGCTGCTCCATCTGTTCCACCTGTTCCACTTGATATCAAGGGCGGAAATTATAGGGCGGAGCACAACTTCTGGTGGGAACAGATGTACCTCTCCTTCCCACTTTATGGGGGGCATCTCTATGTGGGTAGGCAGCCTGGAGGCGCTTGGGCACACCCATTCCAAGACAGTACCTCTAACCGTGACAGGATAAAGTGGGTCGGAAAAGTAATGGGGAAATACACCGTTGCGGGTGTAATTGAGAAGCTAAGAGAGGGTGATTCTAACCTTCCTTTGGCCGCAAACTTTGCTGGTTATCAGGGTCCTTGGCTTCCCAGCCCTGCTGCCTACACCAACCCTGCTGCCTACACCAACTCTGCTGCCTACACCAACTCTGCATCTGATCGGGATGCCTATGCCGTTGGTTTTGTGCTCCCCATAACCAAAGAATTTACCTGGATTCCCCTCTTCTATTATATAACTGAGCAGGATACTAGGGCTGTCGGTTATCCTGGAGTGGACCCTTGGCGAGCTTTGGACTATATCTTCCTGTTTGATAACGGATTCAAATACAAATCAGGCCCTATTAAGGTGGATGCTGAGCTCAACTACTGGCGCAGAAATTTAGTTACAAACGTGGTGGGCACAACGGTTACTGAGCAGAAAGGCAAACAGTTCGCAGGCTGGTTAGACTTGGGTTACACCTTTGGGCCCTATGAGGTGGGCTTTGGCGGATTCTACCTCCAGGGGAATAAGGTCACAAGTGCAGCTTCCACTGCCACCCGAAAAGGTTGGGCCACCACAGGGGAAGACTTTGAGCCCTATTTCTTGCTCTTTAGCGAGGATGTGGGGTTCTTATGGAATACTCCTGGAGTAGCAAACGGTACAAACGGTGGCTTAAGTGGATATATTTCAGCCTATTTGAGGGGTAGCTACAAGATCTCTGATAGTATGCTTTTAACTGCGAAGCTGGGTACTTTGAGGGCTGATAAGATGTTCCCAATTGGTAATATAACCCCCAGCAAGAGACTTGGGACAGAGTTTGACCTGGGCTATGAGTTCAAGTTCATGAAGAACATCAAATACGTTGTGGATGCCGGTGTGCTCTTCCCTGGCAAGTACTTTGATCACACCGATGGGGATAACACCAGGGACCTCACCAACAACGTATATGGTGTAAGGCACATGCTGGTAATCGAGTGGTAAAAGCCTAAGTTTCTTGAGCCAAACCCCTCCCCAAAGGGGAGGGGTTTTTTGCTCTCTGAGAGGAGATTTCCCCTTGGAGCTTTATGATTATGAAGAATTTCTATCGCGATCTTTTGGAATGGGCGCAAGATCTTTGGTCCTTCAAAATAACGGTCAGACAAATAAAATCCCTTGACTAAAAAGAGAAGATCCCCTAAAGATCCTTTTTTAGGTCCCATCGTCTAGCGGCCTAGGATATCGCCCTCTCACGGCGAAGACACGGGTTCGAGTCCCGTTGGGACCGTATCCCATTTATTTAAGCGTTGAAGCCAAAAAGGATTTAGCCCCAAAGGGCCGTCAAGATCCCGGGATCTGAAGCCCCCGTGGGTTTAGGGGATGATTTGGCTGACAATACCCATGGCGTCATACAAAGTATAGAAGGCAGGAGGTTTAAGAGAGGTGGCAAATCACCCATCGGCCCTCAAAAGGGCCAGACAGGCAGAGAAGAGGAGATTGAGGAATAAGGCGGTCAAGACCAGGATAAAGACCGCAATAAAGGCAGTGGAAAAGGGTTTGGAAGAAAAGGATCCCCAAAAGGCAAAGACCCTACTTTCAGAGGCAGTCTCCATTATTCAAAAGGCAGCAGGGAAGGGGGTAATACACAGGAACAAGGCAAGTAGAAAGGTCTCTTCTCTAATGAGTAAAGTAGAGTCCGCCTTTAGGTGAAAGGATGAGTCAAAGGTTATAAGTGGCTTCCCCTAAGGGGAGGCCTTTTTTAAATATTGAAGTGCTCCTCTATCTCCCTTTGAAGGTTTGCCCGAAAGGTATTTAGGGCAGAAATTCCGTCCATTGCCATATCAAGTTGTCTTGTGTGTATAATCAAGTATCCGAGGGCCATCAGTCTCTTTTCCATAAAATCTAATGGGTGTCCTTCGATCCTTGCAAAGAGATGATCTTCCTTCAATTGGGTCTTAAAACCCAAATCTGCCAATAGGCTTGATACCAGCTTGGCCCTCAAGACCCTTCTGGGAAGATTGGCGGCCCCACCTTTAAACTGGAAGCTGATGTAGTTTTCTAAGGTCCTATCGCTTAAGAGGGCCTCTACACTGGAGAAGTGGAAGCCAAACCTGGACTGAAGACTGCAATAGTTTTTGGAGACCATGAAGTAGTTTTTTACCGCAAACTCTGAGCTCCTTGCTGCCTCTAAATTGGGATTCTGGGTGGCCTCCAAGAGTATACTCATAAAACCCCTCGTATTTAAGGCAGGTGGGCCCTTCCATGGGACCTTCACCATACCCTTCCAAAGGGCCAACATGGGAAGAGAGGTAATATCTTCTATGTGAATGTGGTTCCCCTTTGGCTCCAATTTAAAACCGTCATCCAGATTGATCACCCAAAACTGCATGGGCACATCACATATAAGCTGTTTGCTGGAGCGCTCTGAAAATCCGTGGGAATTCCCAAAATCAAACATCTCTATAACGGATTTTTCATGGCAAAACCTTGTTATATCATGGAGGGTCTTAACGTTCTTGGGATGAAATTCTAAACTATCTGGGTCTAAAAGGGTAAGGGGCAGGATATGTGTAGCCAAAGATTTCAGGGTCTCATACACAGGTGTGCCTTCCATTATGGCCTTTGGCCTCTCTTGAGGCACCTTTATATTATGGATCCCCTTGAGAACAAGGCGATGGTCTGCACACAATGTAATCTCCATCCCGTCCTCTAACACCTCTAAGGCCCCTTTCAAACCAAATAGTGCAGGGACCTTGAACTCCCTTGCCACGTTTGCCAGATGACCTGTCACACTACCCAGCTCTGCTATTACACCCCTTGCCCTGGAAAGGAGGGGAGCAAGCCTTGGCAGGGCCTGGGAAGTGACCAGTATGGAGCCCTCTTGGAAACGAAGCGTATCTGCATCCTGTCTGAGGACAAATACCTTTCCGGCGGAGGCCCCCGGGGATGCCGTAATGCCACCTTCCAGTAAGACCTCCTTGTCCCTTAGGTCTATTTGGTAGTTTGGGATCTCCTTGCCAGGATGGGCCAGGGGCCTGGTCTGAAGCACCCAAATACGACCTTCTCTGTCCAATATCCATTCTATGTCCTGGGGAGTACCAAAGTGCTCTTCTATCCTTTCACCTATCTCTTTGAGTTGGCTGATTTCTTCTTCATTGAGGGATGGGACATTGGCCTCTAAAGCATTGAGCTCCTCCCTGCATATACCTTCTTCCAAGAGGCATGAGTACTTGACCAGCTTTTGGGATATGGACCTCTCCAAAATCTGAGGCCTCTTTTCCTTTGAGACCACAAATAGGTCAGGGGTGACACTCCCATCCACCACTGCCTTGGGAAGGCCCCAAGTGGAATTTAAAATGATTACGTCCTTGCCAGTTATTGGGTCCACTGTATACATCACCCCACTGGACCTTGCCTCTATCATCTGGATCACACCCACCCCCATGAGCACGTCCTCGTCTCTGATGCCATGGTTATACCTATATGTCATGGCAGCAAGCCCATATTTACTCCCTACTACTGACTTATATGCAATGATTAGCTCATCGGGACTTACATTTAGCTCTGACTTATACTGGCCAGCAAAGGAGATCCCCTCAGAGTCCTCCCCCAGGGCACTGCTCCTCACTGCAAACCTCAGAGGTGACGAGTTATCCCAAAGGGTATAATCTTTCAGCTGGGATTCAATCTCCTCCAAAAGTCTCTGTGGTATCTCCGAGGTTATGATCAATTGTTGTAGCTCTGAACTCAAGCTAAAAAGCTTTCCCAAATCTGTCAGCTCTGCTACCTGTAGCCTTCTTTGAATCTCTTCATGTAAGTTGTTGTGTCTTAAGAAGAGTCTATAACCTTCTGTGGTTATCACGAAGCCAGGGGGTATATTGATACCCTCGATCTTTGAAACCTCTCCTAACGTTGCCAATTTTGAACCTACAAGCTCCACATGCCCTTTATCTACTCTTGTAATGGGAATAACCAAGGGTGCATCTTCTGCATGGGTTTCAGGGGTAAGTATCTCATCCAGCTTAGTCTGGATCTCTTTGAATTTTTCATATAATAGCCCATACTTATTTGGGGCAATGGCATCCAGATTTTTTATCATCTGATAGACATTTGTAACAATCTGGGTTGTCCTGGATCGCACAAAGGTCATGCCAAATACCCTTGTCCCCTTAAGAGACTCTTCTATTTCACTCATTAAATCCAAGGCCTTGTTATTTGCATTTAGAAGTAGTTTGAAGTTATGGTATTTGGTCTGAAATTCGTATCTCAATTCCTCTAGGCTAAGTTGGGGGCCTTGATGGTGTCTCTTGTGTCTCCAGAGGAAATTTCTGAGCCTTTGGCGGAGGGATTTGATCTGGGCTAGGGGCATCTTTCTACTCTTTGCTGCGTCTCTTCCGTTCCCTCAAGAGCTTTTTCTTATAGGCATCTTCAACCTTGAAGACAAGCTCATCTATATCCATGGGCTTCATTAGGTAGTCAAAGGCACCTAACTCAATTCCTCTGATGGCCACCTCCACATTGGCATGGCCTGTGAGCATTATGACTTCTACATCCGGGAAATCTTCTTTTATCCTCCGTAGGACCTCTATGCCGTCCATACCTGGCATCTTTACGTCCAAGATAACAACATCATAAGGTTCGCATTTGAGGGTGGACAAGGCCTCTTGACCGTCCTTTACCCCCTTTACAGAAAACCCCCTTTTCTTTAACCTCCTCAAGAGGGTATCCAAAAAGTCCACCTCGTCGTCCACCATCAAAAGCTTAATGGCTTCCACCTCTATCACCCTCTCAGTTCTTAAATTATCTGATCCTTATCTCTTTGGTCCATTAGGGGTACTGCTTTATCTATGAGCATCACAGGTATCCCATCTTTGATCTCGTAGAGGAGTTTGCAGTTTCTACAGACCAGGCCAGAGATCTCCTCTACCAGCTCCACATCACCCTTACATTTGGGGCAGGCCAGAATCTCCAACAACTTTTTGTCTATCATGGTAACCTCCCAAGCTGAACTCTATGTTCCAGATCTCACCTTTGATTTATGATACTACAGTGGGGAAGGCCTTAACAGATCTTTTTGATAAGAGATATGGATCCACGTGATCTCTCTCTTATGGTCCAACGGAAAGGGCAAAAGATGTGCCCACAATTTTTTCTTGCCAAAAGGGTTTCACTGTGATAATAGGCCGCTCCAGTCATACCTTAGTAGAAGGCACTGAAAAAAGTCTTTGACAGAAGAGACCATTTTTAATAATAGACCAGTGCTGGTTGTTCAGGTCTAAATCCTCAATTAGGGGGAAGGAATGCTAAATGTAGACGGAAGCCTAATCATTCAGATTGCCAATTTTCTTGTCCTGGCCATAGTGCTGAATCTAATCCTCTATAGGCCTATCAGAGGGATCATTTCTAAGAGAAATGCCCAGTTTGAATCCCTGAGCAAAGAGATCTTTACCTATTCTGAATTGGCGACTCAGAGGGATAGGGAGATCCAAGAGACGATCTCCAGTGCGAGGAAAGAAGGGGCCCTAACCAAGGAGGGGCTAAGGAAAGAGGGCAGCCTGGAAGAAGAGAGGATCATCAAAGAGACCAATTTGGGCATCCAAGAGAGGCTCAAAAAAACCAGAGAGGAATTAGAAAAGGGGATATTGAGGACCAAAGAGGGGTTAGAGGCACAGGTGAGCCAATATGCCATGGAACTGGCAGAAAGGATCTTGGGTAGGAGCCTGGCAGGAGGAGAGAATGGTTAATCTATTATCAGGGTCAGTAACTTTGTTAGTGATTGGTTCTGTCTCTTTGGCCCTTGCCGCAGAAGGGGGTGCGTCCCATGGGCCTTCTGAATGGGCAGACCTCTTATACAGGATTCTTAACTTTGGTCTTATGGTGGTAATTTTGGTGCTTGTCTTAAGAAAGAGTGCCATAAAGAGCTTTTTTGCAAACAGAAGGGAGGAGCTGGAGAGACGATTAGTTACCCTTCAAAAGGAGAAGGAGGAGGCTGAACGGAGATACAGGGAGCTGGAAGCCAAACTGAAAGAGATGGAAAAGAGCAAGGGTGAGATCATAGAGGAATTCAGGAGAGAAGGGGAGATAGAGAAAGAGAAGATAATTTCTAAGGCAAGGGAGAGGGCAAATTATATGCTTTCTCAGGCCGAGGCAACGATCCAAAGGGAGCTACAGTCTGCCAAAGAAAGGCTCATGGCAGAGGTAATGGCCATGGCAGCTAAGAAGGCAGAGGAGCTCTTGAGGAAAAATATAAAGGACAAAGATCAGGACAACCTGATCGAAGATTTTATACAAAAGGTAGGGAGATTACATTGATAGGCGCGGCAAAGGTAGCTCGGAGATATGCAAAGGCCTTACTGGACATAGGGAAGGAAGAGGGCAAGTACCTGGACTATGGAAAGGAATTGGAGGCCTTCTTAGGTCTCTGCGAAAAGACCCCTGAGCTCTTGGGTGTCCTTTCCAGCAAGATCATACCTTCAGATGAGAGGAGGAGGATCTTAGATTTTGTGCTGGGAAAGGGGGGTTTTAGTGAGGTCATAAAGAGATTCTTCCAGGTACTCTTGGAAAAAGAGAGGATCGGATTCCTCAGGGAAATCAGCTCCTATTATACCAAACTCTGCGATGAGCTTCAGGGTATAGTGAGGGCAAAGGTGACGACTGCCTTTACCCTAAAGAACAAGTCAGTGGAGAAGCTCGAAGAGGCGCTCAAGAGGTTTACAGGCAAAAAGGTCATATTGGAGATGATGGAGGACCCTAACCTCATAGGAGGTGTTGTGGTTCAGATTGGGGACCTCGTTATTGACGGTAGCATAAAGGCCCAACTTGAAGGGCTTAAAGAATCTTTAAAAAGGGGTGAATATCAGTAATGGAGATCAGAGCAGAGGAAATCAGTCAGGTTATACGGGACCAAATAAAGGGCTACGAGAAGAAGATCGATATAAAAGAGACTGGCGTAGTCCTCTCTGTTGGTGACGGCATTGCCAGGGTTTACGGCGTAGAGAACGCCATGGCAATGGAGATGCTGGAATTCCCTGGCGGGATCTACGGGCTGTGCCTGAATTTGGAAGAGGATAACGTGGGTGTTGCCATTATGGGCGACGACTCCAAGATCAAGGAAGGGGATATCGTAAAGAGGACAGGCAGGATTGCTCAGATCCCTGTGGGAGAGGCGGTGTTGGGAAGGGTTATAGATGCAGTGGGCAACCCTCTGGATGGGAAAGGTCCAATAAAGGCCACTGAGTATCGGCGTATAGAGATGGTGGCCCCAGGGGTCGTGATGAGACAGCCGGTGAACGAGCCCATGTACACAGGGATCAAGGCCATAGATGCCATGACTCCCATAGGAAGAGGACAGAGGGAGCTCATAATCGGCGACAGACAGATAGGAAAGACTGCCATCTGCGTGGATGCCATTATCAACCAGAAGGACTCGGACATATATTGTATCTATGTGGCCATCGGCCAGAAAAAGTCCACCGTGGCCCAGGTGGTGGATATCTTAGAGAGATATGGGGCCATGGAATATACCACAGTGGTAGCAGCATGTGCCAGTGACCCGGCCACCCAGCAGTTTATAGCACCCTATTCTGGATGCGCCATAGGGGAATATTACAGGGATTCAGGGAGACATGCCCTTATCATATACGATGACCTATCAAAACAGGCCGCTGCCTACAGGCAGGTTTCCCTGCTCTTGAGGAGGCCACCAGGCCGTGAGGCATTCCCAGGGGATATCTTTTACAACCACTCGAGGCTCTTGGAGAGGGCGGCCAAGTTGAATGACCAGTTAGGAGGCGGCTCCTTAACTGCCCTTCCGGTGATAGAGACCCAGGCAGGGGATGTCTCCGCGTACATACCCACAAACGTGATCTCCATCACCGATGGCCAGGTCTATTTGGAACCGGGTCTCTTTTTCTCCGGGATCAGGCCCGCCATAAACGTTGGCCTTTCGGTATCCAGGGTGGGTGGTGCTGCCCAGACCAAGGCCATGAAGAAGGTGGCGGGTTCTCTGAGATTGGATATGGCCCAGTACAGAGAGTTGGAGGCCTTTGCCCAGTTTGGTAGCGATTTGGATAAGGCCACCCTGAGGCAGCTAGAGAGGGGCAGGAGGCTTGTGGAGGTATTGAAACAGCCCCAATATAAACCCATGCCGGCAGAAAAGCAGGTGGCCATCCTGTTTGCCGGTGTGAACGGTTATTTGGACAAATGGCCTGCTGATAGTATCAGCAGATACGAAAAGGAGATGCTGGAATTTTTAGAGACAAAGCACCCTGGGATCCTTTCAGAGATAAAGGAGAAAAAGGATATAAGCCCTGAGTTGGATCAAAAGATGAGAAGTGCCTTGGAAGAGTTTGACAAGATCTTCCAGCCTCACATCTAAAGGCGAGAGGGTGTGTTATGGCAACACTCAGGGACATCAAAAGGAAGATAGCAGCAGTAAGGAAGACCCGCCAGATCACAAGGGCCATGAATATGGTTGCTGCTGCAAAGCTTAGAAAGGTGCAGGGCCGTATGGAAGGTTTCGGGCCCTACGCCAAAAAATTTGCCGAGGTAATGTCAAACCTATCACAAAGGGTAGAGGCAGATATACACCCCCTCCTTGTTCCGAGAGAGAGTGTGACCAATGTGGAGTTGATGGTCTTTACGGCAGACAGGGGATTGTGTGGAAGTTTTAACAACAATTTGATTACGAGAGCAGAAAAGTGGATCAAGGAACTGGAGCGAAAGGGTATAAAGACAAGCCTTGTTTGCATAGGGAAAAAGGCCAGGGACTATTTTGTGAAGAGGGGTTATAATGTCCGGGAATCCCATGTCTATGTCTATGGTAAGGTGGATATATCCTTTATAAATGATCTGAGCAGGAAGATGATCAATAGATACCTCCAGGGAGAGACAGACGAAGTGCATATGCTCTTTATGGAGTTTGTGTCCATGGCACGGCAGGTGCCGAAGTTTGTAAAATTGATCCCCATAGAAAGGCAAAGGGAGGATGAGGTAATTACTGCGGCCAGGACTGAGTACCTCTTTGAACCATCCCCTGAAGAGCTTGTTATAGATCTGCTGCCCAAGCACATTAATGTGCAGATATACAATGCGTTTCTACAAAACGAGACCAGCGAACATGCAGCCAGGATGGCGGCCATGGACACTGCCTCCAAGAACTGTGGGGACCTTATCAATACCCTTACCCTGGCATTTAATAAAGCAAGGCAGGCCTCTATCACCGCTGAACTGATGGATATAGTGGGTGGTGCTGAGGCCCTTAGAAAGGCATGATCAGCTTTGAAATAAAAGGAGGTTTTGATATAAGATGAACGAAGGGAAAGTGTTACAGGTGATAGGACCAGTAGTGGACGTGGTTTTTGAAGAAGGAGATCTGCCCCCCCTTTATACAGCCCTTACCATCACCAATCCTGCCATAGATAACACAGAGGACAACTTGGTCATAGAGGTGGCCCAGCACTTGGGAGACAGGGTGGTGAGATGTATAGCAATGGATATCACAGATGGCCTTGTGAGGGGTATGAAGGTAAAGAATACGGGCAAGCCGATTCAGATGCCAGTGGGTGATGAGATCCTTGGCAGGGTATTGAACGTGGTGGGAAGACCTGTGGATGGTTTGGGGCCTGTGAACGCAAAGCAGTTTTATCCCATTCATAGACATGCTCCTGCCTTTGAGGAGCAGGATACCACCGTGCAGGTGCTGGAGACAGGGGTAAAGGTAATAGACCTTTTGGTCCCGTTCCCCAAAGGTGGCAAGATGGGAATGTTTGGTGGTGCAGGGGTGGGGAAGACCGTGGTCATGATGGAGATGATCCACAACATAGCTATGCACCATGGGGGTATTAGTGTCTTTGCAGGAGTGGGAGAGAGGACGCGCGAAGGAAACGATCTCTACCTGGAAATGAAGCACTCTGGTGTCATAAATAAGGCGGCCTTGATTTACGGCCAGATGACAGAGCCCCCGGGTGCAAGGGCAAGGGTGGCGCTATCGGCCCTGACAGCAGCTGAATATTATAGGGATGAGAGGGGTCAGGACGTACTCCTGTTCATAGACAACATATTTAGGTTCACACAGGCAGGCGCAGAGGTTTCGGCACTTTTGGGTAGGATACCTTCTGCCGTGGGTTA
>CALKZT010000093.1 GCA_938002815.1 uncultured bacterium
TTGTCAAGAAATTTTTAGAAGCTTTCATGACCCTAAAGGCTTTTTTAGGGGGATATAGTTGGGGCCCTTCAAGGGCAGTTATCCCTGAGCCTTAAGAAGTAACAAAGGCCTATTATGACCAACTCTCGGGAAAAAATTGTAGAAGTTTTGTGTGAGGTTAATTAATATTCGGCCTAAAAAAATTAAGGTGGAGGAATGGGATTTGGCGACGGCAAAGATGGAGGACATTTCTGGAGTAAAGAAGAGACTGCTGATTACTCTGTCCAAGGAAGAGGTAGCCCAGGAGTACCAGACCCTTTTGAGGAATTACACCAAGGCTGTAAAGATAAAGGGGTTTAGACCAGGGAAGGCACCTGTTGGCCTCATTGAAATGAGATATGGCAAAGAGATCTTAGAAGAGGCGAGAGATAAGCTGATACAGAGGTCCCTCGAGGAGGTATTGCAGGAGAAAAACCTTACACCTGTTGGCGTTCCATCTATTGAGAGGGGGGAACTAAAAAAGGATCAGGAATTCTCATACTTGGTCCAGCTGGAGATAAAACCCACCTTTGAGCTCCCCCAATATAAGGGGATAGAGATAGAGAAGGAGAAGCCCATTGTTACCGATGAGATGGTGGAAAAGAGACTCAGGGAGCTACAGATCCAGTATGGGAAATTGGAGGATGTCCTTGAGGAAAGACCCATTCAGCCTGAAGATAAGGTGGTAGCCAAATGTAAAGTGGTCCGTGTGGGTGGTGAACCCAAGGAAGAGGAAGAGAGGGTGGTTACCATAGACCTCGGTGATGAGAATGTAGAGAGTGTTTGGCCTGAAGAACTGGTGGGAAAGATGAAGGGAGATGGTGGGGAGGTGAAAATCAGGTTTCCTGCTGAGCACCCCAACAAGGAGTTGGCTGGCAAAGAGGTGAGCGTGAGGTATGAGATAATGGGGATCAAGAGATTGGTCCTGCCAGAATTGGATGACGATTTTGCAAGAAGGGTGAGCTCGAGCTTTCAAAACCTTTCAGAACTCACTGAAAGGATTAGAAAAATCCTAAATGATTCTGAAAAAAAGAGGGTTGAGAATGAGGCGACGGAGAGGCTTTTGGGTGCGATTTTGGATCAGGTAGACTTTGAACTTCCCGAAAGCCTTGTGACCAACGAAATAAATGCCTATATTCAGAACATGTATGCTCAGATAAAGGCAGCAGGTGGGAACCCTGAATCGGTGTTACATCCCATTGATCGTGTGGTGGAAGAACTGAGGCCGAAGGCAGAAAGGGGTGTTAAGGAAATGCTGGTACTTGCCGATATAGCAAAGAAAGAGGGTATAGAAGTGGACCAGCAGGAGATGCTGAAGGCCCTAGAGGCACAATCCGCCATTTCAGGTGAGTCTGTGGAGGCCCTTTTGGACTATTACAGGTCCAGGGGGCTTCTGGGAGAGCTGAGGTACAGGCTTCTTAGGGAGAAGACATTGAAATATCTCTTGGAGAATGCTAAGATCCAAGAGCATGGAGGTATTGACCAGGCTGCCTCAAGAGACCAATCCCAACATGGAGGTTAGACCCAGATATGCTGATTCCCATTGTCATTGAGCAGTCTAGCAGGGGAGAGAGGGCCTATGATATCTATTCCAGGCTCCTAAAAGAGAGGATCATATTCGTAGGCGAAGAGATAAATGACCACATGGCAAACCTTGTTATAGCTCAGTTGTTGTTTCTGGAATCAGAGGATCCAGAAAAGGACATATATGTCTACATAAATTCACCTGGTGGTCTTGTGAGCTCTGGTTTGGCCATTTACGATACCATGCAGTATATAAAACCAGATGTGGCTACCATCTGCATGGGGCAGGCGAGCAGCATGGCAGCGCTTCTTCTGGCAGCTGGTGCCCCAGGAAAGAGGTATGCCCTACCTCACTCTAGGATCATGATACACCAGCCCATGGGTGGAGCGCAAGGCCAGGCCACAGACATAGATATTCACGCAAGGGAGATCTTGAGGATAAGGGAGATATTAAACCGCTTATTTGCTAGACATACAAAGCAAGATATAGAGAAGATTCGCAGTGATACAGAGCGTGACTTTTTCATGACCAGTGAAGAAGCATTAAAATATGGTATCATTGACAAGATAATAGAGAAAAGGGAAGCCATGCAAAAGAACTGATCAAAAAAGGATGGGGAAAGATGGCAAAGAAAAAGGACTATAATAATAACATCGTCTGTTCCTTTTGTGGAAAGGGGCAGGAAGAGGTAAAGAAACTCATAGCCGGGCCTGCTGTATACATATGTGATGAATGTGTGCAGCTCTGCAATGAGATCTTAGAGGAGGAAAACAACCAGGAGGTATATGAGCAGGCTGCTAGGATCCCCAAGCCTGCGGAAATAAAGAAATTCCTGGATGACTATGTAATAGAGCAGGAGAGGGCCAAGAAGATCCTGGCAGTGGCAGTGCATAACCACTACAAGAGGATTACCACTGGTGTAAAAAAGGACGATGTGGAGCTGGAGAAAAGCAATATCCTCTTGATTGGTCCCACAGGGTGCGGAAAGACCTTGCTCGCAAAGACCCTGGCCAGGATGCTGAAAGTCCCCTTTGCTACAGCGGACGCAACTACCTTAACAGAGGCCGGGTATGTGGGAGAGGATGTGGAGAATATTATCCTCAGCCTGGTTCAGGCAGCAGACTATGATCTGGAGGCTGCCTCAAAGGGTATTGTCTACATAGACGAGATAGACAAGATAGCCAGAAAGACAGACAGCCCTTCCATTACCAGGGATGTCTCAGGAGAAGGCGTGCAGCAGGCGCTCTTGAAGATCATAGAGGGTACCATTGCAAATATTCCTCCCAAAGGTGGTAGAAAGCATCCGCAGCAGGAATTCTTAAAGGTGGATACAAGCAATATCCTCTTCATATGTGGTGGGACCTTTGTGGGCTTAGATAAGATCATAGCCAATAGAATAGGCAGGAAGGTGATTGGATTTGAGACAGACGTAAAGAAAGAGAAGGATATGAACCAAAGTGAGCTTCTAAAGCAAGTCCAGCCCGAGGACCTGATAAAATTCGGTATGATACCGGAGTTTATAGGGAGACTACCTATAGTGGCATCCCTTGAGGAATTGAGTTTAGAGGCCATGGTAAGGATCCTAAGAGAGCCCAAAAATGCCCTTGTAAAACAGTACCAGAAGCTCTTCTCTTTGGAGGGGGTGGATCTTCGGTTCACTGATGGGGCACTGAGGGCCATAGCAGAGGAGGCCTTAAAGAGAAAATCGGGGGCAAGGGGGCTTAGGGCCATAATCGAAGAGGTGATGTTGGATATCATGTATGAACTCCCTTCTTTGAAGGGTGTAAAAGAGTGTATGGTTACCGAGGAGGTCATAAGGAACAGGGAGACACCTTCTCTCTTAATGGAAGAATACGAAAAGAAAGTGGAATACGCCTGATGTTCAGGAGACCCAGTCCGGACTCTGGAGAGGGCGATCTCAAACTCCTGCCCATGATTCCCTTGAGGGACGTGGTGGTCTTCCCCGAGACGGTGGTGCCCCTCTATATTGGAAGGCAAAAGTCCATTAAGGCCCTGGATAAGGCAGCCAGATTTAACAAGCAGATAATACTTTGTGCCCAGAAGGATCCCAAGGTGGAGGATCCTACTCCTTCGGAGATCTACTCCATCGGCACCATATGTAATGTGCTCCAGCTCTTGAGGTTGCCCGATGGTACTGTAAAGGCCCTGATAGAGGGAAAGAGCAGGGGAAAGGTGGTACAATATGTAGAGGAAGAGGAATGCTTCATGGTTAAGGTGATGGAGCTATGCACCAACCAGGAGATAACCCCTGAGACAGAGGCACTTTTCAGGGCCTTAAGACAAAGTTTCGAGGAATACGGGAAGCTGAACCCCAAGATCACGAGGGAAACACTTTCTGCTATCCTCTCTCTGGAGGATCCAGGAAGGTTTGCTGATATTGTGGCAGGGCATCTGAACATAAGGGTGGTTGAGAAACAGAGGATCTTGGGGATCCTGGACCTGAATGAGAGATTAGAGGAGCTGTATAAGAAGCTGGTATCAGAGCTGAATATCCTTCAGCTGGAGGAGAGGCTGAAGGAGAGGGTCAAAAAGCAGGTGGAGAAGACCCAGAAGGACTATTACCTTGCTGAACAGATGAGGGCCATCCAAAAGGAGATGGGCACAAAGGATGAACATAGGGCAGAGCTGGAGGAACTGGAAAGGCGCATAAAGGCAAAGAGGTTGCCGAAGGAGGCCTATCAGAAGGTAAAGCAGGAATTCAAGAAGCTGAAGCTCATGAGCCCTATGTCTGCTGAGTCCACAGTGGTTAGAAACTATATAGATTGGATCTTATCCCTGCCCTGGTATGAAAAATCTAAGGTGAAATTGGACATCAAAGATGCAGAGGCCATACTGAATGAGGATCACTATGGCCTTGAAAGACCCAAGGAAAGGATACTGGAATATCTGGCAGTGCAGCACCTTACCAAAAAGGTGAAGGGCCCGATCCTCTGCTTTGTCGGGCCACCAGGGGTTGGGAAGACCTCTTTGGCCAAATCCATAGCAAGGGCAACAGGGAGGAATTTTGTGAGGCTCTCCCTCGGGGGTGTGAGGGATGAGGCAGAGATAAGGGGGCATAGAAGAACCTACATAGGGGCACTACCTGGTAAGATCATACAACTCATGAGAAAGGCCAAGACCACCAACCCTGTCTTTTGCCTGGATGAAGTGGACAAGATGAGTCACGACTTCAGAGGGGATCCGGCCGCTGCTCTTCTGGAGGTCCTGGACCCTGAGCAGAATGTGGCCTTTAATGACCATTATCTGGATCTGGACTATGACCTCTCTGATGTCTTTTTTATTACCACTGCCAATACCCTATCCAGCATCCCAATCCCGTTGCAGGACAGGATGGAGATAATCAGGATACCAGGCTACACAGAGCTGGAAAAGCTCAACATTGGGAAGTACTTTTTGGTGAAAAAGCAGGTGGCCCAAAACGGACTTAAGCCAGAACAGATCGTCTTTACAGACAGTGGGCTCTTAGGGATCATAAGGGAGTATACCAAGGAGGCAGGTGTCAGAAACCTTGAGAGGGAGATATCCAGTATCTGCAGGAAGGTGGCAAAAGAGGTTGTAAAAAACGGTCTCTTTCAGAAGGTCAGGGTGACAGGGAGGTCCCTTGGAAAGTATCTTGGGGGGCCCAAGTACAGATTTGGGAAGCGAGAGGAGAAGGATCTGGTAGGTGTGGCTACTGGTCTTGCCTGGACAGAGGTGGGAGGTGAGCTCTTGCAGATTGAGGCTACCATAATGCCTGGAAAGGGGATCTTGGTCCTGACCGGAAAGCTGGGCGATGTGATGAAGGAATCTGCGCAGGCGGCGCTCAGTTATGTGAGGTCAAGGGCAAGGCGGTTGTCTCTGCCAGATGGATTTCATGAAAAGATAGATATACACATACACGTTCCAGAAGGGGCAATCCCAAAAGATGGCCCCTCAGCAGGGATAGCTCTCTGTACTGCCATTGTCTCTGCCTTTACAGGATGGCCGGTGAGGAGCAATGTGGCAATGACAGGGGAGATTACCTTAAGGGGGAGAATCCTTCCCATAGGGGGTCTAAAGGAAAAGGTACTTGCCGCACATAGGGCGGGTGTGACAAAGGTGGTGATCCCTATGGAGAATAAGAGTGATTTAGAGGAGATCCCGGAGAAGATCCTAAAGAAATTGGAGATCCTTTTGGTGGAGAGCATGGACGAGGTGATGGCCCATACCTTAGTGATTCCCGAAGGCAAGCAGTTGTACTGTGGAGGCCAAGAATTCTTGCCTATCTCACTGGCTGATCTTTTGTCCAATAGTACTGCCCAACAAGAAGGGATTAGTTCGACCCACTGAGATGAAAACAGAATTAGTTAAAAGGAGGGCTTTGGGCCTAGACCAAAAGGCCCTCAGCTGGGAGGTCCTCTCAAACCTCAAGGGGAAGAGCGGTTCTCAGCTGTTGGATTGGATCCTCAGCTTAGAGAATCCCGAGAAGTTTGTAAGGGGCCTATCGGGAGTA
>CALKZT010000094.1 GCA_938002815.1 uncultured bacterium
AGACCCGACTACGCGTCCTATGATTCAATACCCCCTTGGGCAAGGGAGAGCCTTGAAAGGCATATTGGGGACCCAAGGCCATCTATCTATGATTTAGAGGACTTTGAAGCCGCAAGGACCCATGACCCCATCTGGAATTCAGCACAGATACAACTCCTAAAAGAGGGAAAGATACACAACTACATGAGGATGCTTTGGGGGAAAAAGATACTGGAATGGGCTAAGGGGCCAAAAGAGGCCCTTTTTGTCATGGAGTATCTGAACAACTACTATGCCCTGGATGGTAGGGACCCCAACTCGTATACGGGTATCTTTTGGGTAATGGGCAGGCACGATAGACCTTGGCCTGAAAGACCTATCTTCGGAGCGGTCCGTTATATGAGCACAGAGAGCGCAAAGAGAAAGCTCAGGCTAAAGACCTACCTCCAGAGATATTCTAATCCACAGTGAGCTTAATGGCCTTTTTAGGTTGCCCCTCCATCCTCTTTTCTAAGTCCTGTATACGCTCCTCTATAAGGGAACCTATGGCCCTCAAAAACTCTATCTTGGACCTATATAAGTGCCTTCTAAATTCACTCTTTGGTCCAAGACCCTTGTTTAGACAGCCAAAGAGCTTGCATATAGGGCACCCAACCAAATCCTCCTTTGTCTCTTTTACGCCTTCATTCTCCATCTTCTTTACCTCCCACATAAATTTGTAAATAGCCTTCCTGCATCCTGGCCTTCATTCTTTCGCAGGATGCAAGGGCTGACCTGGGAAGAGGTATGTTCCTCCTAAAGGCACCTAATTTTAGCACCAATTCATCTCCAACTCTATAGACTTCCACCTCCTCTTTTTGGGCAAAGGGTAATTCGATCTTGATCATTAGGCATCCGTCTTCCTTGGAAAACTCATAGGCTTTGCCTTTATAGAAGAGGTGTGTGGGGTCCTGATCCTTGTATATGGCCTCGCCAAGCCTTTCTATGGCCTCCAGGCCCAATATCTCTTTGGTAAATAGATCGACGGAGAATATGGGAATAGGATCAAAGTATTCCCTGGCCTTTGAGGTATAGAGGGCATGTATCTCTTTCCAGGCATCAAAGAACCTATCCTGTATTTCTAAGGGCAAGATCCTGTTTAAGATCACCAAATCTACATTTATCTTATAGAGGTTTAGGTACATAAAGGCCCTTAGTGTCTCTTTTAGTACGATTTTTTCGGGATTTGTAACGAGTCTTACACTTGTGATCTCAGGGTTGCTTAAGATTTCGTCTGAACCTTGAAGTTTTATGAATAGCTGGTTTATATTTTCAAAATAACTATCTTCTGGTATGGGTATATCAGTTACCCTTTTCACAATTGGCCTTACGAATTTTGCAATATTTCTTTCAAGATTGAAGATCTTTTTTATATACCACTCCAGTGCAGTGGGTATGCTTATGAATCTAATAGCCTCTCCTGTCGGTGCACAGTCAAGCACAATAACATCATAATAATTGGCTTTTACATAACTGTTTATGTATAACAGAGCACTTACCTCTTCCATGCCTGGGAGTATTGCGAGCTCTTCTGCGAGAACATTGTCAAAACCGCTGGTGCTCAGCAACAATGAGAGATAACTATGGACTTCCTTCCAGTTTCTTTGAAGCTCTTGATGGATATCTAATTCTTGAATCCAGAGATTTTCTGCTATTTTCACAGGTTTGCCTTTGTTAAGATCCATGAGGCCCTTATCCAAATCAAAGATGTCACTCAAATTATGTGCTATGTCCAAGGACATTATTATGGTCTTATAACCTAATCTTGCGGTCCTAAGCCCTGTAGCTGCAGCGACACTGGTCTTTCCAACCCCGCCTTTCCCAATAAACATCAAAACTCTCATAGGCCCCTCCAACGGGTTATGTACTTGAGACTATGCCAAAAGCTATGGTAAGAAAATTATAGCAGAAGATATGGGTATAGACATCCCCATAAATGTTAAGCCTATTTTTCCCTTTGCCATGGGTTGATGGGTGCCCCTTGAGGAGGCGGGAGAGATGGGCCGGGTGTGGGGCCCAAAGCTATTTGGACTGATTTATTAAATAAATGGTTATAATCTTCCCATGGCTGAATGTAGTATCTGCCATCAAAGATCCCTTCTCATATCACGGGAGCTATCCCTCTGCCTCTCATGTATAAGGGAGAGGCCCCATCGTGCCTTGAGGGTAGCACTCGCGACACATGTCAGAAGCAGACAGAGCTTTAGACTCCCAGAGAGGCCTCCAGAAGATCCCAAAGGTGTCTCTTGCAAGATCTGCGTGAACGAGTGCAGGATACCAAATGGGGCACTTGGCTATTGTGGGCTAAGGGCCAATGAGGAGGGAAGGCTTGTTGGGGTTTCAAGGGAGATGGGGAAACTCTCCTGGTATCTCGACCCACTTCCCACAAACTGTGTGGGAGACTGGGTATGCCCCGGAGGGACTGGTAGAGGTTATCCCCAATATGCCATCAAAAATGGCCCGGAGCATGGCTACTTCAACCTTGCTGTGTTCTTTCATTCCTGCTCCTTTAACTGCCTGTATTGTCAGAACTGGCATTTCAGGGAAGAGACACTCTTGCCAGGGACCAGAAGCCCAGATGAGGTTATCTCATCTATAGATGAGCGCACAACCTGTATATGCTACTTTGGGGGGGACCCAAGCACACAGTTGCCCTTTGCCCTTGAGGTATCGAAAAAGGCAAGGGACAGATTGAAGGGAAGGATACTCAGGATCTGCTGGGAGACCAATGGATCAATGAATAAAGGCCTTTTAAGGGAGATGATCGGGCTATCCCTGGAGTCAGGTGGCCTGATAAAGTTTGACCTGAAGGCCTGGGATGAGAATCTCCATATAGCCCTAACAGGTGTTACCAACAAGAGGACCTTAGAGAATTTTGAAGAGGCTGCCAGGTTTGTGGAGTTGAGGAGTGAGCCACCGATACTGATGGCGAGTACCCTTCTGGTGCCAGGCTATATTGATGGAGAAGAGATAAGGGGGATTTCCAGGTTTATTGCCTCCCTAAACCCTCGGATCCCATATAGCCTTCTTGCCTATTATCCTCACTTCTACATGGATGACCTTCCCCTCACCAAGAGATCGGAGGCCAATGAATATCTGAGGATCTGCAGAGAAGAGGGGTTGAAGAATGTGAGGATCGGAAATGTGCATCTACTCGTATGACTGCGGATCCCTTCCTTTGGTGTTTTGGTTCCACCTTAGAGGTTTAGAACCAATGGGATGTGGAACATCTTTGGAAGGGATCTTGGGGGAGAAGGGACTAAGTGATGGTTTCCCCTCCAGGTAAATGGGGATAATGACACACAAAGGTAAGTGCTAAGGGGGGTCTTGGTGGGGCAGTCAAGAGGGGACGGGTTGAGGAGTTTAGAGGTTGCTTTGGCAACACCAGCTGATGAGAAAGGCAGCATGATAATTTTTCCGAGGCTCTCATGAAAACAGCAGTGGAGGCAGCAGACCAGACCAAAGGGATTATGGCTGAAATGCCGCTCTGCTTGGAGGAGAAAAACCGCTCCTTGTTGATTAGAAAGTCCTCAGTTCCTCGTCTTCCAGTGGGATAACCTGGTGAGGCTGGATCTCACGCTTGGCAACTGCCACAGGCTCTCTACCGCCTTTTGCCAGGACCTTGGATCTTACCGAAGCCTTAGCCGGGGAGGCATGAAGCAGGGTGTCCTGTACAATGCCTGGTTCCTTTTGACGTCCTTTAGATGCCCCATATACCAGACCCTCCAGTTCATGCACCATGGCCTTCATCTCCTCGGCCTGGGCGTTCATCTCTTCCGAGGCGCTGGCCGACTCCTCTGCACTGGCTGCATTCTGCTGGGTTGTCTTGTCCATTTCGGTTACGGCCTTGTTGATCTGTTCGATCCTTTGGGCCTGCTCCACAGAGGCCGCCGCCATTTCATCAACTATATCACCAACCTTGCCAACAATCTCCACATTCTCCCTAAACGCCTCCTGGGTTGCCTGGGTCAAGTCGCTGCCGGTCTTGACGGCCTTGATGGTCTTGTCAATCAGATTCGACGTATTCTTGGCTGCCTCGGCCGCTTTCATGGCGAGGTTTCTCACCTCGTCCGCCACCACCGCAAAGCCGGCCCCAGCCTCGCCGGCCCTTGCAGCCTCAACCGCCGCATTCAGGGCTAGGAGATTGGTCTGAAACGCGATCTCATCGATGGTCTTGATGATCTTGCCCGTCTCCTCGCTTGACTGGGTGATCTCCTGGATTGCGGCAGCCATCTCATTCATATGGGTGTTGACCCGTGATACGATTTCTTTTACCTCAGCCATGCGTATCTTGGCATGTTCGGCGTTCTCTGCGTTCTGCCTGGTCATGGAGGCCATCTCCTCTAAAGAGGAAGATGTCTCCTCTATGGCAGCTGCCTGCTCGCTTGCCGCTTCCGCCACGGACTGGCTTGAGGCGGAGATCTGGGAACTGGTGGATAATATCTGCTCGGAGGCCCGATTCAGATTAGTAATGATTCTCCTGAGGGATGCTGAGATGGAACGGGATAGGAAAAAGCTGACCATTATGGCTATAAGTGAGGCCACGCCGAGCACGATGGCCACATTGCGTAACCCCGACCGAATTCCTGCATAAAAGCTTTGTTCCTGTTCCTTCATATTTTGGGCGATGCCGTCGAGTATCGAGCGCAGTTTTTCAGAAATATGGGTCTCCCCTATCCGGATTTGTTCCTGGTTTTTAATAAACTGTAGTGTTAGATCCTGCACCTGGAGGTTGGCCTTGTGGGCCGCCTGGGCCATTCCCACAAAGGGGGTCCCTGCAAGCGCTTTCTCATCGTTCTTCACGTTCTCCAGTGTACTGGCCAAAAAGGCCAAAATTTCCTCTTTAGCCGACAAATCCTGCTTGAGCCTTCCAAACAGGAGCCTAAGCTCATAATTATTGGAGGTATTCACGGTGGCCCCTGCGATAACCTGGCGCTCCAATGTAGTAACCTCCTTTCTTTTTTCCTCATCGGCTAGCTTCTTGCTTATTTCTTTCAGGTAACCGTTGGATTGCGAGATAGATAAGCCTGTCAGGGACATGATCTCCTTTTCGATGGTCTGGTTTGTTGTGCGTAATTTCTCGATCTCCTCTATTTCCTTGAAGATAGCGCCGAGGGAGCGGTTCAGTTCACTGTTTTGAATATTTGACAAGAAGGCAGAACTTCTCTTGGTGAGTTCCCCATATTCCAAGCGATTTTGGAGATAGGACTGGATATCAGAACCCATGTCCTGAATTTGGGTGATAAGCTGACGGGTGGCTTCCTGCCGTTGCGAGAGCTCCCTTACCGTAGCACTGTAGTCCACAAACAAGTAAAGGACGGCAGCAAAGATAGCAATATACAGCACATTGGAAGCCATTAACTTTGTTTTCAACCCAGCACTCTTGAAAAAGCGATTCCACATAAGCAATACTCCTTTCTTTCCTATTTATTCTGTCTTTACCCTCCCCTTCTTTCGAGAAAGTAAGGGATTTATTGCAAAAAGAGAGCCCTCGGCAAAAGAAAATAACCTGCCTAAACGTGCGAATATTAGCATCGCCCATCGGTACCATGACATACATTCTATGTCAAGTCAGGTGATTGCTTAAGGATGTCGCCTTAATCTTTTCCCTGGATGCACAGCGTTCCGAGCACGCCTGCGAGGCCCAGCTATCGCTGCACCAAGAGCCACCGTGCTGGATTATGGCCTTAGTGGGCATAAATTTTGATGTATGGTAGAGACTGTGGAGGTGCTCCAATGGAGAAGATCCACAGGGCAATTTTTGTCGTGTGAGTTCAAGGAAGAGGCAATAAGGACCGCTTTAGAAGGGAAGTATCCATTGCGGAGGTTGCAAGGAGGCTATCGATCCCAAGCACCACATTAGAGTACCGGGTAAAGAAGCTAAAAGAAAAAAGGCTTCTGGATAATTCCAAGAGACGCACAGTCCTTATCTTAGGACAGATGGACCTTTTCGGGCTCAGACGCGAGAATGGGGAGCCAAAAGATGGAAGATGACCGTCACTAAAAGATCAACGTTGACTTTGAGATGGGAGCCCTGCCCGCCGGCTGTCACTGCCGAGCGGAGCTTGGGCAGAAGTTTCGTTCCCAGCGGATTCCACAGCTCGTATGGAAAGGTGCCGACGAGACGGATAGACCTCTTCTGGCCTCCAAGGGCAGGCGCCGCCAGAGGCTCGGGTTCGCCTGGCTGTGCTGTGGTAGGCCCAACAGATAGGGGACCCGGCACCGGAGGACCTGGTTGCGGTTTTGGTCCTGAAATTGGCTCGAAAACAGGCGCCTTAAGGGCCTGCGCCTTGGCCTTGGTGAGAAGAAACACCCCTGGCTCGAAGGCGACCTCGTCTGGGGAGACCGGCTCCTTAAACCACACCCGTTCGTAGCCCCCATCTGGTTTCTGGCCCGAGGCAAGCCCGAAGTCGCCTCTCCCGACGAACTCGACGATCTTCCCCCGCAGGGTCGTATCGGG
>CALKZT010000095.1 GCA_938002815.1 uncultured bacterium
ATCCAGATCATAAAAACCATCCTTTGGTATAAATACCTTTCCATTCACTACCTTGATGTCTAACATGGCTTACTCCGTCTATTTGATCTTTGGCTATGGGCCAATCCTATTAGGGCCTCAAATGCCTGGGAAATATCAGCAAGCTATATGCCAGTGGAGGCAAAAATATACTAAAGTTTGAAAAAATTTATTCAGAAGACCTAAAGTGTGTCCGCTTTAGGAACTACTATGCTACAAATATGTAAAGGTGTAAGCCCACGGGAGGATGTCTTTAACAGGTTATTTTACACTCCCTTTACACGATATGTGTAAAGAGCAAGCTCAGGGATAAGATTCCCAACGGGGCTGTGGGCCCTTCAGAAACTCCCCTTGACACCCTAACTACCTGTGTTATAAGAGGATAGATCCCACCCTGAGAGGTGTTAAGTGGCTTTTACGCGAAAGCTCTCCCTAAAAGACAATATAATCTGGGATTCCTCTTTCCAAGATCTGGCATCCCAAATGGAAGAACTTAAGACCCTCTGGGCTGAATTCATTGGGAAAAGGGTTTCTGTAGCCGATTACCTTAAACCACATATTGCGGATTCCTGGGAAAGGTCATTGACCCTTGGTGTAGATCTGAATAGACCCCTTCCCAAGGTATTGCCCAGGCATAAACTGTTGCAGAGGATCAACTGGAGCGGGGAATATATAGCTGCGATGGAGCCTATAATGGATTGTCTGCTCAACTCCGCCGACAAGGTGAATTTTGTTGTGGCTTATGTGGACTCCGAAGGCTATGTGTTAAAAATAAGTGGCAATGAGGACCTCTTGGAGCTTTTGAAGTCTGTCAATTTTGTGCCTGGGGCCAATTGGAGGGAAGAGTACGCCGGAACCACTGCAGTGGGGATCACATTGTCCACAGGACAGCCTTCACAGGTGCTACATGCAGAGCATTTCTGCCAAGAACTAAAACAGTTTTCCTGTACTGCTGTGCCTGTTCACGACCCTGACAGCGGCCATATAGCGGGTGTGTTGGATTTCATCTTTCGCATCCCGTATCACCACCCTTCTCTCATAGGTATGGCCACACAAATAGCAAAGGTGGCCGAACTCACCATAGAAAAAAACAGAAGGGAAAAAGAGACCATTTTTAGGGATCTCAGTATCCAACTCACCCTGGATCACATTGACAAGGGTGTCGTAATTGTGGAAGAGGATGGCCGGATCAGGAGAATAAACCTCAAGGCATTGGAGTTATTGAAGCTGGAAAGTGACGGAATAGTGGGGTCCACTGTTCAAGAAATTCCGGTCCTGAAGGACTTCTGGGCCACAAAAACCTCGAAGGCATTTATTAACCTAAGTGGTATGGGTCTTATACTGGAGAGAAGACCATTGGAGCACTCTGGGCGCTCCATAGGCAACACCATACTGGTCGAGGCCGTGAAAGAGACATCATGCAAGAGGTCATGGGTGAGTGGGCCAATGCACGTGGTTGGAGATTCCAGTGCCTTCAGGTCCGTGTTGGAAAGGGCAAGAAATGCTGCCTGTTATGATTCCAATGTGCTTATAATGGGTGAGACGGGCACAGGCAAGGAGGTCATAGCAAGGTTTATACACGAAAACTCCAAGAGGAAGGCAGGTCCATTAGTTGTTATAAACTGCGGAGCAATTCCGAAGGAGCTTTTGGCAAGTGAGCTTTTTGGTTATGAGGCTGGTGCCTTTACGGGCGCAAGCCAGAAAGGCCTTAGGGGCAAGTTCGAGCTTGCAGACAAGGGAACCCTTGTGTTGGATGAGATCTCAGAAATGCCCTTAGATGCCCAGGTATACCTTTTGAGGGTAATTGAAGAACGCAGCATCACCCGACTTGGCTCTTCATACTCGAAACCGGTTGACGTGAGGCTCATTGCCATATCAAACAAAGATCTATGTGCCGAGGTGGAAAAAGGCAGATTTAGGGCAGATCTGCTGTTCAGATTAAATGTCCTGCGGATACACATACCACCCCTAAGGGCAAGGAAAGAAGACATAATTACCCTTGCAATGCACTTCTTGAAGATATTTTCCAATGAGTGTAATAAGGATGTTGTGAATTTTAACAAAGGGGCTTTGGATCTTTTGCTTAATTATCCATGGATGGGCAATGTAAGAGAACTTAGAAATGCCATAGAACATGCAGTAATAATGTGTGATGGCAAGACAATAGAACCCCATCACCTTCCAATACAGAGGCAAAGCGATCTTGAGATAACTAACGAAATTGGGAATAAAGAAGATCCTTATCTTTTGACTAAACAAGCATATGAGCAATCCGGTGGGAACATAACAAAAATGGCTAAGATCCTTAAAGTATCAAGGCCTACTGTCTATGCATGGATCAAGAAATACAACATTATGAAAACGTTTTAGGAAAGATTTTGCGTTCCAAATTTCCAATTGTTAAAGCCTTGCCAGAAATTTGCTTGCTCCATATTTTCATTTTACATTTAGCCTGCGAAGACATCTTGTTGGATTCGTTGAAATAAAACTGCTTCATCCTCTCAATACAGATTAATTGCCTATTCCTGCATCTGCTTGTTATGATAGAATGTCATGAAATTTTGATAACCATCTTTTCCCCACTTTTGGGTTGAGAAAAAGTTATTTTATCATTTTTCGGGGACCAATTGTGCCTTAAGATCTGTAACCCTTTTCTAAACTAATACTCTTTAGGAGGATAGCTGCAATGATGTCCATGAACAAATAGATGATATAAGCCAGAGTATATGAACCAGTTCTGTCATAGCTCTGGCCTGCTATTATGTAGCCTACAAGTTCCAGTATCAGGACGAAGTAGAGAAATCTTATCACGTGGGGAAAGTTTTCCCTTCCATACACATGGGCAGTAATTACAGGGAAGGTTGACATGATCCCTCCCATGGAGATCCCAAATATTATTGTAAAGAGGAGCAGACCAGGTATTCCTTTCCACGTTATACCCAGTCCCAAACCAACTCCATTCATAATTGCAAGGGCTGTGACCACCTTGTCTGGCCTGGCCTTGTCACACAAAAAGCCCCAGAGATACTTCCCTATGGCCCCCATTAAGGCACCCAATGCCATCAATCCCATGGCATCCATGTCCTTAAGTCCTAACTCCACAAACCTGGGCTTCAACTGTGACATGACCCCCACTGCACCTGTCATCATGAGGGCGTAGCCCAATCCTAAATTCCAAAAAGTGGGGGAGGCGAGCAAGGCCTTGGTAAAGGCCCAATCTCTCTTGTTGGCTGGAGCCTTTGGTCTTTCCATCCTTAATCTTGTCTCATCAGTGGCCTCTATTCCGTCTGGCAAAAGACCCATTTCCTCTGGCCAGTTTCGGACCACCCTCCAGGACAGGGGTGCTATGGTGAGGACCGAGAGGCCTCCTAACAAAAATGCGGTCTTTAGATCCCATCTCACAAGGAGAATCATCAGCAAGAATGGGAATACCACCCCTGAAAGAGACATCCCAGAGGTTGCAAAACCTAAGGCCTTTCCCCTTTCGGCTACAAACCAATTATTCACCGCAGTATTGGAGACAATACCGGCATAGGCGCCATTTCCAATGTACAGGATCACATAGAAGAGATAAAAGGATAGGAGTCGGTCAGCCAGCCCAAGGCAGATAAAGGAGGCACCTGCCACAAGACTACCCAAGCTCATCAAAAGCCTTGGCCCTATCCTGTCCAAGAGGGTGCCGTAGAGGAGTTGGCATAAAAACCCAAATAAGGTCCCTAACATTGGGGCTATGTTTACAGATGTCCTGGACCAGCCCCTTAGACTGCATATGGGCTCTAAGAAGGCATTTATCGCATAGAAACCTGTTCCCACTGCCATAAAGTTGGCCAAAAAGGCAACCGATGCCACCTTCCAACCGTAGAAGATCTTCCCCATAGCCCTATCCTTGCTCAACCCCTTATCCATGCTCCCCAAGGGTGCTACCCTTGCTTGGGATGACCAAAATGGGCAACCAATATATAACCAAATGGCTCCGAGTGCAAAATAGGTTCTGGCACAGGGATGATCAGAGGTTTTCTATTTTCTCTAAGGCCTACTACGGTATATATTGAAGGCTCTCAAAGACCTCTAAGATGGAGAGGGGCTTAATCCAAAATGATCTTCTATGGGGAGGTGGGGTTTGGACAAGAAAGCCTACCATAAGGCCTTATTGAGGGAATGGGACCTCAATTACCTCTGGCACCCTTTTACGCAGATGAAGGAGTGGTGGGAGTGGGGACCTCTCTTTATTGAACGGGGAGAGGGTAATTATCTCATAGACACCGAGGGCAACAGATACCTGGACGGGGTCTCAAGCCTATGGGCCAATGTGCATGGACACGGGAAGGCCAAGATCGTAGATGCCATTGTGGCCCAGGCCAAAGAGTTATGCCACAGTACTTTATTGGGTCTTAGCCATCCCCCTGCTGCCTCCCTTTCAAAGGCCTTGATCGAAATAGCACCGGGTCACCTCAACTGGGTATTCTATTCAGAGTGTGGGGCGGCCTCTGTGGAAATTGCCCTGAAGATGTCATACCAGTACTGGAAAAATCAGGGAGAGGACAGGAGGATCTTTGTCTGCTTAGAAGAGGGCTACCACGGAGATACCATCGGTGGGGTGAGCTTAGGAGGAATAGAGCTCTTCCACGAGATCTTCAGACCCTTACTGTTTGAAACCATGAGGCTCCCTTCCCCTTATCTATTCTGGAAAAGAGGTGGGCACCCTTGGGAGAGGGCCCATGAATCCCTTTTGGAGATATACGAGGAGAGGATCAAATCCAGGGCAGAGGAGATCTGTGCCTTCATTGTGGAACCTCTGGTTCAGGGAGCCGGGGGGATCCTACCCTTCCCTCCCAATGTATTGAAGGGCATAAGGGAGCTCTGCGATAAATACAATATCCTCATGATAGCTGATGAGGTGGCAACCGGTTTTGGAAGGACAGGGACCATGTTTGCCTGCCAACAGGAATCTGTGGGTCCTGACCTACTCTGTCTTGGGAAGGGGATCACAGGTGGATACCTTCCCCTTGCTGCTACCCTTACCACAGACAAGGTATTCAACGCCTTTTTGGGTGACTATGAGGAGCTAAAGACCTTTTACCATGGTCATACCTACACCGGAAACCCTGTGGCCTGCGCAGCTGCACTGGCCAATTTGGAGGTCTTTCAAGAAGAACGAACGGTAGAATCCCTAAGGCCAAAGATAGATACAATAACTATGTGGCTTGAGGATTTTAGAGGCCATCCCAAGGTGGGAGATATAAGACAAAAGGGCATGATGGCTGGCATTGAACTGATGGAAGACCCAAAAGGCGGGAGGCCTTATCCCCTTTCCAAGAGGGTGGGCCACAGAGTGTGTATGGAGATCAGAAAGCACGGGGTGATTTTGAGGAACTTAGGTGATACGGTTGTAATTATGCCACCTTTAAGTATCACCCTTGAAGAGATTGATTTACTCTTCTCCGCCCTAAAGAAGGCAATCAACCAATTAGAGGGATAGGGTTGGATAGCTTTGAGCATTTGGCCCAAAGGGAGCTCTCCTTATTAAAGGAAAGGGGGCTAATTAGGTCCCTCAGAACCTTAAGGGAAAAGAAGGGTACAAGGGCCAGCATAAAAGATAGGGAAGTGGTGCTCTTCTGCACCAATGACTACCTGGGCCTCTCTCAGCACCCTGCCCTGAAGGAGGCTGCCATAAAGGCCGTTGAGGAGTGGGGGGTAGGAGGAGGGGCCTCAAGGCTTGTGGCCGGAAACCTTGGGATCTTCACACAGCTGGAAGAGAAATTGTCCCAATATAAAGGTGTAGAGGCATCCCTTGTCTTTTCCAGTGGATATACTGCAAATTTAGGTGTGATCACCGCCGTCTCCAGGGAAGGGGATGTCATATTTAGTGACGAGTTAAACCATGCAAGCATTGTGGATGCCTGCAGGCTCAGTAAGGCAGAGGTAAAGACCTATCCCCACTTAGATGTAGATGCACTAAAAAGACTCCTCAAGGCATCTTACAAGGGGGGAAAGATAATAGTCACAGATGGGGTCTTTAGCATGGATGGTGACCTGGCCCCTCTTCCTGAGCTGATAGCCCTTGCAAGGGAATTGGATGCGCTCCTCATTGTGGACGATGCCCATGGCACAGGGGTCCTCGGGCCAGAGGGAAAGGGTTCCTTTGACCACTGGGGTATATCTCCTTGTGGTTCAATCCAGGTGGGTACCTTTAGCAAGGCCATAGGCACACAAGGGGGCTTTGTGGGGGCCTCTGATACCATAGTCAGGTATCTCATAAACAGGGCAAGGCCCTTTATCTACTCCACTGCATTATCTCCTCCTGTGGCAGCTGCAACCCTTGCTGCCCTAAAAATCCTAAAGGATGGCAGAGAACTAAGGGAAAGGCTCAAAAAACTCTGTGACCTTCTAAGGGAGGGGCTAAATAGGCTTGGGCTAAATACCTCCAGATCGCCTGCGCCCATATTTGCAGTTGTTCTGGGGAGTGCTAGAGAGGCAGTGGAGCTTTCGGATCACCTCTTTGAGCAAGGGATATATACGCCTCCCATAAGGCCTCCCACAGTGCCAGAGGGGAAGAGCAGGATCAGGATCAGCCTTTCTGCCTCCCATAGGGAGGAGGAGATAGAGAAGCTCCTTTGGGCTATAAGCTCCTTCTTCAGGAGGGGTGCCGATTGAAGAGTAGGGCCATCTTTGTTACCGGCACAGATACAGGGGTGGGTAAAAGCTTTTTTTGTGCCACTTATTTAAAGGCCCTAACCGATTTGGGGGTCAATGCAGGCTATTTTAAGCCCATCTCCACTGGTTGTCTCTCCATTGGATCAGACCTTGTCTCAGAGGACATGCTCTTTGTGGAGGAAGTTACCGGACTCCAATTGGATCCCCATCTGAATACCCCCATTAGATTTGGGATCCCCTCCTCCCCCCTTTATGCCAGCAGACTTGAGGGGAAGGGTATACATAAGGGGGATATCTTTTTGGCCTTTGAAAGGCTATTGGATAGGCATTCACTCTTGATTGTGGAGGGCATAGGGGGACTCATGGTGCCTATCGAGAAGGACTATCTTGTGTTGGACCTAATAAAAGAGATGGATTTGCCTGTCTTGGTAATAGCAAGGCCATCCTTGGGCACCATAAACCATACCCTCCTTACCCTCAAGGCCCTTGAGGGTGCATTTATTGAGGTTTTGGGTTTCTATACGAGCGGGAGAGGAGGAGATGATGACCCTACCGTAAGATCAAACCCCTTGATCATAGAAGAGATTAGCGGGGTGAGATATTTGGGGCATATCCCTTTTTTAGAGAGGTATGAGATGGATAAGAGATGGGAAGAGCTAAAAGGGGTATATGAGCCCCTTAACAAGAAGATCCTGGGAGGTGAGGGATGAGGGCATTTTTAACAGGAGGAAGCGGCTTTGTGGGTAATAGCCTCATTTCGGGCCTACTCAAAAGGGGCTTTGAGGTCACTGTTTTGAGTAGATCGGGTAAGCCCCTTAAATACAAGGAGGTGAAGGTCATCAAAGGGGACCCTACCCAGGTGGGAGACTGGCAAGATGAGGTTTCAGGCCATGATCTCGTGATAAATCTGGCAGGGAGTAGTATATTCCAGAGGTGGACAGAGGAGAATAAAAGGGTCATAAGGGAGAGCAGAATCCTTACCACGAGAAACCTTGTGGATTCCCTATCGAAGGCAAAGGATTCCCTTACTCTCTTTAGTACCTCTGCAGTGGGCTATTACGGCTTTTGTGGAGATGAGGTCCTCAGCGAATCATCTCCACCAGGGAGAGATTTTTTGGCCCAGGTTTCAAGGGATTGGGAAGAGGAGGCCAAAAGGGCAAAGGAGATGGGGCACAGGGTGGTGATTACCAGGTTTGGGATAGTGTTGGGAAGGGAGGGTGGGGCCTTGGCCATGATGATAAGGCCCTTCAAATACTTTTTGGGTGCAGGCCTGGGAAGTGGAAGGCAATACTTTTCTTGGATACACGAAAAGGACCTCGTGGCTGCCTTTTTGTTCCTGATCGAAAAAGAGGTCTCTGGCCCCGTAAACCTCACCTCGCCTAATCCTGTGACCAATATGGAACTAATGAGAACGATCTCAAAGGTCCTTAAAAGGCCTATCATTATGCCCAATATACCCGGGTTTCTCTTGAAACTCTTTTTGGGAGAGTTTGCGGTGGTGCTCCTAAACGGTCAGAGGGTGATCCCAAAAAGGCTTATGGATTTGGGATTCAATTTTTCCTATTCTTACATAGAAGGTGCCCTCTTAGATCTACTATCCTAATTTCAGGGAGGAAGCTTTGAATCAGATAATTACATTTACAGAGTTTGACAGTATCCCGCTCTTTAAAAGAGGTAAAGTGAGGGATATCTATGACCTTGGGGAGAGTCTGCTTATGGTTGCCACAGACAGGATCTCTGCATTTGACCTGATCCTTCCAAACGGGATACCCAGTAAGGGTAAGGTGCTTACCCAGATCAGCCTCTTTTGGTTTGAGCAAATGAAGGGGATCCTGGATAACCATGTAATTACCGCAGATGTGGAGGAGTATCCAGAGATCCTCAGCCCTTACAGGGAATTATTGAGGGGGAGGAGCATGTTGGTAAAAAAGGCCAAGCCCATGCCAGTGGAATGCATAGTGAGGGGATATCTCTCTGGCTCAGCTTGGTCTGACTATAAAGCTTCAGGGAAGATATGCGGGATAACACTCCCAGAGGGACTTTTGGAGTCACAAAAACTCCCTGAACCCATCTTTACACCAAGCACAAAGGCAGAGGAAGGACACGATATAAACATAACCTTTGAGGAAGTTGTAGAGATAGTGGGTGAAAAGAGGGCAGCCTTTTTGAGGGAAAAGAGCATAGAGGTATACAAGAGGGCATCGGAGATAGCTGAAGAGAAGGGCATAATCATAGCAGACACCAAGATGGAGTTTGGTGTCTTTGAGGATAGGCTCATCTTGATTGATGAACTCTTGACCCCTGATTCATCCCGTTTTTGGGCAAAGGGTGATTATTCCCCAGGGAGGCCCCAGGAGAGCTTTGACAAGCAGATAGTGAGGGACTATCTGATCTCCCTAAATTGGGACAAGAGACCTCCGGCCCCTACACTCCCTCATGACATAGTGGAAAGGACATCTAAGCGCTATCAAGAGATCCTAAAGATCCTCACAGGTAAGGAATTGGACCATTCCTAAAACCTTTGAGCTTATTGGGGAAGAAGGGGGGATCAGGAGGGGTAAGATCCTTACCCCTCATGGGTTCATTAGGACCCCCTCTTTTGTGCCTGTGGCCACCTGGGGGAATTTTAAGGGGGCAGAGGCACGGGAACTCTCAGAGATAGGCTGCCAGGTCCTCATCTCTAATATCTTACACCTTTCCATCAGGCCAGGGATAGAAGTCCTGACCGCCATGGGTGGAATCCACAAGTTTATGGGCTGGTCTAAACCTGTGATGACAGATTCTGGAGGTTTCCAGGCCTTTAGTTTAGGGGTCAGAAAGGAGTCTCCTTCGGGGAAGCTCTTCCCAAAGGATATGCCCCTGAGGGGGGGAGGAGAGGGATCAAGGAACCTGATTTGGATCGAAGAAAGAGGCATCAAATTTAGGTCCTATGTGGATGGGTCTTATTCTTTTTGGACCCCAGAGGACTCTATCCGATATCAGATAGAATCGGGCTCAGATATCCTATTTGCCTTGGATGAGTGTACTGCCCATAATCACGACTATTCCTACACAAGGGAATCCCTCGGGCGCACCCTCCGATGGACCAAAAGATCCCTTAGATATTTCAGGGAGAACGGGGCATCAGGAGGACTATTTTTTGGAATAGTCCAGGGAGGTAACTTTAAGGACCTGAGGCTTAAGGCCTTGGAAGAGCTTTTGTCCTTGAATCTGGATGGGATTGGCATAGGCGGTTATCTGGGGAGGGACAGGGATGAGATGCTGGAGATATTGAGCTGGGTTGTTCCCCAGATTCCCAAAGAGACCCCAAGGCATCTTTTGGGGATAGGTACCCTGAAGGACATAGATCCCATAGTGAGATTGGGGATTGACACCTTTGACTGTATTGCGCCCTCAAAGCTTGCAGGTACCGGCACCTTCTATTCAAGCGCAGAAGAGGGAAACATGGAGAGGATAGTAAGGAGGAGATTCCAAAGGGATCCCTCTCCCCTGGATCCTTCCTGCCATTGCCATACATGCATGAATTTCTCAAGGGCCTATTTACACCACTTGTTCAGGATCCGTGATCCCCTCGGGATAAGACTTTTGGTAATCCACAACCATGCCTTTTTTGAAAGGCTGGTATCTAAATATAGGCAAGAAGGATAAGAAGGGGGGGTGATTTTTGTGCGGGCCTAATATGGTGAGAGATGGACAATCCTCCTCTTAGGATATATCATGACCCAAAAGGAAAGGGGACAGGATGCTCATAAAGAGATTCCTTCCAAAGATACACCATTTAGATGTTGCCCTTAAGAACTGGCAAGGGGACACAGAGAGCCTGCTTGAGTGGCTCGAGTATCACGTCATAGCTCCCTTTGTAAATCAACTGATCCAGGAGATGGAAAAGATACTCCACATAGATCCAGGGCAAAAAGAAGAGGATATACTCCAGTCTGTAACAGGTATGATGGTCCAGATGCTTGGAGCCCAGTCAGGGTCAGTTCGCATATTCGATCCTTATACCGAGCAGCTCTTAAGTTATGGTTCTTTTCCCAGTGAGGAAAATGTGAGGGAACGTTATGTGCCTGTGGAGGGAACCATAGCTGGGGAGGTGCTGAGGACCAGAAAGCCTTATGTGGTGGAAGACCTTTTAGAGGAGGAGAAATTCCACAATAAAGAAATAGCCTTAAGGAGAAATGCCTTTTCTTTGATGGCCATCCCCTTTGAAATACCAAAATTCTATCAGGAGGAGAGGGAGACCTTCGGGGTCATACAGATCTATTTTAGGGAGAGGGGGAGAAAATTTACGGACCTGGAGGTGGTAATAGCCAATCTTATCGCCAAAAGACTTAGCTTTGTAATGGCCCAGCGAAAGATTTATCTGCTCCGTAAGGCCCAGGAAAAGAGTAAATTGGTATCCGATATGATAATAAAGGCAGCGGGTGCGAGGGGTGGTTTAAAGATAAAGGAGATATTCCAAGAGATAGTAAGCAAGCTCGGCGACATAGTGGAGGTTCAGGTCTCTGTCTTACTTTCAGTAAACGAAAGCATGCAAAATGTGATAGTTGAACTCTCTTCCCCAGATGGTAGCTGGATTGTGCCCACCGGAGCTTCTTATCCCATAGAAGATGACAATGCAGTACAGATATTGCTTAATCTAAGAGTGTATGATGGTCCCTCTACTTCAGAGACGATTACTCCATGGTATATTTTGATTGCGGATACTACAAAGAGCAATTTACTTTCAGAAAGATGGAGAGAATTTGCCAGAAAAAATAACATTCACAGCATACTGTATATACCTGTGAATCTTGATTCCGTGTCACCACATTTTTTGGTATTTGCAACAAAAGAAAAGAGAATAAGATATTCTGACGATGAAATTCAGATACTGATCCACATAGGCAGTGAATTATTAAAGGCACAAAAGATGGAAAGGCTGGATGATGCCTTGCATGATTTTAAAAATCCAGCAATTGCCATTGCAGGTTTTGCCCGCAGAGTAAAGAAACTTGTGGAAAAGGATATCGTGTCGAATAAAGAGCAGATCTTGAAATATGCAGATGTGCTTATGAATGAAACTCAGAGGCTTCAAGAGCTTGCGCTAAGTATATACCAGGTTGGAAAAGAAGAACTCGTAGATCTTACTGAGGTCTTGAGGAGGAGGTTTGAGATAAACAAAGAGGCAATTAGACAACAATTAAGACAAAATATTGATTTAAAAGAAGGGCCTTTTGACAATACGCTGTTTGTGCTCTGCCATACTATGAATCTGGAAAGGATATTTGATAATGCCTTGAACAATGCTACCAAGGCAATACCATTAAAGGGCGGGGTCCTTGCAATAAGTACCTACAGTGAAGGAGAATGGGCCTGTGCCGAGATAAGAAATACAGGGACCATGCCTCCGGATGAGCTTATGAGTCTAAAGACCGGATCCGGATCGGGTAGGGGGCTTTACATTACATACAGGATAGTTAAAATGATGAACGGAAGAATGGAGGTGAGATCAGAGGGTGGTTATACTCTTTTCAAATTTATGTTCCCAAACCACGGTGACAACCAAAAAAGATCCAAAAATCTATTGCCAGACGGTAATCCTTTAAAAGGAAAGGAGGTTTGACTATGCCTGTATACGAATTTGAATGCGAAAAGTGCAACAATACTTTCACATTGGTAATGAGTGTCAAGGAGTATGAAAAAAAAGATTTTAGGTGTCCAAAGTGTAAGACCGTTAAGGTAAAACAGGTAGTTACCCCTTTTCAGACCATAACTTCTAAAAAGAGCTAAAAATTTTAACAAGTAATTAAGAGCTGAGTGGGCTATCCACTCGGCTTATACCTGATCGTAATGGCTGAATTGCATAGAAAATGTGGCCCTTCCTTGAGTAAGGGACCTAAGAGCTGTACTGTAGCCAAACATTTGCTTTAAGGGAACGGTAACTTTAAGAAGTTGTGCAGGCCCCTGTGATGTAATTTCCTCTATTCTCCCTTTCCTTGAATTGATATCTCCTATAACTTCCCCTATGAACTCCTCTGGGACAATAATATCTACCTTCACTATGGGTTCCAGCAAGATAGGGGTTGCCTTCAGGCATGCATTCTTTAATGCCATTGAAGCTGCTATTCTAAAGGCCAATTCATTGGAGAAATTTTCTTTGATATCTATGTCCTTTAAATGCACCCTTACATCCAGCATGGGATAACCCATCAGGACTCCCACCTTAAAGCCCTCTTCTACACCTTGGGAAATGGCCTCAAGGATCTCCTTTGAGAGGAGTGGATTGACACAGCGGTCCAAAAACTCGTTCCCTTTGCCCCTCTCATTGGGGATTACCTCCAGGACTACCTTGGCGTAGTGCCTCTGTCCTGCCAGTTCCTTGTCGAAGATTTCCTCATGGATTATTGCCTGGGAGATGGACTCCCTGTAAACCACCTGGGGACGGCCCTTGTTCGTCTCAAGGCCATATTCCCTCAAAAGCCTTTCTGCCTTGATCTCCAGGTGAAGTTCGCCCATCCCTGAGATGATTATCTGCCCTGTCTCTTTGTCCTGCCTAAATCTAAAGGTGGGATCTTCTTGGGCCAGTTTTTGCAAGGCATCCAGGAGTCTATCGAAATCGCCCACCTTTTTAGGCTCTATGGCCATATCAATTACAGGGTCTTTTCCTGCTATGGGCTCCAAGAGAACCCTGAAGCCCTCTCCGCAGAGGGTGTCCCCTGTGGAGGTTTCCCTGAAGCCCATAACGGCCACTATGTCTCCTGCTCTGGCCTCATCTATTCGCTCCCTCTTGTTTGCATGCATGCGCAAGACCCTTGAGACCTTTTCCTGGAGCCTCTTCCCACTGTTGAATACGGTATCCCCTTCCCTAATTTTCCCAGAATAGATGCGCACATAGGTTACCTTCCGGCCCTGGTCCATCATTACCTTAAAGGCAAGGCTGCATAAAGGGCCCTCCGGGTCATGGAAGACCTTCTTGGGCACCCCTGTGTCAGGGTCATCTCCTATCAGTGGCGGAAGATCTAAGGGGGAGGGGAGGTACTGGATTATGGCATCTATGAGGGGTTGGATCCCCTTGTTCCTGAGGGCAGCCCCGCATAGTACAGGGACCCCCTTTAAATTCAAGGTAAGGGCCCTTACCACCTCCTGGATCTCTTTTTTACCTATCTCCTCTTCTTCTAAATATTTTTCCATTATGGCTTCATCTGCCTCGGCCAAGGCCTCTAAGAGATTATTCCTATGAGATTGGGCCTCTTCTTTGAATTCCTCTGGGATCTCCACATAGCTGTATTCCGTGCCCAAGGATTCCTCATCCCATACGATGGCCTTCATCTCTACCAGGTCAATAACACCCCTAAAATCGCTTCCACTTCCCATGGGGAGCTGCAGGATTAGAGGATTAGAGCCTAGCCTCTTTTTCATCATCTCAATAACCCTGTTAAAGTCCGAGCCTGCCCTATCCATCTTGTTCACAAAGGCAATCTTGGGAACCCGGTATCTGTCTGCTTGGTGCCATACTGTCTCTGATTGAGGTTCGACCCCTCCCACGGCACAAAAGACACCCACAGCTCCATCCAGGACCCTGAGGCACCTTTCCACCTCAATGGTGAAGTCCACATGCCCAGGGGTATCTATGATATTTATGGTGTGATTTCTCCAAAAGACTGTGGTTACAGCAGAGGTGATGGTGATCCCCCTTTCTTTTTCTTCTTCCATCCAGTCCATGGTGGCCTCACCATCGTGGACCTCTCCCATCTTATGTACCTTGCCTGTGTAATAGAGAATTCTCTCTGTAACGGTGGTCTTACCCGCGTCTATGTGGGCTATGATACCTATGTTTCTAATCTTGTTCAGTTTCATATATGGCCTTTCCCCAAAGAATAGTGGATAATTCTTAGATAAGGAACTAAACTATGTCAATGGTTTTAGGTCATTAGACCGGATGGGAAACTCAACCTAATGGCTAAAGATTATTATATTTAGGAGAGATATGCTGGAGCCCAAAGAGGGCTACTGTGCCGAGCTTCTAAAGAAGGGTCTTACCTCTGAAGGACTTCTCTGCCTTTTGGAACTCTATTCCCTTCGGGATAGAGATTCGGTTATAGAACTGATTACCAATTACCTCCTCTCAGAGGGCTATGAATCCCAAAGCGTAGCAGAATTGTATCTGAAATTTGCAGATGATCTAAAGGCCTTAGGGGACATAAGACTTGCCATGAACGTGCTAAAAAAGGCAAGAGAGCTGGATTCTAGCAATATAGAGATAACCAAGAAGATCCAGCTACTCTCGTCACTTTCCGGTGCCCTTGAGCGCTTCAAGGGGCTGATCAATAAAGGCAGAATAGATATCCCTGAGCTTGAGAAGGCCATAAAAATGGCCACAGAATCCCAAAGGAGTCTGGAGTATACCCTGGAGAAAGACTTTGGGATCCCAAAGCATGAAATAGGAGAGGCCCTCTCCCAATTTTACAAATGCCCGTTTTTGGCCTACGACCCCAATATCAAGCTGCCTTTGGAGATAATTAGGAATCTAAAGAAGAGCTTTTTGATACACGAACATTGGGTCCCCATTTCGTGGGGGGCTGATGGTGTGAAGGTGCTGATAGACGATCCCTTTGATCTAAAGAGGACAGGGGGTATCAAGGGCCTTCTTAGGTCCGCCAAGATTACCTTCCTGGTGGGGATCAGGGAGGATATAGAGGGGTTCATTGAGAAGAGCTTCGAGGAGATAAACATAACCAAGTCGGGCACACTGGATCAAATGGTGAAGTCCCTGGAAAACCTGCCAGATATCACCTTAGAAGAGGAGGAAGGGGAGCAGATAAGTTTTGTTGACGAATCCAACAGCCAGGTCGTAAAGCTGGTGGATCAAATTATACTCCTGGCTTACAAGGAGAGGGCATCTGATATACATATAGAGCCCTCTACCGTAACCAAAAGGGTTCATGTGAGATTCAGGATAGATGGGGTCTTAAAGGAGATTACCCAGGTGCCTCTTGCCCTGGCAGGGGGGATGATAAGCAGGCTCAAGATCATGTCAAACTTGGACATATCAGAAAAGAGGCTCCCCCAGGACGGCAAAATCGTATTTCGAAGAAAGGGCATCCCTGAATTTGAATTGAGGCTAGCCACAATACCCATTGTGGGTGGGCTTGAGGATGCAGTCTTAAGGATCCTTGCAAAGGGTGGATCCATGAGGCTGGAGGAGATGGGGCTCACCTTAGAAAACCTCTTGACCCTGCGTGAGATTATAGCTCAACCCTACGGCCTGATACTGGTGGTGGGACCAACCGGATCAGGAAAGACCACAACTCTACATGCCATCCTGGGAGAATTGAACAAACCGGGGGTAAAGGTACTCACCGCTGAGGACCCGGTGGAGATCACCCAGCATGGCCTTAGACAGGTAGAGGTAAAACCCAAAATAGGCCTTGATTTTGCTCGTGTTATGAGGGCATTCTTGAGGGCAGACCCTGATATAATCATGATAGGAGAGATGAGGGATCACGAGACGGCCTCCATTGCCATAGAGGCCTCCCTCACAGGACACTTGGTCTTGAGCACCCTGCACACAAACTCTGCACCAGAGACAATAACCAGACTTCTGGATATGGGACTGAATCCGCTGAACTTTTCCGATGCATTCTTGGGCGTGCTTGCCCAGAGATTGGTCCGAAGACTTTGTAGCAAATGTAAGGAGCCTTACTTTCCAACCCCAGAGGAGCTGCAATTCATAGAGAGGGAACTTAAGGGGACAAAGGGTATAAAGCTTACCAAGGATGTCACCCTCTTTAGGCCCAGAATGACCGAGGAGGGACCAGGGTGCAGCTACTGTTCTCATACGGGATACAGGGGGAGGACAGCCATACATGAGCTCATGAAGGGCACAAAAGAGCTCAAAAGGCTGATCCGAAAGGAGGCTCCAACCGAAGAGCTCTTTTTGCAGGCCCAAAGGGATGGGATGCTCACCCTCAGACAGGATGGGCTCCTTAAGGTCCTGAACGGTATAACAGATCTATCAGAACTAAGACGGGTGGTGGTGACGTGATTATAGGTGGATTAGATTTCAAAGACGTTCTGCTCGTTGACAATGACTTTTTTTTCCTGAGTTTCATGGAAGGTTATTTTAGAGAAAAAGGAATGAATGTAATTTTGGCCTATGATGGAAAAGAGGCTATTGAGAAATTAAGTAAGCAGGAGTTCCATTTAGCCATTGTAGATATGTTCATACCCAAGATAATTGGAAAAGATGTTGTCAATTTTATTAACAGAAAAGTGAAAAAGTCCATAGTTTCAGGCAATGTGCGAATAAATATACCCATAACAATTCTCACTTCTTCTTCATTAATAGAGCAATTTGATGAGATTGAGATATTGGAGGCTGATTACTATATTCCAAAGGCACCATCTGATCAAATGAAAGAACTTTTTGATTTGTTATTGGCCCAGCTAAAATCTGGAGCAATCGGAAGAGAGCACTTGCAGATAGAGAGCTTGAAGATCTTTCCCCGGGAGGCCTCATTAGATCTTCTTGAGGAGATAAGGTTCCTTCACGATTTTTTCGACTCTGTTCCCTTAGGACTTATGATCTTGGATGCTGACTCGAAGGTGATAAGGGTAAATAGGGAGGCCCTTACCATCCTTAAAAAGGGAAAAGAGGATCTCCTTGGCCAGGGGGTTCAAACGCTCTTTGTGGAGGGTTCTATCTCCGGGTTAAAAAGGGCCTTGGAAGAGTCCTTGAGCTCACAGGCAGCCTATGTGGAACTGAGACCCAGTGAAAAGGGTGGACCTTATATTGCCATTGTATCCAAATTCTTATGGGGAAATGAGGTCAGGGGCTGGATAGTGGCTATTGTCCCGTGAGTTTACAGGGCTTTGGATTGCGGTGAAAGCTTAAAAGTCCTAAGATACCAACTAGTAGTAAATGGTAGGTGTTTTGTGATAGGGCTTTTTTCTGAATTCTTCCCTCTGTCCCAAGCTCCAAAGCATGTAATCTATCTGGGGTGATATATATGAAAGGCCCATCTTTTGAAACTCTCTTTTTAGAAGCTCCACTGCCAATACCGTAGCTGCCCTGATCTCCACCTCCATGGGGCTTCCTTGGGGTATTGTGATCTCCTGGTCTATGATGTCCCTTAGCTCTTTTCCGTATTCTATTACGCCCAGTTCCCTCAAAACCTGAGGCAGTTTGTAGTCTGCAAAGGCTGTTAACTCATTTAAATCACAGAAGTTTCCATGTCCTT
>CALKZT010000096.1 GCA_938002815.1 uncultured bacterium
CCTTCGACATATTTCCATAGATTCCAGCTATTATCAACATGACAAATGAAATAGCATGTGAACCCATTGCAATATATAGGGAATTTTTGAGGCCGAATCTCCCTGCTATGGAAAATAGATTATGAGTTCTATCAAATTCCATATCCTGACATGCGTAGATAATATCGAATCCTGAGACCCAAAAGATTACAAATAGAGACAAAAATACTACATCTGCTGATATACTGGGCCTCACCCCTATGTAGCCAGCCAGAGGAGAAAGCCCAAGGCAGAGTCCTAAGATATAGTGGCTGAGGTAAGTAAATCTCTTGGTGAAAGAATAGCCCATGAGCAAGATATAGGCAAAGGGTGAAAGTTTAAGGCACAAAGGATTCAACTTATAGGCGGAAAAGAAAAAGAGAACGGAGGTGATCAGAAAGAAGAGATATGCGGTAGGAAGGCCCAACTTACCTGAGGCCAGCTCCCTATGCACTGTCCTGGGATTTAGGCGGTCTATGTGTCTATCCACTATCCTGTTGAAGGTCATGGCAGCTGCCCTCAAGGATGCAAATCCTAAGGCTATGAGGGATACTGTGGTGATATCAGGGAGCCTCCTTTGGGCCAGGAGCATGCCTGAAAAGGCCATCGGGAGGCCGAAGAGGGTATGCTCCACCTTTATCATGTTCAGTATGTGCAGGATATTCTTAAGGGCCTTGGGAGCCTCCATGGGAACTGGGACCCACAATCAGGTATTTTAGCAAGGGCTCCACCTTTTTTAGTACCTCAGGGTTTGGTCTAAGTTCCTCAGGCCAAGGATATCTTTTTGCCTCTCCCGGCCATTTTTTGGTGGCATCTATTCCCATCTTGCCCCCATAGCCTTCTATATCAGAGGCATGGTCCAGGACATCTAAAGGGCCTTTGGTGATTATTACATCCCTTTGAGGATCCACATTGGCTCCTATATAGAAGAGGACCTGAGCTATGTCCTGGACATCCACCTCCCTGTCAAAGACAAATATGAATTTGCTGAACATAAGCTGACCCAGTCCCCACAGGGCATGCATCACCTTTTGGGCATGGCCAGGGTATCTCTTATCTATGGAGACAAAGAGGAGGTTGTGGAAGACCCCTTCAGGGGGTAAGTTTATGTCCACTATCTCAGGGAGCTGTCTCTTTATAACGGGCAAAAATAGCCTTTCTGTAAGCTTGCCAAGGTAGGTATCTTCCATCTTGGGGTGGCCCACCACTATGGCATGATATATGGGGGATCTGCGCATGGTGACGGTCTTCACATGGAAGATGGGATACATAGATGGTGGGGTATAAAATCCTGTGTGGTCCCCAAAGGGCCCCTCTAATCCGGATTCTTCCAGGCTCACATAGCCTTCCAGGACTATTTCGCTCTTGGCAGGTACCTCTAAATCAGAGGAGATGCACCTTGTGAGCTCTAAAGGGCTACCTTTTAGAAGGCCTGCCAGCATAAATTCATCCATGCCCTCCAAGAGTGGGGCTGTAGCAGAATAGCATGTTATGGGGTCAACACCTATGGCCACTGCCACCTCCAAATTCTGACCCAGCTCCTTTGCCCTCCCAAAATTATAGGCACCGCCTTTGTGGGGGTGCCAGTGCATAAAGGTCTTATCTCTCTCTATTACCTGCATCCTGTACATGCCCACATTTCGTCTCTTGGTTTTAGGATCCTTTGAGATGACCAATGGTGCTGTTATAAAGGGACCCCCATCCTTTTCCCAGCACCTAAGTATCGGAAGGTCAAAGAGATCCACCTCTCTTATGACCACCTCCTGACATGGGCCATCCTTTGAGGTCTTTGGAAAGAGGTTTTTCATGCGCAAGAGCCCCTTTAGGGCCTTTAATTTTTGGCCAATGCCCTTTGGAATCTCCCCGGTCAAGAAATACTCTAATTTGGAGCCTATCTGACGATAGTCTTCCACACCAAAGATCATGTTCAACCTCTTTTCTGAGCCAAAGAGGTTAGTAAGGACAGGGATATTCTTCCCTTTGGGTCTTTCAAAGAGGAGTGCAGGCCCGCCCCTTTTTGAGAGCTCATAGGTTAGGGTGGAGATCTCCAAATCTGGGGAGACTTCCTCCTTTATCCTGATTAGCTCACCTGCCTTCTCTAACCCTAATATGGCTTCCCTTAGGTCTTCATAGGGCATCTTGGGCTCCTAACCACTTTATGGTCTTGTGAGAGGCCCCAAATATGGCCGAGGCCAAAGGGTCAGCGGAGGCGATTTGGCAGTCTAAATAGAGGAGGGAGGAGAGGCTGCTTCCCAAAAGGGTGTAACCTTCAAGCCCAAGGGCCTTGGCGGCATTTGTTGTGGCCATACTGAATACATCTCCGGGAGAGAGATAGGGGTAGTGTGAGAGGAGATACCTCATCTCATCCCAGACCGAAAGGGATGGGGCGCTTGCAAGGGAATCTGTTCCAAGACAGATGGGGATCCCTCTTTTCAGAAATTCCCTTATTTCTATCACTATTCCATGGAGCCTGAGGCTAGATCTGGGGCAGAGGCATACAAAGCATCCTCTCTCCCTTATGAGATCAAGCTCCCCTTCCTCCAGGTGATGGCAGTGGACCAAGATGGTATTGGGAGACAATAGCCCCACCTCTTTAAGCCTTTGGACCGAAGAGCCTCCAAAGGGTCCTAAGAGATCCAGGGCATGGCCCCTTTCGGCCATGAGATCTGCCCAGGGCCCTTTTCCCTCTCTGAGGAACTCCAATTCCAGCTCTGACTCGGCCAGATGGATGGTATATAGGGTCTTTCTTCCCTTGAGGGATTCTAATATGTGGCTCATGGTGATGGGGGGGACGGTATGGGGTCCGTGAAAGGAAATTCCCTTCCCACCCTTTGCGATGAATCTTAGGGCCGGGCCAGGTGGTATTCTCCCTATGATCTCTAAGAAGGGAAGCCTTACATTGGGCCAGGGACCTTTCTCTTCCCTTATTAGCGGGCCCTCAAGGTAGTCTCGAGTATCTTGGTCAAGGAGCATGGGCTCTATGTCAAGGAGGATGTAGGTGCCAGATTCATGGGACTCCTTCATGCCCCTATGGATCCCTCGCAAGATATCCTCCCTTGAGAGGGTGCCCCTATATTGGATCACATCCCTTGTCCAGGATAGAAAGTCTCCTTGGGTTTCTCTCAACCGGTGTCCTTCACTCAGCCAAAGATGCGTATGACAGTTTATGAGGCCAAGGCATATGGCCCCTGGCCCCATATCTTTGTAACTTAAAAAAGGTCTCCGCTTTTCTATTTTTACTACCCTTCTGTGCTGGACCTGTAAGGAGTAATCAGATAGTAGCTTTCCACCTGGTGCTATAAGCCACTTTGCCTCAAGGAGCATGACTAATTTAGGATCCTATAAAAGACATCTCTCTTTTTGGGGAGAAAGCCGGCCCTGGTTATAATTTCCCTTATGGCCCATTCATCGAGCATATGGGTTGTGCCCGCAGAAGAGACCACATTCTCTTCCATCATGGTGGAACCCATATCGTCTGCACCATAAAAGAGGGCTATCTGTGCCACATCCTTGCCTTGGGTGACCCAAGATGCCTGGATGTGCGAGATGTTATCCAAAAAAATCCTGGAGATTGCTAGGACCCTCAGATACTCTGCAGGGTAATTCACCTTTTGGGGGAGCCCATTGGGCCAAGGCTGATAGGGCCAGCATATAAAGGCAGTAAAACCGCCTGTTCTGTCCTGTAGATCCCTTATGAGCTTTAGGTGGACGATCCTTTCTACCCAGGATTCCATATGGCCAAACATCATGGTGACCGTGCTCTTGAGCCCGATCCTGTGTGCCTTTTCCATTACTGTCAGATATTCTTTTGTGCTCGCCTTTTTGGGGGAGAGGGCCTTTCTCACCCTGTCAGAGAGTATCTCAGCACCTCCTCCCGGGACCGATCCAAGACCAGCATCCTTCAAGGCCTCAAGGATATATTCTATGGGCCTTTTGTAAAGTTGGGAAAAGAACAATATCTCTGGAGGGGAGTACCCATGCACACCCAGGCCACTTTCCCTGATGGTCCTCACCATGTTCAAGTGGTAGGAGAATGGAAGATGGGGGTTTAGGCCGCCCTGGAGGAGTATGTGGGTACCACCCCTCTTTTTTGTGGCCCGTAATTTTTCAAGGAGGGTCTCTTGATCTAAGACATAGGCATCCGGGGCCTCTCTCTCCCTTGAGAAGGCGCAATACCTGCACTGGGAAATGCATATGTTTGTGTAGTTTATGTTTCTATCCACTGCATAGGTGACTATGTGAGGATCGTTTAGACGCATCCTGATCTCCTCTGCCAGGGCCCCCAAGGAAAAGAGGTCATACTTTAGGGCAAGCCTTAAGGCCTCTTTTACTCCCATTCTCTTATCCCATTTCATCCTTTCCCCCCATGCGATAGAGCACATCCCTCCTAAGGGGTATAAACCCAGTTTCGGTTATGAGATCCAAAAGGGTCCTTTGGTCCATAAAGAGGCTTTCTGTGCCACCTGCCTCTTTGCCTATCTTTTCGCCTAAGACAGTACCTTCCAGGTCGTCTGCTCCATACAGGAGGGCCAAAGAGGCAAGTTTTATCCCCATCATGACCCAATAGGCCTTTATATGGGGAAAGTTATGGAGGACAAGCCTTGAGATGGCCACTGTCTTTAGGATATCTACTCCATCTGGTCCACCAAGGTGCCCAAGAGCTGTATTTTTGGGGAGAAAGGGTAAGGGCACAAAGGCCATAAATCCCCCGGTCTCTTCCTGCAACTCCCTCAGTCTTAAGAGGTGCTCTACCCTATCTTCCAAGCCCTCTATGTGTCCAAAGAGCATGGTGGCGTTAGATACAATTCCCAAGGTATGGGCCTTTTTGTGTATCTGGAGCCATAGCTCAGATGAGATCTTTTGGGGGCAGATCCTCTCCCGGATCTGGTCCTTTAGTATCTCGGCTCCTCCGCCGGCAAGGGCATCCAGGCCTGCCTCCTTCAGGGCAATGAGCACCTCCTCGATGGAGAGTTTATCCACCTTTGAGATATGTGCCACCTCCACAGCAGTTAGCCCCTTTACACCCACGTGCGGGAACTCTCTTTTTATGAGGCTTATGGCCTCCATATAGTATTTTAGGCCCAAATGGGGATGACAGGCCCCCACAAGATGGACCTCATCTATCTGGGGGGTCCTCTTTAGCTCCTCTATTATCTCATCTGGGTCCAAGAGGTAGCTTTCCCTATTTCCCTCTCTTTTGGAGAAGGCACAGAAAAGGCAGCTATTGGTACAGATATTTGTGTAGTTGAGGTGCCTGTTTAAGGCGTAATAGACATTCTTGCCACTCTTCTCTGTCCTGACCCTATGGGCAAGCCTCCCTATGCGGTTTAGGTCCTTGGAACCATAAAGCCTTAGAATCTCCTCTCTCTCTAAAGGGGCCCCTTTTTCCAGAGAGGCCTCTATCTTTTCGAAGATATCCATGGCATGCTCCTAAATAATTCCAAAAATATTGTTGACATCCTGTGACCCTTTAGTCAATCCTAAATGAAGCTTTCTATAAAAAAACTCCTAATGGGGTCCGGAGGTAAATCCATGGGTATAATATGGGTCCTTTTCACCCTTTTGGCCCTCATCTTAGTCCCCTGTGGGGATTTAGGGGCTCAAAAGGTTGTGAAGGTGGGTATGTTGAAGCTGGTGAGTTCTGCACCCCTTTTTATCGGGATGGACAAGGGCTTCTTTGAAGAGGAAGGGATAAAGTGCGAGGCAGTCTATTTTAATTCTGCTCAGCCTATTTCCACTGCACTGGCCTCAAAGGATGTGGACGTGGCAGCCACTGGTCTTACCGCAGGTCTTTATAACCTCATAGGCTCAGGAATGGATATGAAGATAGTGGCAGATAAAGGGAGAGAAAAAAAGGGCTTTAAACTGACCGCCATCATGATTTCCAACAAGGAGTACGAAAAGGGTACCAGGAAATTGTCAGACCTGAAGGGCAAAAAGATCGGCGTAACCCAGGTGGGCTCCACATTTCACTATATATTAGGGAGGCTCTTAGAAGAGGAAGGACTCTCCCTAAAGGATGTGGAGGTGGTCCCCATGGGGGGTCTCAAAAACATTGCCGATGCCCTCAGTACTGATGGGATCCAAGGGGGTTTTGTGGTACAGCCCCATGTGAGTCTCCTGGAAGAAAAAGGCCTTGGAAAGGTCCTTTTGTGGGTATCAGACAAGATGGACTACCAGATTGCCGCGATAGTATACGGGGAGAGGATGTTTAAGGAAAGAGATGTTGGGTCTGCCTTTATGAGGGCCTATAGAAAATCCACAGACTACTATTATAAGAAGGGCCTCTTGGCCATGAAGGAAAGTAGAGCTTCAGAGGCAGATGAGGTCTTGGGCATTATCTCTAAGTATACGGAGGTGGAAAAAGGGTTTGTGGCAAAGGGGCTCAACTATAACGACCCGGAGGGTAGACTGGATCTAAAGGATATCCAGAGACAGTTAGAGTGGCTATCCAAGGAGGGGCTTCTAAAAAAGAGGCTTACTCCAGGTGAGGTGGTGGACGAATCCTTTTTGAACCAGATCTTGAAGAATTAGGCCATGAAGCTCGTAGTAGAAGGGCTTTGTAAGTCCTATCAGAGGGATGGGACAAAAGTCCTTGTGTTGGAAGGACTCAGCTTTGAGGTGAATCAAGGGGAATTTGTCTCAATAGTTGGGCCTTCTGGATGTGGTAAGAGCACATTACTCAAATGCATTGCAGGTCTTGAAGGGTCAGATGAGGGCCTTGTCTCTTACCAGGGGAACGGGGATTCCCAAAGACCTCTTTGTTCCATTGTCTTTCAGGAGCTGGCCCTCTTTCCTTGGCGGAGTGCCCTAAAAAACATAACCTTTGGTCTGGAGGAGCTCCGAATCCCAAAGAGGGAAAGGGAAAGAATTGGAAGGAAATATTTGGAGATGATGAGGTTAGGGGGCTTTGAATCCTTTAGACCAAAGGAGCTTTCAGGGGGCATGAAACAGAGGGTGGCCATAGCAAGGGCCATGGCAGTGGAACCCTACCTGTTAGTGATGGATGAGCCTATGGCCTCTTTAGATGCCATCACAGCCCAAAGGCTCCAAATGGACCTCATGGAGATTATCTCCCAAAAGGGTCAAAGTGTCCTGTATGTGACCCATAACATCCCTGAGGCAGTATTCCTATCAGACAGGGTCATTGTGCTCACCGAGAGGCCGGGCAGGATAAAAGAGGAGGTGAGGATCGAAGAGAGTCGGCCAAGGGATCTGGCATTTAAGCTCTCTTCTAAGTTTGTGGGCTATCTGGAGAGGCTATGGAAGCTACTCTCCTAAAAGGGATCTTTGGTTCCAGGAAGGCCGTTTCTGCTCTGAGTCTCTTGGCGTTCCTATCCCTCTGGGAGGTGGGGTCCAAGACCGGCATCCTCTCCCCTGTATTTTTGCCCGCCCCATCCGGGGTTATTCTTGTATTGCTGGATATGATAAGCTCAGGGGAGCTTTGGCCACATCTCTTCCTTTCCCTAAAGAGGATCTTTTGGGGCATGCTAATAGGAGTGGGCCTTGGATGGATTGTGGGGATGGCCACAGGGCTTTCCCCTGTGATAGGGGCAGTTCTAAACCCCATATTGGCCTGCCTCTATCCCATTCCAAAGGTAGCCATCCTCCCCCTGTTGATACTCTATTTGGGGATAGGTGAGGCCTCTAAGGTGGGAGTGATCTCCATAGGGGTCTTTTTCCCAGTCTTTATCAACACCAGGTCAGGCGTCAAGGGTGTGGACAGTATTTGGATCCTGGCTGCCAGATCTTTAGGGGCTTCCACCATGAGCATATGGTTTAAGGTGGTGCTTCCTGCCTCCCTATCATATTTCCTGAGCGGGGTAAGACTTGGCTCAGGGATTGCGCTACTACTTCTGGTGACATCTGAGATGATAGGTGCAAACTCAGGTATAGGGTATCTGATCCTCAGCTCAGCAGACCTGATGCTCACAGATAGGTTATTGGCAGGTATCCTGATAACTTCACTTTTGGGGCTTTTGTTCTCCTATACCCTTGACCTCTTGGAAAAAAGGCTTCCCTTCAATTGACCCTTGTGGGGACGTGTTCCTTCAAAAACTCCTTTATCTCCTGGATTGTGACCTCTTTTCTGTGAAAGATGCCTGCGGCCAAAGCTGCCTCTGCATCTGTCCTTTGAAAGACCTCGAGGAAGTGCTCTTTTTTACCTGCTCCGCTTGAGGCTATGATAGGAATTGAGACACTCTCTGAGACAGCCCGGATCAACTCCAGATCAAATCCCCGATTTGTACCATCCCTATCTATGCAATTTAAGAGTATTTCTCCTGCCCCCAGATCCTCACAGACCTCTGCAAGGGTAATGGCATCCAAGTCCCTGCCTTCTCTGCCACCCTTTACTGTACACTGATACCAGCAATATCTCTCCCCATTGGGCCCCAATTCCTCTGTTTTGATGACCCTGTGTCTTACCCCCTTTGGGGAATCCACATATACCCTCTTTGGATCAATGGAGATCACCACTGCCTGACTACCATATACCCTTGCTATCTCCTCTATGGAGCTCTTGCCTGAAGGGCCATTTTGAAGCACCATTTCTGCAATCAATACCGCATCACTACCTATGGAGATCTTGTCAGCCCCTGATCTGAAATACTCGTGGGCCACATCCAGGGCAGTATAATACCGCCCGTCTTTATCCATATAGGGCCTGATACCCCCTCCTACGGTAAGGGGAACGAATACGTTTTTGGAGGTCTCCTTTAAGACCTGAAGCATTGGCATATCCAAGAGGGGAAATTCCCTAAAGCCTGTGATATTCAAAAAGGTGATCTCATCTGCGCCATCCTCAAAATATCCCCTTGCCATCTCCACAGGCCTGCCCAAGTCCCTTACCTTTCTTTCCCTCTTGTCCCTCACGTCGTATTGATCGCCCTTGGTTACCACAAGCCGGCCTTCATCGTCAGTTCTCACATCTAAGCAGGCTATGATCCTTTTGGTGAGCTGTGTCCTCTTGGGTACATGCCTTGGCATCACCTCCCTGTTTCCCCCTTTTAGGAAGTTCTTTAACAGCAAAAGCCCGGCCTTTCCGCTCTTCTCCGGGTGGAATTGGGTTCCGATTACATTCCCCACCTGGATTGCACTTACAAAATCCTCACCATAATCTGTCTTTGTTAAGATCATCTCCTTATCTTCCGGGTCTACAAAATAGCTGTGGACAAAGTAGAAGTGCTCTTCACCAGAGAGCCCTTCAAATAGGGGGGAGGGCTTCATGGCCTTTATCCCGTTCCAGCCTATGTGTGGGACAGAAAGATTACCCTTGAATCTTCTCACATATCCCCTAAAGATACCAAGGCCCTTCTCCTGAGGGCTTTCTTCGCTACCTTCAAAAAGTACCTGTAGGCCTAAACAGATACCCCAAAAGGGCCTGTTTGCGAGGATGTAACGGCTCAATTCCTCCAAAACCCCCATCCTCTTTAGGGCCTTTATAATCTCCCCAAAGGAGCCTACACCTGGGAAGATGAGTTTTTCTGCCCTCTCTATGTCAGAGGGGCCTAAGACAAAGCTCACTTCCTCCCCAAGGCTTTTGATGGCATTTACCACGCTCCTCACATTCCCGGCGCCATAGTCCAATACGGTTACCATATTTTTCATGCTCCTTCTTTTGGCTTAGGGGGATATTATCCCCAAAATTTGGGATAAGGCAATCCCAGAGACCTGAAGTGAGAAATAGACGGATCCAATTATGTGGGGAGAGCGTCGGTATGATACTTGACTTGAGGATCTGTTTGGTTTTAGGATTCTATGTTCAATAAACTTAATTATGAACCGATGTAGGAAGAATGACTAATTTAAAGGTATCTTTAATAGTTACTACATATAACTGGCCAGAGGCCTTGAGGATCGTGTTAGAATCTATTTTGAGGCAGACAGTATTGCCTTATGAGATTATTATTGCAGATGATGGATCTGATGAAGATACTGCCAAGATAATAAGAGATATCCTTTTAAAGTGCAAAATCAAATGGCAACATGTTTGGCATCCCGATGAGGGAGTGAGACAATCAAGAATAAAAAATCTTGCAGTTAGCAGATCTTCTGGTGAATATTTAGTTTTCATCGATCATGATGTTCCACTTCATAGGGATTTTCTAAGGGATCATATCTTATTTGCAGAAGAGGGGACATTTTTGCAAGGGAAACGAGTCTTGCTCTCAAAGGAGCTTACTCATAAGATTTTGAATGGCGGGTATAGAGCTGTCAGCAATCTCTCTTTTTATACAAAGGGCCTAAAGAACAGAAAAAATTGCTTAAGATATCTGCCTCTTGCCCGTATGTTTTCAAGGAAGAGAAGTTTTCAAACGTCTCTTCGTGGCTGTAATCTTTCGTTATTTAGAAAGGACTTTTTAGAGGTGGACGGATTCGATGAGATCTATGACCGTTCATGGGGTAGAGAGGACTCAGATATCTGTTATAGGTTGTTCCATAAAGGGGTGAAGGTAAAAAACTTATGGTTCTGTGCCCTTCAATATCACCTCTGGCACCCAGTGGTCAGAGACTGGGAGAGAGAAAGGCTTGACAGACAGCTTAGGGAGGTACTGTGGGAAGGGAGGATCCTTGCCCTAAAGGGCCTCAGCCGTTTGAATCAGGATTATTAGACTCCTCTATGGGGAGAAGGGGTAGAAGATAGTTACGGACAATGGACTTGCGCTCCCATTCACAATGGGTAAGATTAGTCAGCTCAAGTTCTTATGGGTGGAAAGGGTGTCCACAGGGGGACCATATTTAAATATACTCAGTCTCAAAGACTACCATAGAATTCTTATCGATCCCTTTTGGGGAAAAGGAAAGGTCTATTTGATCATTTTTGCACTCATCGGTTTAGGTTTTTTTCTGATGCCTTTAGGCACATCTCCTTCTTTGATCTCTCTTTTTATTGCTTTAATAGCTTCAATTTTTACAGGCAAATTTTTTAATGTAAAGGAGCTTTTTAGGTCTAAATGGTTTTTAAGCATTTTTTTTGTTGTAATCCTCCATTGGATTGCAGTTTTATACACTGAAGATAATTTAGGATTTAGTTTTAAATATGCCTCCAAAACCTATTACTGGCTCTTTGCTCTACTAATTGCATCTATTGGTCTAAATAAAAAGCAGCTTGAGGCCATTATCCTGCTATTCTTGCTTGCACTTGCAATCAATGCCTTTATAGGCATCTTTCAATTCCTTGGAATTTTACCGCCGAAGTACAACTGGTATACAGGGCTACCAAGGGGTTACAATTCCTTAAGCCTCTATTTGGTATTGGGGATTATGGTCTCTTCTGTTGGATTCTACCTTAGTAGTAATGGTGCGCAAAAGGCAATGTATTTAGCATTCTATCTTTTGTATTTAGTCCATCTGATATTGCTTGAAGGTAGGACCGGTTACTTTGTCTGTATTTTGCTATTCCCCTTTTCCATAATTAACATCATGGGTGGCAATGAAAGGGCCCATCTATTTTTGCTCATCGCCTTAATCATTCTGGGCCTCTTTATACTATCCCCTGTGGTGCAGAAAAGGCTTTCCCTTACCCTGGATGAGCTCGCCTATCACCTAAACGCCAGCCCCGATAAGGCTTGGGGGAGGGAGTATACGGCATACCAGGATAGGTTCTATATGTGGAAAGGTGCCTGGGATGTCTTTAAGAGTAGCCCCCTTATAGGAGCTGGCACCGGAGGTTATTCCTCTGCCCTAAAAAGGATAAGACCTGATGGAGATCCCATTATTTCACATCCCCATAATAATCTATTTTACCTTTTGGCCAACTTTGGTATCGTAGGATTTGCTCTATTTTTATTTTTCTTTTGGTACCAGCTAAAGTTGGCCTTGCCTTTTAGAAAAGATTTTGCTGGATCGTTTGTCTTCTATGCTTATATTGTAATTTTATTAGGTGGGGTTTTCAATACAACAATTTTGGATTCTGGCACACTTATGTTAATTTCTTTGGCTACCGGAATGAATGGTTTAATCCAAAATATCGCTAATAATTCTAAGATTAAAAGTACTTCGTATGAGAGCTAAAATATCTGCCTACATCCCAACATTAAACGAAGAAGAAAAAATAGTAGAAGCAATTCAGAGTGTGTTATGGGCAGATGAGATTATTGTGGTTGACTCTTATAGTACTGATAGAACTGTTGAATTATCTAAGCTATTAGGTGCAAAAGTAATTCAGACCGAATTTAGAGGCTTTGGGAACTTGCGGAATTTTGCTATAGAAAACTGCTCTTATGATTGGATCCTGAGCCTTGATGCAGATGAGAGGTGTACAGAGGGCGTCAAAGAGGAGATAGAAAAGATCCTATCTGAAAAGGATACGTTAGATGCCTACTTTATACCCAGGAAAAATTTTTTCTTTGGGAAGGAAATTATCCATTCCGGATTTTATCCCGACTACAGACAGCCCCAGTTGTTCAAGAAAGGGGTGTTGAGATTTACCGATGAACCGGTCCATGAGTCCTACTCGATAATTTCAGACAAACCTGTGGGCTACCTTTCCTCGGCCATAATCCAAATACCCTATAGAAACTTAGAGGAGCTCTTGGCCAAGGCCAATAGGTATTCCACCTTAGGTGCAGAGAAGTTATCTGCCAGAGGGGTTCGGCCTGGCCTCTCAAAGGCCCTGTTTCATGGCCTCTGGAGCTTTTTCCATTTGTACATCCTGAAAAGGGGCTTCTTAGATGGATGGCCTGGCTTCTTGATAGCCCTGGGAAACTTCGAGGGGACCTTTTATAAATATGCGAAACACTATGAGAGGAGCAAAGGCCTTCTGAAAAAAGGGCTATAGGTTTTCTCTCTTTCTCTCTACTACCTCCTGATAGACTGAAAGGGTCTCCTTGTAGACAGAATCCCAGTTGAGCCTCTCTGCTAAGGCCCTGCCTTTTTGGGAGAGGGCCGAGGAGATATCCCTTTGGGAAAGGGAGAGAAGGGCACTTTTTACCTCGTAGGGATCAAGGGGGTTTTTTATGAGGATGGCCTCACCTGCCTTAATGTGCTCCGAAGCCCCGCAGAATTGTGCTTCACTCATGGCCACTGGCAGACCATGGGCCATTGCCTCAATGGGTACCAAAGGAGAGGGGTCTGAAAGTGTTGGGAGGATGAGTGCATCTGAAATCCCATAGAGGAAATGAGGGTCTTTTACCAACCCCAAGAATCTCACCCTCCCTTCTAACCCATAATTCCTGACCTTCTCCCTGTAATCTCTTAGCCTTCCTCCTCCATCCCCCACCACCAGAAGTTTGGAATTGGGATCCTCGAGGATGGAAAAGGCATAGAGCAAGGTATCTAATCCTTTTCTCTTAAACTCGCTACCTACGAATAGATAAACGGTATCATCAGGCTCAACGCCGTATCTTCTGCGCATCTCTCCCTTTTCTTTGGGAGTTAGAGGGCTAAGTTTATCCGAAATCTCTACCCCAGGGTATATTATCCTAAAGCTGGAATTTTTTAAGCCATAATTGTTGATCACATTTTCCATTACATTTTCTGATACTGCTATGAAAAACTTATTTGAGTCGTATCTAAATTGAATCCACTCTAAAAGCAGCCAGGCAATCTTTCTTATACTAAAAATAGTTGTCAAAGTTTTAATGGCTTTTAAAATACCTTTTTTATTAGTTAGGTAGGATCTAAAACAAGGCGAATGTATGGTCATTATATCAAACTTAAAGATCTTTTCATGGGTATGGACAATATCAAATCTCTCTTTTTCTATGGCTTTCATGCAATTTAAAGAAAAAATCCATTGCTTTAACCAGGTAGGTCTATTTATAGGATTTTTAAGCTTGTGAAATATTATCTTTTCTTCAGAATGAAAGTCCCATTCGTGGGCAAATACATGAACTTCGTGATCTCTTGCAATCCTTCTTGTAAGTTCATAAGCATACCTCTCTGCACCTCCTGTAGTTACAAATCTTTTTATAATTACTGCGACTCTAAGTTTCATAGCACAAAAGCTGAAAATGCTATAAGGATGTGATCATTTAAGGTCATCTAAGGTTTTTAGGACGAAATTGGGTGGGATCATTTCAGAAAATATCTCTTGTCCGGTCTCTATTCCCTCTCTTAGCTCTTCCAGATTAAATTCAAATTGTGGCCCTAAATTGTCCATCTCCAGCCTCACCAGATTTCCAGGCCAGTCAATTTCACCCTTTGTAAAAAAGAGAATAGAATAATTAGCCTCAGGATTGGGATCCTTCATCCTCAGGAGCTCCTTTTCGATAATTAGAAGCCTTTCACACCCCCCTTTTTTTGATACAAGAAGGCTATTGGGTAGAGGTCCTTTGTCAAAGTCTTTGGGTCCCACAAAGACTGGTCTTCCGTACAATATGGATACCAGATCACCTCTGGCCAAAGTCACTCCGAATATTTTCGTCTCCCTCTCACAAGAACCCTTCCCTAAGTAGGCCACCCTCTGGGTGAAATCTATAATGGTCCAGTCTTCATCCTGTACCACTATGGTCATTAAGGGGACTATCTTTCTCTTGTAGACCTCCATCCTAAGGGCAAAGGGACTCATCCTCACCACAGCACTTATATCCAACTCCTCTGAGAGGTTTAGTCCCCTGATCCTAAGGGTTCCAAAAGAGACAAAGGTAATGGGATTTCGGGTGAGGGCATCTATTCTCTTATAGAGCTCCTGATCAGGGAGGATCTCCACAGGTCTTAGGGAGGCGCAGCCAAGAAGGGAAAGGAGGGCAAAGATTCCCATGAGCTGCCAGGGATGCCTGCCACGAAGGTATGGTCTCATCTGCCTTTGACTCTTTGAATTGCCCTCAATATCTTAGAGCGTTCAGGGGTGCCCAAATTGAGGGACCTCTGGTAGTGCCTCAGGGCCCTCCTTTTGTCGCCCAACCTTTCGTAAAGCTCTCCTAAATGTTCCTGTATGGTGGGGTCATTGGGCTCCAGCTCAGCCGCTTGGAGGAGGTATTTCTTTGCCTTTTCCATATCCCCTAATCTAAAATATACCCAACCTAAGCTATCTATGATATAACCACTACCTGGTTTAAGCTTTAGTGCCTTTTTTATTAGTTGGAGTGCTTCATTAAGATTCTTGCCTTCGTCTGCATATGTGTAGCCAATATAATTTAAGGCGTCAGCATGAGCTTTATTTTTTTGGAGGATCTTGTTCATAATTTCTATTGCCTTAGACTTCTGATTTTTTTTGTCGTAAATTATACCAAGTCTATAGAGGAGTTCCTCATTTTCCCCAAGCAATTCCAACCCTTTTAATAAGATATTTTTGGCACTATCAAACCCCTCTTTATTTTCTAATAGAAAACTTCCGATGACATAGAATTGCAAATCATTTTTAAGTTTGTCCTCATTTCCAAAAAGTAAATCTAATGCCTCATCATATCTTTTTTCATTTGCAAGTAATTTGCAAGCCTCGTATATAGAACTTGGATACAATTCAGAATCTTCTACAAATGACAAAAATATATCCAGTGCCTTATCCCTCATATTGGCACCTTCATAACCTATTCCAAGAAGGTACCTGATCCTATCGTCGCTGGGATCTTCGTTTAATAGATCATCAAAGACCTCTATTGCCTCTTTGAATCTTTTGGTTTGAAGGAACAAGGACCCCAAAAGCCTTTTGTAACTTGGCGATAACTTTGCCTGTGCCTTTAGGTAATTAATCTGTTCTTCTATGGCCTTTTCGTCTTTTAGCCTTATGCAGATGTTGATATATCTTTCCCTGAGTCTCACGTCATTGGGATTCGTCTCCAACATCTGAATTAATAAATCTTTGGCCTCTTGGTACCTTCCTTTGTATTCATAGATGTTTAAAAGATCTAAATAGATGTTGGGTAGGTTCACATCTGAGTTTATCAGATCAAGGAGTGTCTCTTCGGCCTCTTCTAATCTATCCATATCCATGAGAACCTTTGCTCTATAATATCTTGCAAGACTTAAATCAGGCCTTTTTTCAATTAGTTTGTCTAAGATACCTAATGCCTCTTCTGGTCTATCCTGTTTCATCAGTAATCCCAAAAGGATGGATGCAACTCTTTCGTTTGCAGGATTTAGATTGAAAGCCTTTTGATAATATTCATTTGCCTTTTCATAATCCTGCTTGACCATATATAGATCTGCTATTTGAACATAAGCATCGGTATATTCATTATTTATCTCCAATGCTCGCCTAGCATATAGAAGGGCTTCTTCAATATCTCCCTTCTCTTTTAGAAGGGAAGACATGAAAAGGTTTAGGTAAGCTGAATCAGGATCTTTTATTAACGCCTGGTAAATATGTGCTTTTGCTGTATCAATATCCCCTTTTAAATATGCCATTTGTGCAGTTATAGTATGGGCATATGCATCCCCTACAGGTTCTTTTTTCTGCTTAGGCCTTTCCTGAACGTTCACTTTAGCCATTTCTGCACAACCTATGGGCAGAACCGATAAGGCCACGGTTACGATTAAGAAGGCAAGAATTCCCTTTGGTCTTAAGGTGTGTTGCCTCTTTGGGTAGTTAGCTGACAAGATCTAAGTACTCCTCTTCGAAGTGGGGGATCTCCTTTTTTAGATAATCCTTTAGCTTTTGGATAAGCCTTTCCTGAATCTGCCTGATCCTCTCCCTAGATACCTTATATTTTTCCCCGATCTCCTGCAATGTGACAGGTTCCTCTGCCATGACCCTCTTTTCGAATATCTCAAGCTCCTTACCTTTCAGGGTCTTTTTAAACTCCCCCAGTTTCTCTTCCAAGAGCTTTCTCCTTTGGAATTCAGAGAGTTTGTCCTCTGCGGATTCCGAGGGATCAGGCAAAAGGCCCCCAATCGTCTCTTTGCTGTCCTCCGAGACAGGGGAGGTAATCGATACCTCCCATCCACCAAGCCTTTGGCTCATCTCCAGGACCTCTTCTTCTTTTACATCTAACCTTTCTGCCAGAAGCCTTGGCTCAGGGTCAAAACCTTCTGCCATTAGTTTTTCCCTCTCCTTGGCAAGGTTGAAAAATAGCTTCCTTTGCCCCTGTGTTGTGCCTATCTTTACTAACTTCCAGTTGTCCATAATAAACTTGAGTATATAGGCCTTGATCCAAAAGGAGGCATAGTAGGAGAATTTTATACCCCTATAGGGGTCAAATTTCCTTACGGCCTGAATAAGTCCCAGATTCCCCTCTTGGATGAGATCCATAAGGCTTCGTGTCCAGTACTTGTAAAAATCCATGGCTATCTTTACAACCAGCCTGAGGTTAGAGGTAATAAGGATAAAGGCTGCCTTTGGGTCATTTCCCTCCCTTACCCTCTTGGCGAGCTCTATCTCCTCTTCCCTCGTAAGGAGCCTGTACCTCTTTATCTCAGAGAGGTATTGTGCCAGGGGATTGTAGGGAACGACCGTCTTTTCCTGGGGATGTGCCGGAATGAGTGTCTCTATGTCGTATGGCCCTAAGGGATGTTCTTCATCTTCCTCAAAATAGCCCCACTCAGGTTCTTCCAGCTCCAACTCATCAGGAGACTTTATGGGCTCGTCCATAAATCCACCTACACCACCACAACCCTCAGATACTTTTTCTTTCCTGCCCTCAGAATTAGTCCACCACCTTGTATCCTGTCCTCTCCTACCTGTTCATCAAAGGCCTTTACCCTCTCTCCGTTTATATAGGCCCCTCCCTGTTCTATGAGCCTCCTTGCATCGCTCTTGGAGACACAAAGCCCTACCATTTCAAAGAGGAGATATGCCGGGACTTTTTGTCTAAACTGTACAAGGGGCACCTCTGCCTTAGGAGCTGCCTCCCAGTCCATTTCCCCCTTTTTCCCGAATAGCGCCCTGGAGACCTCCCTTGCCTCTAAGGCCTTTTCCTCTCCATGGCATATCTTTGTGGCTTCAAAGGCCAGGACCTCCTTTGCCCTATTTAACTCTTCCCCCTCCAATTGGGAAAGCTCCCTTATCTCTTCCGTGGGGAGAAAGGTAAAGAGAGACAGAAACCTGATCACATCCCTATCGTCCTGGTTTCTCCAATACTGATAGTATTCGTATGGGGAGGTCATCTTGGGATTTAGCCATATGGCACCCTTGTGGGTTTTGCCCATCTTTATACCAGTAGAGGTGGTGATAAGGGGGAAGGTAAGGCCATAGACCGTTTCCCCCTCGAGCCTCCTGATGAGATCTGCACCTGCAAGGATGTTTCCCCACTGATCGTTACCTCCCATTTGAAGCCTACAGTCATATTGCCTGAAAAGGTGGAGATAGTCATAGGCCTGAAGGAGCATGTAATTGAATTCTATAAAGCTAAGCCCTGTCTCTAATCGGGCCTTATAGCTCTCGGCGGCCAGCATCCTATTTACGCTGAAGTACCTCCCTATCTCCCTCAAAAACTCTATGTAGTTTAGGGGTAAGAGCCAATCTGCATTATTTACCATCAACGCCCTGCCACCATCAAAATCCAAGAACCTGGCAAACTGGGATTTTAGGGCCTCTGCATTGGCGTCGATCTCTTCCTTGCTCAAAATAGGCCTTGCCTCTGTTTTGCCACTTGGGTCACCTACCATAGCAGTCCCCCCTCCCATTACCACTATAGGCCTGTGGCCGAAATTCTGCATATGCACTAGGGCCATTATGGGGAGGAGGTTCCCCACATGGAGACTCTTTGCAGTGGGGTCGAATCCTATATAACAAGTGGTAGGTTTCTCCAATTGACGGGAAAGCCCTTCCTTGTCCGTGACCTGCTCCACAAAACCCCTTTCTTCCAGCACTGTGAGCACATTGCCCATAATCAGTAGTTTACCCTCCTTTGGAAAACCTCTGGAAATCTTAAAAGCACCACTTGGCCTTTTTTGCCCAGTGATCCAACTGCCTTCCCATTGTATTCCAGTTCAACTCCAGCGGCGTTGCCTATTTTAATCTCAAAACCCTCCTTTGCAACCCATTCATATCTATCTCCTGGGTTGAAGAGATAGTCCTTAACAGGCTCCTGATCTATATAAACCCTCACCCAGCTACGCTCATGGCAGACCAAAATAAGCCTGTGTTCTTCAACCCTTGGGGGACTCTTCCCCTCTTGTTTAGGGGGTTCTTCCTTTGCTTCCTTTGTTTCCCCTCTGATCTCTATCTGGGTGCTCCCTTCGGCCTTTTGTGGGGATGTGGTGGGATTTGGGGCAGTAACCGTTTCCTTTGGGCCTTTCCCTTCCAATTTATTGGGTAGAGAAATAGGGGGAAGAAATCCATATCTCCAGGCCCCGAACAATAATAGGAGGAAAAGAGCCAGTATGACCGAAAAAGTAATAGGCTTGGAGGATCCCTTGGCCTTCAACCTATCCAACTTTTTGACAGGGGTAAACTGTGGATAACCTGCAGGTATAAGGCCTTCGTATTGATCCAGGAGGACCTCAGGAAGCCCTAAGACCTTGATATATTTTCTCAGGAAGGCCCTTGCCTGGGATGGGGAAGGAAATCTCTCCCAGTCCTCCTCCTCTAAGGCCTCAATAAAAATGGGCCTTATTCGGCTGATGTTATAGACATCCTCAAGGGTGAGTTTCAGCTCTTCACGTCTCCTTCTTAAGGTCTCCCCAACAGACATAATCTTCCTCTTTTCAGTATAGGACCTTCACGTAAGAGCTGGCCTTAAGCTCTTCCACAAACTCCCTAAACCTTCTTTGGAGTTCTTCTCGATAGAGCTCCTCCCTTATTACCTCCTTTACCTCTTCAAAGGGAGCTTCAACCCCACCCAAACGCTCTTCTACCTTTAAGATCTGAACATAATTTCCCAATAAAAGAGGTTCAGAAACTTCACCTTGCTTTAAGTTCCTTATGACCTTTGCCAGTTCTGGATGAAGTTCACTTATCTTAAATAGACCCAATGATCCTGAGGCATTCTTCCCGGGCCCCACGGAGTATTCCTTTACAAGTTCTTCAAATCTCTCTCCTGATCTTATTCTTTTTAGGATTTGGAATGCAGATTCAACTGTCTTTTGGTGCTCCACTGGGTCCAGAGGCAAGAATATGGCAGATAGCCTGACAGAGTCTGGAGTTTGAAATTTAGCTTTATTATTCTCATAGTAGTTCCTTATGGATTCATCAGAAACTATTATCTTTCCTCTTACTTCTTGACTCAAAAGTTTTTCTCTCAGAAGATCTTTTCTTATATTAGACTTAAAATCTTCGAAAGTCATGTTGGATTGTTTGAGTTTTTCAGTAAATTCTTCTTCCGTTAAAAAGTTTTGTTGCATTATTCTCTTTACAAATTCATTTAGTTCAGCTTCTGTTACTTTTATTCCCAGCTCCTTTGCTTTACTCTCCGCAAGTTTCTCATCGATTAACTCACTTAGAATTTCTTTGGGATCAATGGATGGCTGGTCAGTATTGAAATCTTTGTTCTGCTTGGATATAAAGGCTATCCTCTCATTTAGGTCTTTAAGCGTAATTACATCTTCATTTACTATTGCCACAATTTTGTTAATAACTTCAGTTGCAGCATTTCCAGAGATTAGCAAAATGAACAAACTAAAGAGGATCAAAAAAGATGGGCTGTGTTTCACCTCTGCCCCTCCCTTGTAGTTTTTTGGGGATAGACTACTTTAGAAGGGATCAGAAATCAATAGAGTAAGATATATGGAGGAAACTTTTCGAGGCAGGATCTTCTACCTTTCAGGCCAGGACCTTCACCAAGACCTTCCCCACCCCCTTTTCTACCATTCCAAGTCTGCGGGCCACACCGTATGAAAGGTCTATGTCTCTCCCTTTGATAAAGGGTCCTCTATCCTTTACAACTGCTACCACCCTTGCCTGGTTTTCTGGGTTGACGATCTCCAATTTCGTCCCAAAGGGCAGGTCTCTGTGTGCCACCACAGAGTCATACATGTTATAGATCTCTCCGTTTGCCATGGGCCTGCCATGGTAGCCGGGCCCGTACCAGCTCGCAACCACTTCAAACTCGTTGGGGTAATTATATTGCCTGATCAGTAATTTTTGACCTGGGTAAAGCTTCTCAGGGTTCTTTATCTGGTTGTCCTGGATTAGGTCGTTTAGACTCACTCCGAATCTCATGGCAATATCCCAGAGGGTATCCCCTGGCATGACTATGTATTGGGTTCCCTCTTCTGCCTTTGGAGAGTTTTGTCCTGGAATCTCTTTTTTAGTGCTTACGTTCTTTATTACATCTTGAAAGGATCTTCCTTGTGTTAAGACCCTCATCTTACGGTAATCCGCAAGTTTCATTCCCTTTGGAGTATCAAAAACTTGCTGATTTTTGCCAACAGGTGTGCTAAGTAAAGGCGCTGTCATATAGTACTCCTTTGTAAGGGGTTTTTAGAGCCTATACACAGCAGGAATTGTGCCATATTCAGGGTGAGGGGTCTACAAATTGGTGGAAATCTTAAGCCAGGACGATATCGATGCCCTCTTAAACGCCATAAGGGAGGGCAAGGTGGATTTGGAGAAGGATTCAGACCAGGAAATAGTTGCCAAGCTGGAGGAAGAAAAATCCCAGAAAACCCTTCAAAAAGAAGACTAAGGAGAGTTGGATGGCCTCACTGAAAGAGATCGATTTTTCAGGGTATGTGCAATTGGCGGTTGGGAGCGTCTTTTCCACCATGCTCTCCCTCAAGGCGGAGAGTTCAGACGGAGACTCCCAGGCCCTTTTGGAGGGGGAGAAGTACATGGGTATGGTGGGGCTTGCGGGAAAGGTTAGCGGTGCCATTTGCCTTACCTTTTCCAAGGAATGTGGAAATCTGCTGGCAGCTTCCATGTTGGGTGTTGATCCCGAGGAGGTGGACCCTTCAGAGGCAAGGGATGTGATAGGAGAGCTCTGTAACATGATAGGTGGCAACATCAAGTCTAGGCTCTGTGATATGGGCTATGACTGTGTCCTCACCATCCCCTCCATTACCACCGGGAAGGACTTCAAATTTGTCCCCCTAAAAGACCCCATATTTTGGGAATACAAGTTTGTGACCGAGGGTTTCCTTTGGGTGGTAAGGTTATACCTCAAGGAGACCTAAAGAGGGCACAGGATTTGCTTATCCTTCCAGCATGGAAAAGAGGGGGGAAGCATGGAGATAGTTTACACCAACAGATTAGGCGGGACAAAGGATCCTGAGAATAAGAGCATCCCTGAGACCAAGGGCTTAAAGTTTAAGGAGATATTTCAAGACAAGATAAAAAATGATACCCCGGCCAGGACAGAAAAGGAAAATCTCCTCTCCGATCACCTGGAATACCTCTTCGACCTCCTGGAAGGTTATAAGCATGGCTTGGAGAATGGGGGATCAAAAACCGAGGAGCTGAGGCCTTATCTGTATCAGATGGGTAAAATCTCCCAGCAGTTGCAGGAAATAATTGCCTCTCCGGCCATATCCGAAGACCTAAAGGAGCTTACAAGGGAGGCACTTCTTGTGTGTAGTAAGGAAGAGGCCCGTTTCCTCTCAGGGATCTATGGCTGAGGGTGAGGCTGGTGAGGATCTACTGATTCCTGTCACTTCCCCTTTAGCAATAGCGAGATAGAGCCGGCCAGATACGGATTGGGATTTACCGGAGCCCCCTTGAATGTCACCTCGTAGTGGAGGTGTGGGCCTGTGCTATTGCCCGTTGTGCCCACAAGGCCTATTATCTGCCCCTTTTTCACAGAGATTCCTTCTTTTACCAATACCTTGCTAAGATGGGCATATTTGGTGGAAAAGCCGTTTTTGTGGTCCAGTTCCACATATCTACCATAGGCTGCCTGATAACCTATCTCCCTTATAACCCCATCTGCAGAGGCCTTTACAGGGGTGCCGTAGGGTGCCCTTATATCTACCCCTCTGTGAAATTCTCCTCTTTCTTGGAAGGGAGATGACCTATAGCCATAGGGGGAAGAGATGACTCCCGATACTGGCCAGATGGAGGGTATGGATGCAAGCTTTATGCTCTGGGATTCCATGTATTTCCTAAACTCCTTCTTGGCGTCTTCCAGCCTTGCCACCTTCTCTTCTATCTCGGTAAGTGAGGCATTTATCCTCTTGATAAGCTCATCTTTATTGGCCATCAAAAGCAATTCCATGTCCAGGGGGCGACTGTCAGATCCGCCAATACCATCCATGGCCTCATGGCCGGAGCTGATCTTCTTTCCCTTCATCATTGCAAGGGCAATCTCCTCTACCTCTGAAAGACGGCTGATATTCTCCCTCAACTCTTGGAGTTTCATGGCAAGGGAAAAGAGCTGCTCCGCCTGTTGGCTCTTTTCCTCTATCTTTACCAGTTCTGTCTGCAACTGAGCCTTTTCCATCTTTTTTCTCATTTTGAGGTAGTCCCTTGCAAATATGGAGCATGTAATAATTGCCCCCAAGGCTAAGATGAAGAGTAGTAAAGAGAGCCTTTTTGAGAGACTCATGTACTTGATTACCTGTTTCCCTTCGGCAAGCAGGATGATATGAAACCCTCTCATCTGCCCCTCCTTTCCATTTAGATTTTTCCCTTCTGAAACCATAGCCTGAAAAACCAATCAGAGGCCCTTTACGGAAAACGCAACAGATATCGAATGAACCCAGACGCCAAATGAGATGGTCGAGGGGATACTAATAAGGGGACCCCAAAATGTCAACCCATTTCTTTTACCCTTATGATCTCCTCCATGGATATTTGGCCTTCCCTAATCAGAATGGGCTCTTTCCCTGAGATATCCACAACGGTGGAAGGGATCCCAAGACCAGGCGGACCCCATTCCACCACTAACCTTACCTTCCCCTCTAAGGCCCTCTTTACATCCTCTGGAAAGATCATGGGTGGACTGCCTGATAGGTTGGCACTGGTAGCGGTGATAACGCCCAAGGCCCTGGAGAGGTACTGTGCCACTGGGTGAGGAGATACCCTTAGTCCGATCTTTCCTGTACCCCCGTGGAGCATGGGGTGAATCTTTTCCCCTGCCTTGAACAAGAGTGTCAAAGGTCCTGGCCAGAACCTGTCCATCATTGCCTTAGCCAATGGCGGGATTTGGTCTACCAATTCCACAACCTTTTCCTTTGAGGGAATTATGAGGAGTATTGCTTTGTGTCTATCTCTCCTTTTCGTTTGGAATATCTTTTCCACTGCCCTGAAATTAAAGGGATCTGCTCCCAGGGCATAGAAGGACTCAGTGGGGTAGGCCACAAGTTCCCCTGCCTTCAAGAACTCCACTGCCCTTTGAAGCTCCTCAAGGGCCTTTTGGTCCATCTGCCCTTTTGGAGGCATCCCTGGTTATCCTTTCCCGAAAGGCCTTTAACCTCTCCCTTATCTCCGGGTATTTGAGGGCCAAGATTTGGGCGGCAAATATCCCTGCATTCCTTGCGCCCCCTGCTCCTATGGCCATTGTGGCCACTGGTATGCCAGGGGGCATCTGAACTGTACTCAAAAGGGAATCAAAGCCCTTTAGGGGGGAGGAGTCGATGGGTACACCTATCACAGGAAGATTGGTATTGGCCGCTACGGCCCCTGCAAGATGTGCTGCCCAGCCGGCTCCTGCAATGATTACCTCTATTCCCCTTTCGTGAGCAGATCGGCTGTACTCATATAAAAGTTCAGGGGTGCGATGGGCAGAGAGTATCTTTACCTCAAAGCCTATTTTCAATTCCTCTAAGACCTTCGTGCACTCCAGCATACAATCCCTGTCAGATGGACTTCCCATAATCACTGCTACCAGTGCCATTTTTTTACCCCCTCTTATATCTCTCATTCACCAATGGATAGACCACCATCCCTGCAAGCCAAGCCACATCCTCTGCAGAGAGTATTTCCACTATGGTATTGTCAAAGAGTATAGAACCCTCAGGTGGAAATTCCTCGTCCCCCATCCAGAGTATCAGCATGACGGGCACATAAGGTAAGGCCTCCAAGACAACAGAGACATCCCCCTGATCCCCTTTTGTGGCTCCATAGAGGGAGGTGGCAATCTCCAAGAGTAGGTGTGGTCTATCCCCAAAGGCCTTAACCAAGGGGACCTTTGCCCTCCTCAAGAAGGCGTCCATATAAAACCTGCCATCAGGGATCTCTTGAAAGCTGATCCAGTTTCCCTTGGGTGCCAATTGTTTCAGTCCGTTCAGATAGTGGGCCACCAAAACCTGTTCCTGAAGCGGAGGCTCATTGCCCTGGGGAAGGTACTTCATTGTAAGGTCCTTCCAGGATATGGCGAGCCTTCTGTTGAGGAATCTTATCTCTACCACCTCCACATCGCCTTCCAGATGGAACTCACCCTTTGCTTGATCCGCAAGCCTTTTGGGATTCTTGGAAATGAGTTCCTCTTTTGCCAATGAGAGGGCCTGTTTGTAGTCATCTATCCTGGGCATCTTTACCTCATCTTTTTGGGTTTTCTTGAAAGAGACTTTCTACTATACTACCCCTTAACCTTTCAAGGACAAAGGCCGAGGTCCAGGATCATGAAAAGCAAGAGGGCAAAAGAAAGAGCTTTCCCTTGTCCTTTTGAGGTCCTGAGGGGTTTTGAGGTAAAATCGGAGGCAGAGCCCCGAATCCAGCATGAGGAAGACGATAACGAAAAGGCCCTTTTCCTAAGGGAAATGGAAGGTGTGGTCCCCCTCTCCAAGGTTCCCAAAAGGCTCTGTTTGGAAGGTTCAAAGCCCTCCCCTTACCCTTACAGCCCAAGCAGGGATTTCCAAAGGGAACTGATCTCACTGGATCTAAAAGGGTCCTACCACATGGAGACCTTCTATCAGGACGACTTTGTGGAGGCCTTCGCACCGGTGGTCTCCAAGGACCTAATGAATAGACTGAGGGAAGGTAGATTTTCATACCAGGCCTATCTGGACTTACACGGCCTTAAGAGGGAAGATGCAGAGGTGGAGCTCAGGAGATTTATCTTCAGATCCTACTCCCTTGGAATGAGGTGTGTGCTGGTAGTCCATGGCAAGGGCTATAATTCCAGGGGGAGTGGCCCTGTCTTGAAGGAGATGGTACCTTTGTGGCTTTCTAAGGCACCTCTTAGAAAGATTGTCCTTGCCTTTTGCAGTGCCAGGCCCTATGACGGCGGAACCGGAGCCCTATATGTGCTCTTGAAGAGATGGAGGTCCAAAAGGCCCAAATGATGGTTGGGATTATGGGGTTTGAAGGGAGTGGAAAGAGAAGCCTAATGAGATGGCTTAGCGGGCAAGTTCCAAACTTCAAGGGAAATGAGCCCCTGGAGGTCGTTTTCGAGTATCCTGATAGGAGGTTAGAGGTCGTAGCAAGGGCCACAAAGGCCCAGAAGAAGACCTATCAAAAGTTTTCCTTCCTCTTGCCAGGGCCCACACAAAAGATCCAGGGCCAACTGGTCCAGCTTAGAAACTGTGATGCCTTCATAGCAATGGTGAAGGCATTTGGATGGGATCCTTCAGCTGAAGATCCAACCCAGCAGCTGGTGAGGATAGGGGATGAGATGCTCCTTTCTGACCTCTCTGTGGTGGAAAAGAGGCTTTTGTCCCTTGACACTGACAGGAAAAAGGGAAAGGCCGTAAACGAAAGGGAGCGATCTCTCCTTCTGAAGGCCAAAGAACTCTTAGATGAGGGTAGATTCTTGAGGGAAGAGAGGGCCCTTCAAGAATCCCCTGAACTGAAGGGCTATAGGTTTTTTACACAGAGATCTCTTCTATCAGTCTTTAATACAGACGGAGATATCCACATAGACCTAAGAGGGCTTCCAATTGTAAGCGATTCAATCTATTTAAAACTTGGGCTTGAATTGGAGCTCATGGAGCTGGAGGAGGATGATAGAAGGGAATTCGTGAGCCTCTACGGTATAGAGCCCAATTCTAAGGAGAACTTTCTTATGAAAGTCTTTGACCTCCTCAATCTTAAGACCTTTTTTACCTTTGTCTCCAATGAGGCCAGGGCATGGTCAGTACCCTCCCATTACAACTGTTTAGAGTGTGCAGGGGCAATACATTCGGATATCAAGAGGGGGTTTATCAGGGCAGAGGTGATCTCATTTAAAGACCTGGAGAGGTTTTCTGACCTTCAGGGGTGCAAGAAGGCAGGGGCATTGCGCCTGGAGGGGAAAGAGTATATGGTGGCGGATGGTGATGTGATTACGTTTAGGTTCAACGTGTGAGGAGACCATGGATAGGGTAAATGTAGTAATCGTAGGTGCAGGTGGATATGGCGGTTGTGGATCAGTGGAGATCTTATCTGTCCACCCAGAGGCAAAAATCGTGGCATTGGTGGACCAGGAGAATGTGGGAAGACCCTATAGCTCACTGTACCCGCACTTGAAGGGTTTCTGTGATCTCACCATATCACCCCCTGAATTTGAAGAGATCAAGGAGAGGGTAGATGTAGTCTTCTTTTCCACACCCGATGGTGTGGGCCAGAGCTATGCACCTTACTGGTTAAAGAGGGGGGCAAGGATAGTGGATTTTAGTGGGGACTTCAGATTCAGGGATCTATCCCTATACGGGGAGTATGCCAGGAGGATAGGAAGACCCCAGGAACATAAGTCTCCTGACGTGGCCAAGATTTCGGTATATGGGGTCCCTGAACTTTATAAGGAGGAGATAAAAGAGGCCAGGGTTGTGGGGAATCCCGGTTGCTTTGCCATAAGCTGTATCTTAGGGCTTGCCCCTGCAGTAAAAAGCGGGTTGGTGGAACTGGACCATATTGTGGCAGATGCCAAGACAGGGGTTTCAGGTGCAGGCAAGAAGGTAAACCCAAGCTTCCACTACCCTCACCGCTACGAGACCATAAACGCCTATCGTATAGGAGGGCATCAGCACGTCCTTGAGGTAGAGAGGGAGCTCTCCTTGCTGGCCCAAAAGGAGCTGAAAATCACCTTTACCCCCCATGTGGTTCCCATGACGAGAGGTATCCTCAGTACACTCTACGCCAAATTAAAGGAAAGGCCCTCCATAGATGAAGTGTTAGGGGTCTATAGTTCCTTTTACGAAGGATCCCCCTTTGTTAGGATAGCAGGACCTCAGGAACCCCAAACAAGCAGTGTGGTACGAGGAACAAACTATTGCCTCCTTTGGGTAAATATAGACACACGGACAAATACTCTGATTGTGGTAAGCCACATAGATAACTTAATGAAGGGTCAGGCCGGGAATGCAGTCCAAAATATGAACATAATGTTTGGCTTAGAAGAGACCTTGGGACTTTTTAGGCCCTCTCAATTTCCATAGTCACTTTTGCTGAGTTTAAGAATACCTCTGATAAGTTAGGTGCTCTCTTATGGGTCTTTTTGTCCTCTTCAAAAGTTAGGTTGTTGATGATTGGATCTTGCGTAACAAGGCGTTTGTGATATATGAGTTTCTATACCCTCAGCGTGCAGGCATGAAAGAGATGTTGGGATCATCTAAATCAACCAAAGAAAGGAGGTCAGGATGTTGAGGACAAGGCAGTTATGGTGGCTATGTCTTTTGTTCGCGGCTTTTTTTGTGTTCCTGAGTGTAGAGGTATTTGCCCAGAGCCCGGTAGAAAAGGCTGTTCAAGAGGCCATCTCAAAGGGAGTGATCCAAAAGGATGCCCCAAAGGGCCTCCTCGGGATCCCTGGGGCCCCACGTGTCAATCCTATACTGGCCTTTATATGGGCAATTTGGGTAGGATGGGTCTTTTCCTCTGTGGGTGCCTTTGGTGGGATCATGGCAGGGGTAGGGCACATGACTGTTTATGGCCTTGGTGCCTACGCCAAAACCTTCAAGACCTCGATGCCTGCACTGAACAAACACATTACGGATAGCATCAGGGTATCGAACCAATTTCTGGTAGCCCTTTCGGCACTCATCTCGAGCATTACCTATATAAGGCAAAAGAGGCTGGTTCTACCACTGGGCCTTGCCTTGGGTCTTGGTTCTTTGATATCCACATACCTGATTGCCAAGACTGCGGGGAAGGTCCAGTTTTCCCAATACCAGGGCTATTTTGGACTCTGCGTGTTGTTGATAGGGGCGTTTATGATCTATGAGATCACCCCAAGGGGATCTCAAAGGAAGAAGGCGGCAAAAGAGGCAGCAAAGGCCTTTCAGGAGGCCGTAAAACAAAAGACAGATCTTATTTCCATGGGTGTTAAGACCCTGAAATTTAGTATCTCTGACTGTAACATATCCTTCTTCGGACAGGAGTTTAGGTTCAATCCCATATGGGCCTTTATTGGAGGAGCGGCGATTTCTGCACTATCTTCCTTTATTGGTGTTGGTGGAGGTTTCCTATACGTACCTTTCCTGACGACCATTGTGGGGTTGCCCATGTATGTTGTAGCAGGGACCTCTGCTCTCGCCGTTTTGATATCCATGATTCTCAGCATAATAAATTTCATGGCAAGGGGAGTAATAGTAGATGCTACATTGATAGGAATTCAACTTGTGGGAATATTTGTAGGTTCTTTAATAGGGCCCAGAACGTCCAAATATATCCCGGAGAAAATTCTAAGGTGGATATTCATAGTATTGGCCATATATGTAGGTGTAGACTACGTACTTAGAGGATTCTTTAACATTAAATTATTAGGCTAAACTTAGCTTTTGACAATTTTAAGATGAACTAACATCTATTTGGGTGACTAACAATTGGAAGGCCTTCTGAGGATAGACAAGATTTTAATCGCCCTTTTTAAAGTCACGGGTCTTCATTTCCTTGATTACCTCATCGGGCTTCTGTTGTTATCCATAATATGTGTGTTTATTGGCAAGGTTACAGAATTTATGGCCTACAGATTTAACAGGGCTTACTTGGAGGAATATGAAAGGCTCATGAAACAAAAGGAGCTCTTAGCCACGGAGGCCTATTCTCTCAGAAATATGCTTGCCTATAAGGGCCTAAACGAAGAGGCAGTGGATTACTGGGGGAGACATTTTTTTCTCAAAGGTGCCATATCCATTGCCTCCCTTTGGCCGGTTCCCCTTGCCCTGTACTGGTTGGGCATGAGGTTTGAAGAGGTAAAGATTCCAATCTCCTGGCCTTTGAATGGCATATGGGAAGAGGGGGTAGGGTACCTCCCCCTCTTTATCCTCTTTTATATCCTGACCAGAATAGCTATTAAATGGGATTACCTGAAAAAAAGGCCTTGATGAGTTCCTCCCCCTTTTCAAAAAAGAGACCAGAGGCCTTGGCATTGGCCTCACAGAACTTACGTCTTTTGGCCCTTTTAAGATTTTCCTCTGAGCACCAGGCAAAGGGGGTGGGATCCTTTGTGTGGGTTCTCTTGCTAAGGGGGGTAAGGTGGTCTGAAATTACCATTATCTTAAATTCCTGAAACTGCCTTAGGCCTTCTAAGACCCTCCCTACCACCTCTCTGTCGAATACCTCTATGGCCCTGATCTTTTTTTCTAAATCCCCTCCATGGGATGCCTCGTCCGGTGCCTCCACATGGAGGAATACAAAGTCCAATTCCTCTAATGCCTTTATGGCTCTATCTGCCTTTCCCTTAAAATTGCTATCCAAATACCCTGTGGCACCTGGCACCTCTATCACCTCTAATCCCAAGCAGAAACCTAAACCCTTTACGAGGTCCACAGCGCTTATGACCGCTCCCTTTACCCCAAACCGTTCCTCAAAGGGGGAGAGCAAAGGTGCCTTTCCCTGTCCCCATAGCCATATGGAATTGGCGGGGAGTAAGCCAGATTCTTTGCGTCTGTTATTTACGGGGTGGTCCCGGAGGATCTCCCATGAGGATCTCACCAATTCCCATATGGGGATTCCTGCCGGATCCTCCAAAAACTTCCTTATATCTTCACCCAAGTGGTCATGGGGCGGTATATTGGGGAGATCAGGTGGAGCATTCTCCCAAAGGAGGAGGTGTCTATAGGCCACTCCCGGATGTATCTGGATCCCATCCCTTGAAAGCCTCTTTTGGAGTATATGGAGGAGTTCCAAGGCCTCCTTTTGCCCCACATCTCCTGCGCTGTGGCTCAGCATGGTTATGGTATTGTCTGGCCCAAAGGAGAGGCTTACGAGATTCATCCTGAATGCAGTCTGGTTGGGGGAGAGCCTGATCCCTTTGCTTGCGGCCTCAAGGGGGGCCCTGCCGGTGTGGTATCTCTTTGGGTCATATCCCAGGATGGAAAGATTTGCCACATCTGAACCAGGCTCCATACCCTCTGGTATGGTCTTTACAAGTCCTATCTCTCCTGAGGCTATAAGGTCCATGAATGGGGTATTGGCCACCTCAAGGGGGGTCTTTTGGCCAAGGGATGAAATGGGGTAATCTGCCATGCCGTCCCCTACTAAGATCACATGTTTATAGGGCATCCTGTGCCTCCACCCTTATGATCAAGGTCTTGTCTGTTACCACGTCCAATTGATCTATCTTCTCTATGGCCTCTCTCACTGCCTTTTCCTTGGCCTCGTGGGTGAGCATTACTATGGGTACAGAGCCCTCTAATCTTCTGCCCTTCTGGATCACAGAGGCTATGCTGATTTGGTGATTTGCCAGTATGCCAGAGATCTTGCTTAAAACCCCAGGCTTGTCCACTGCCTGAAACCTAAAATAATATGGGGTTTCCACCTCTCCCATGGGACACAATCTGAACTCCTCTTTGGGACCCAAAGCCCATATGGGGGAAGAAAAGCTTTTCTGCTGTGATCTCAGTCTTTTGGCTATGGAGACTATGTCAGATACCACAGCACTTCCCGTTGGCCTTCTCCCTGCACCGAGTCCATAAAATAGGGTAGGGCCCACAAAGTCTCCTTCTAAGTATATGCCGTTATAGGCCCCTTCTACTCCAGAGAGCATATGCTCCTTTGGTATCATAACAGGGTGGACCCTTGCCTCTACCCTTTTACCCCTTGATTTTGCCATACCCAAAAGCTTAATCCTATAGCCCAACTCTTCTGCAAAACTTATATCCTGGGGTGTGATCTCCTGGATCCCCTCTTTATAGATCTCCTCTAATGGGAACCACATACCATAGAAGAGGGCCATCAGTATCACCAGCTTGTGTGCCACATCCGTTCCATCCACATCCAGGGTGGGGGGATCCTCTGCATACCCTAATCTCACGGCCTCATCCACTACCTCTTGATAGGGCAAAAGCTCCGATCTCATTCTGGTAAGGATATAGTTACTTGTGCCGTTTAGTATTGCCATGAGTTTTGTGATCCTGTTTCCGGTTAGGCCGTTTTGGATGGCTGTGATTATGGGAATGCCACCCCCCACACTGGCCTCGAATCCTATTAAGACATTGTGCCTTTGGGCCAAAGAGAAGAGCTCTTCACCACAATGGGCCAAGAGGGCCTTATTGGCCGTCACCACATGTTTTCCCCGCTTTATGGCCTCGGTTACGTACTCTTTGGCAGTGGTGAGCCCTCCTATCAATTCCACCGCTATCTGGATCTCTGGGTCTTCTACTATTTCCATGGCCTCTTCTGTGAGTCTAATCCCCTCTAAATTCAGGCCCCTATCCCATCTTAGATTTAGATCCGCAATCACTTTTATATTGATATCTACCCCTGATCTCCCCCTTATGAGGTCTCGATTCTCTAATAGGACCTCAGCGGTTCCTGAGCCCACTGTCCCAAAGCCTATTATCCCTATCTGGACCCTATCCATTTTAGGGCCTATGAATGGTTGAAGGCGTAACGAATGCCCCTTATGGCCTGTTTTATCCTGTGGGGATTTTCCACCAGGGCAAACCTCACATACTGGTCTCCGTATTCCCCAAACCCGATGCCAGGGCTCACAGCCACCTTGGCTTTTTGGACCAGCATCTTTGAGAACTCAAGGGAACCCATCTTTATGAAGGGCTCAGGTATCTTTGCCCAGACAAACATTGTACCCTTTGGTTTTTCCACATTCCAACCTATGCGGTTTAGCCCCTCCACAAGGGCATCTCTACGTTCCCTGTATATCTCCACTATCTCTTGGACACAATCATCGGGACCGTTTAGGGCTATGATGGAGGCAATCTGTATGGGTTGGAAGACACCATAGTCTAAATAGCTCTTTATCTTCTTTAAGGCGCTCACAATTATCCTGTTTCCCACACAGAATCCCACCCTCCAACCTGCCATGGAGTAACTCTTGGACATGCTGAAGAATTCTACTCCTATGTCCTTGGCGCCTGGGACCTGTAGGAAGCTTGGTGGCTTATAGCCATCAAAGGCTAAGTCTGCATAGGCAAAGTCATGTATCACCATGATCTTGTGCTCTTTACAAAACTCCACTATTCGCCTAAAAAAATCCAGGTCCACTACCTGTGTGGTAGGGTTGTGGGGATACGAGATAATCAGCATCTTGGGTGCAGGCCAGGTCTGTTTTGTGGCAGTAATGAGATCCTCAAAAAAATCCCTCTCAGGACTGATGGGTATACTCCTGACATCTCCACCTGCGATTATGGCAGAATAAGGGTGTATGGGATATGTGGGGTTGGGAGAAAATACCACATCCCCTGGATTTATGGTGGCCAAGACCAGGTGGGAGACCCCCTCCTTTGCCCCGATGGTTACCACTGCCTCTTCCTCGGGGTCTAGATCCACATTGAATTTCCTCTTGTACCAGTTACATATGGCCTCTCTTAACTTTGTAATCCCCATAGAGGCAGAGTATCTGTGGTTATGTCCCTTTTGAGCTGCCTCGATGAGTTTGTCCACAATGTGTTTTGGAGTAGGCATATCAGGGTTGCCCATACCCAAATCTATTATGTCCTCACCCTTTCGCCTCAACTCCATCTTGAGCTTGTTTACCTCCGCAAACACATAGGGAGGAAGCCTCGTAATCCTCGTGAATTGAAACATTAACACCCCCTCTGAATCTTGATCTGATCATAAACTTACCAGCTCAAAGAGAAAAAAGAAAGTCCCTTTTAAATAAGGGAAGAGGACTTCCATTCCTGAAAGCTCGCCAGCCCTCCCTATACCCACAATAACTTAACCCACCGGTCTGAGGGTGGGCTACTCCAATTTCCTATAATTCCCCAGAAATTTAGGATATTGGGAAGAGCGGGATGAAATACGTCTTGGGATTCTCAAGACTGCCAAAGCTCTTCCGCCCATGAAGTGTACGCCTTGTAGGTTTCTACTTTGTAGCTGATATAAAGCCACAGGAGCTAAGAAGATTTTGGTTGGAGTTTTTATAGTTATGTACCTAACTATGGTTAAACAAGACGTTGCCATACTTAAACAGGATGTAACTGTTTTAAAGATTGATGAGGCAGAGCTAGAGCTTCAAGGGTAGCGTATCCCATTAGCAATCTTTAGCCCCCTTTGTGGCCACCTATTAGTTGTACACCTCGTAGGTGGGGCCAGGGGCACAAAAGGAGGGGTTTTAGTCTTCTCTTAACCTATTGATCTAGGCTCCCTCGGAAATCTCCCGGCTTGGCCCTTTGGTCTAATCAAAATGGCAATGGGATCATTTCCCGTAATCTATGGGTTCCAAGATGAGAGAGGGAATTCCACTTGTTAAGGACCTTCAGATTATTATAACATCCAGTGATCTTTGAATCAGAATAGGGGTGAAGGTAATGACTCTCTCAAGCCTTTACAGGGATAGCTTAAGCCTTTTTACTGATCTGTATCAGATAACCATGGCATATGGATACTACTCCCTGGGTATCCAGGATAAAGAGGTCTGCTTCCACATGATTACCAGAAAGAACCCCTTTGAGGGTGGCTATACAGTGGCCTGTGGACTTGCCCAGTTTATTGAATACCTTGAAGGGCTAAGATTTCGCGAAGACGACCTCAACTATCTCCAGGCCATGAAGGGTGCAGACGGAAGGCCTCTGTTTAGTGAGGAGTTTCTGGATTATCTAAAAGAACTAAGGCTCCAGATCACTGTCCATGCAGTACCCGAGGGGACGGTGGTATTTCCCTACGAGCCCCTGGTAAGGGTAATTGGCCCCCTTCTTCAGTGCCAGCTGGTGGAGTCTGCACTCTTAAACATAATCAACTTTCAGTCCCTTATAGCCACAAAGGCCTCAAGGGTGGTGCTGGCAGCAGAGGGGCAGCCTGTGGTGGAATTTGGGCTCAGAAGGGCCCATGGCGTAGATGGGGCTGTCTCTGCCAGCAGGGCAGCCTATATCGGTGGCTGTGTGGGGACCTCCAATGTACTGGCCGGCAAATTATTCGGCATACCTGTAAAAGGGACCCATGCACACAGCTGGGTTATGGTATTCGAAGACGAATTGCAGGCCTTTCAGGGCTATGCCAAGTCCATGCCCAATAACTGCATACTCTTGGTGGATACCTACGAGACCTTCCAGGGGATCCGAAACGCTGTCCATGTGGCAGGGGAGATGAAGGCCCGGGGTGAAAGGCTATTGGGTATTAGACTGGATTCCGGTGACCTTGCATACCTCAGCCAAGAGGCAAGGAGGATACTGAATGAGGCAGGTTTAAAAGATGCGGTGATCATCGGGAGTAGCGACCTGGATGAGGATGCCATTGCCAATTTCAAGGAACAGGGGGCGAAGGTGGACATGTGGGGTGTGGGGACCAGGCTTGTCACTGCCCATGGAGATCCTGCCCTCACTGGGGTATATAAGCTCTCTGCAGTGAGGGGTCCCAACGGCAGGTGGGAGTACAAGATCAAGATCTCCGAGCAGCTTGCAAAGGTCACGGTACCTGGTGTCTTAGAGGTCAGGAGATACAAGAGAGACGGAGAGTACATCGCAGATGCCATATATGACCTCCAGATGGGCTTAGAGGAACCTGTAATTATCATGGATCCTTCGGATCCCACCAGGAGAAAGAAGATCCAGGGGGGATTGGAATCCGAGGAGCTTTTGGTCCCTATCTTTGAGGAAGGGCGCCTTGTCTATTCCCTTCCATCGATAGAGGAGGCAAGGGAGAGGTGCCTAACACAGCTAAAGAGTTTCCACCCGAGTATTAGGAGGAGGATCTCGCCCCATCAATACCCTGCCGGGCTGGAGAAGAGGTTATATGAACTCAGGAGCTGGTTGATCACAGAGGTAAAGGAGAAGGTGGGCTGACATGAAAAAGTCCCATTGGAGGGCCTCCATAATACTGGCGCTCCTTGTTTTAGCCACTTCCATCACCTTTTTTATGAGGAGGTATTTTGGCGTAACCATCGTCTATTCCCACTTCTTTTATGTGCCCATAGTCCTCTCTGCATATTGGTTTGGGATCAAAGGCATACCCACCGGCATTTACCTGAGTTTTTTGACGCTCACAGGTGGCTTCATGGAAGGTAGAGGGGTCTCAGGTACAGAAGATATACTAAGGGCCTTGATCATGATCTCTGTCTCACTGCTCACATCAAAGATGTCAGAGACCATTAAAGGCCAGAGCCAAAAGCTTGAGGTCTCAGAGTCCTTTTACAAGGCCATACTTGAAAGTTCAGGGGCAGGCATCATAGTCTCTAATGAGGATACCACCATAGTCCTTGTAAATAATCAATTTGAAAGGCTTTCCGGCCTTAGCAGAAGCCAAATAGAAGGGAAGTTAAGCTTTAAAGAGTTCTTCTTGGAAGAGGACCTGGAGACCCTTTTTAGACACTATCACTCAAGGAGAGAGGCCGAAAGGGATGAAAAGATCTTTGAAGCCAAGTTTGTAAATGGGGACAACATAGTCAGAGATGTCCTTGTGAATATCGCAGCCATAAAAGGGACAAATAAGAGTGTGATAAACATTGAAGATATCACCCCATTAAAAGAGCTCAAAAATGAGAGGGAATCCCTTTCAAAAAGGCTGGAAGAGGCCCTTGCAAAGGTGCTAAGCGGCTTTATACCCATCTGTGCCAGCTGTAAGAGGATAAAGACCGAGACAGGGGAATGGGTACCTGTGGAAACCTATATTACGAAGAGGTCAGAGGCACAATTCAGCCACGGGATATGCCCGGAATGCAAGGAGAGGCTATATGGAAGCTATCTTCGGGGCAAGGGAAATTAGTCTTTGAAAACTTAGGAGGTAGGTAAAATGAGCAGGGAATGGCTTTGGGAAAAGGTGGCTGAGAGGACAATAAAAAACCTGAAATCCCACGGTTTTGACCCTCATTACTGTAAGGGGAGGGATGAGGCCATAGCTCTTGTCATGGATATGGTTGGGCCCTATTCCAGCGTGGGCATTGGGGGGAGTAATACCGTAAGGGCCCTCGGGTTGGTTGGGCAACTGGAGAAGATGGGAAAGGAGGTCTTTGATCACTGGAGACCTGGTATCTCAAAGGAAGAGGAGCTCCATATCAGGCTCATGCAGGGGAGGAGCGAATGTTTCTTGACAAGTGCCAATGCCATCAGTGAAACAGGGGAGATTGTAAATGTAGATGGCATAGGGAACAGGACGGCTGCCATGTCCTTTGGGCCTAAGAAGGTGATTGTAATAGCAGGTATGAACAAGGTAAGGCCTGATCTTGCCAGTGCACTCAACAGGGTAAAGGAGGTAGCAGGACCCATGCGGGCCAAAAGCCTCGGTCTCAATACCCCCTGCTCAGAGACCGGGATATGTAATGACTGTAACTCCCCCCAGAGGATCTGCAGGATTACCACCATCCTCCACAGAAAACCAGGACTCACCGATGTCTCGGTAGTTCTGGTGGGAGAGGAGCTGGGGTTTTAGCCTCCATTATGGCTACAAAAGGTAAATACAGAGGCATCAACCATGTGGCCCTTGTGACAGATGACATGGAGAAGACTGTGAGGTTCTGGAGGGATCTTTTGGGCATGAGGCTTGTGCTTACCATGGGAAGGAAGGGATACAGGCAATATTTTTTTGAATTGGACGAGAGCAATCTCATCCTCTTCTTTGAGTGGCCCAATGTCCAAAATATCCCCCCAAAGGATCATGGGGTTCCGGTAAAGGGGCCCTTTGGGTTTGATCACCTTGCCATAGGTGTAAGGGACCTGGATAGTCTCTTTGAGCTAAAAGAAAGACTCGAGGGGGCAGGTTTCTGGGTATCCGAGGTGATAGACCACGGTTTCATATATTCCCTCTATACCTTTGACCCCAATGAGATCCCCATTGAATTCTGTGTCTCAAGAGAGGAAATCGACATACGTAAAGCCCCCCTTTTTGGGGACAGAGATCCACCCCCTGTGAGAAATGAAGGGAGCGAGCCTCTGAAAAACATTTGGCCCCAACCGGAAAGCTCCATCGCAAGGGAGGAGCGCCGTATATATCCAGGTGAAGGCAAAGACTATTTTAAGGGATCATGAGCATGGATATTATGGGGATCTAAGATGAAAGGATTTCCCTCCCGTTATCTTTGGGCCTTTGTATTTTTGCTGACAATTGCGGCCCCTTTAGCAGCCCAGGAGACCCTTGAGCTAAAGAGGGCTATTGGCTATGCCCTCCAAAACAATAGCACTGTGAGGTCACAACTTCTTATGGAAGATTCCGCCTCTCTTCTGAGGGAATCGGCAGATAAGGTCTATCTCCCAAGGCTGAGCCTTATGGAGGCTTACCAGAGGACAGATAATCCTCCGATGGCCTTTGCCCATAAGCTCTCCCAGAGGCGCTTTGGACCCTCTGATTTTCAGATCCACAGGCTCAATTATCCTGATCCCATAGGCAATTGGCACACAGAACTGAGGCTGGAGCAACCTGTCTTTAACCAGGGCAAGGAGATCGTGGAGAGAAAGAGGGGAAGGGTATTTGAAGGTCTGGCCGGGCTTAAGGTGAGGTACTCCAAAGAGGCTGTAGCCTTTGAGGTAGCAAGGGTATACCTTCAGATACTTACTCTGGCCCAGGAGATAGAGGTCCTAAAGAAGGGCCTCAAAGAGGCAGAAGAGGGTGAAAGGCTGGCCAGTGAGCGCTATAAGGTGGGATCCGGTCTCTATTCCGATCTTCTAAATGGCCTTACCAGAAAGGAAGGAATCAAGACCAGGCTCACCAATTTGGAGGCCCAGTATGGGGATCTCGTAAGGAGGCTAAATCACCTGATGGGCCAGGATCTGAATAGCCAATGGTCCTTTAGAGAAGTGGAGTGTATCCCTGAGCCTCAGGACCTCACAAAGACGGGTATAGATACCCTCATAGAACATGGCAGGTCCCACAGGAGCGATGTCCTAATTGAAGAGGCAGAGCTCTCCATGGAGGCCCTAAATAAGGATGCCAAAAGCTACGCCTTCTATCCAAGCCTAAATTTATATGGAAGCTATGCCTGGGACACAAATGAGTTTTCCTCCTCACCCAACTCCTATGAGGTGGGCTTTGTGATAAATTGGAACCTCTTTAACGGGTTATCTGATACCCTTGCTCTAAAGGCGGCCCAGAAGGCCTTGGAGGCAAAGGAGATCTCCTTAGAGGAGAAAAGGGGGCGGGTGGAGGTGGAATTAAAAGAGGCATGGAACCAACTTCTCGCATCTCTAAACGAATATGGGGTGAGCGGAACGGATGTGAGAAGGGCAGAGGAGGCCCTAAGGATTATAAAGGCAAGATACAAAGAAGGTTTGGCACTCTTCATAGAGCTCTTAAATGCTCAGGTCTCGCTGGAGGAGAGTCTCCTTAGGAGGGCAAGGAATTATTATTCCTCCAAACTCCTTTACCTGAGGCTACAACTCCTCTCCGGGAAACTTTTGGAGGTGTGGAGTGGGTGTGAAAAAGGGTAAAGATCTGGTTATTTGTCTCGCTTTTCTCATTCTCCTATGGCTCCCCCATGCCAAAGGGGACCAAATGACCTTGATAGTCGAAAAGAGAAGTGTCCCTGTCTATCTGGTGGCCCCTGGGAGGGTGGAGGCTGAAGGAGAGGTGGAGATACTCTCCAGGATGCCTGGCAAGATCACCAGGATCTTTTTGGAGGAGGGTCAAAGTTTTACCAAAGGCCAGACCCTGGTAGCCTTTGATCCCTCTGAGATAAAGGCAAAATTCAATGCGATCAAGGCAGAGAAGGCATCCTTTCAGCAGGAGCTATCATCCCTCCGGGCCGAGATAGAATATGCTAAGGTTTCCAAGGAGAGGATAGAGGCCTTATTAAAGGAGGGGGCTGCCACAAGGGATGAAATGGATAGGGCCATGTCCAGGCTAAATGGGCTCCTTTCAAAGGAGGAGGCCTTGAAGGAGAGGATTCGGGCACTCCAATATAACGAAGAGGAGATAAGCTCCCTTCTTCCATATCTGGAGATAAAGGCAGAAAGGGAAGGGGTACTCCTCAAGAAATATCTAAGGGAGGGTAGCTTTGTAAACCCTGGGAGTCCTGTCTTAAAGATCCTTTACAAAGAGCCGGGTTTCAGTTTTGTGGCCGATGTGGGAGAAGCTTACCTAAAAGAGATGCATAGGGGCATGAAGGCATATCTGATCACCTCTGAGTATATGCCTCCAAAGGAATTGAGGGTAGATTCTTTGATAGAGAGGGTCGATGAGAATACCAGGACCTTCAGAGTCAAGGCCAAATTGCCACCCACATATATCCCAGGGACATTTGGGAGGATCTTCATACCCGTAGGACTCAGGGACGCAATTTTGGTTCCAAGATCTGCCATCATAAACAAAGGCGGTCTGGATGGAGTAATCGTAAAGAGAGAAAGGGAGGAGTTCAGGGTGGTGAGGACCGGGAAGAGCTGGGTCCGGAAAGAGGGTACCCTTTGGCCCTCTGAGGTAATGGGCCAAATGGTAGGGGATGAAATTTTGATGGAGATAATATCGGGATTAAAGGCAGGGGAGAGGATACTGCTCCCAAAATAAAGCATGGCCATAGAGGATATCCACGGACATAGGGCCTCCTTTTTGAGGTCCCTGGTAAAAGGGACCGTAGATTCCAAGTTAACGCCACTTCTGGTCTTGGCCTCCATATTATTGGGGATATTTTCCATAGTCCTTACCCCCAG
>CALKZT010000097.1 GCA_938002815.1 uncultured bacterium
ACAATAGGATTCTACGCAGGGAATTACCGATGGTAATTCCAAAGCCCCTTTCTAAAGGCTCACAGACAAACTTAGCATAAGTATCCGAGTAACTGTCCTCTTCAATCTCTATCTTCTTTGGCCTAATAATTTCACGCCAATTTCTTGCCCTTAAGTCGTTCAAGTCTAACCCCCGATTAGGTATAAATAAACCAATGGCTCAAAAGGCCATGTGGGCAAACCTATTTGCTATAGAGCTCCACGATGAGGTTTTCTTGCACAGGTATCGTGATATCCTCTCTTGAAGGCATGGCCTTTACCCTAATTTCCTTCTTATCCGTATCTACCTCCAACCATTTAGGTACACCACGCCTGACTATGGTCTCCAAGGATTCCTTTATAACGGGCAAATCTTTGCTCTTTTCCCTAAGACTTAATAGATCACCTGTCTTCACAAGATATGAAGGTATGTCCACCTTATGACCGTTTACGGATATATGTCCGTGTCTTACCAGCTGCCTCGCCTGATTCCTAGAAGATGCAAACCCAGCCCTGTATACTACGTTATCCAACCTCCTTTCCAAGGTTACCAAAAGGTTTGTGCCCGTCATACCCTTTTGTTTTTCGGCCTTCTCGTAATATGTTCTGAACTGCCTCTCTAAGACCCCATATATCCTCTTAACCTTCTGTTTTTCCCTCAGCTGTATCCTGTAGTCTGAATATTTACCGGCCCTCTTCTGGCCATGCTGTCCAGGTGCATAAGACCGCCTTTCAAAGGCGCACTTATCCGTATAACACCTGTCTCCCTTTAAAAACAATTTGAGGTTCTCTCTCCTACAAAGCCTGCAAGCTGCCCCAATATATCTGGCCAAGTTACCCTCCTCTTATTACTTCTAAACCCTTCTTCTCTTGGGTGGTCTACACCCGTTGTGGGGTATCGGGGTCACATCCCTGATGGAATTTATTGTAAACCCGTCCACCTGGAGTGCCCTCAGTGCGGCTTCTCTACCGACCCCAGGGCCTTTGATCCTCACCTCTGCCTCCCTCATGCCATTTTCCATTGCAAGCCTCACTGCCTCCCTTGTGGCCATCTGTGCAGCAAAAGGGGTGCTCTTCCTGGAACCTTTAAAACCCACCCTCCCTGCACTGCTCTGGGCTATTACATTACCATTTGGATCTGTCACGGTCACAATGGTATTATTGAAGCTGCACTGTATGTGTATAATGCCCGAAGGTACGTTCTTTTTCTCCTTTTTCCCTCTTCTCCTTGAACCCTTGACCATATACAACTCCTATTTTTTCTTTTTACCCAGCAAAGAACCCCTGGGGCCTTTTCTGGTGCGGGCATTGGTGTGTGTCCTCTGCCCCCTCACAGGAAGACCCTTTCGGTGTCTGAGACCCCTGTAGCAGCCCAGGTCCATAAGTCTCTTGATGTTCATACCCACTTCTCTTCTTAGGTCACCCTCCACCTTGTATTTTTCGTCTATGATCCTGCGGATCTTATTTACCTGGTCAGGTGTGAGATCCCTTGTCTTTGTGTCCTTTAAGACCCCTGCCTCATCCAAGATCTTCTGGGAGGTGGACCTCCCTATACCGTAAATATAAGTTAGTGCAACCTCTATCCTCTTGTCTTTGGGTAAATCTACGCCTGCTATCCTTGCCACCTTGGTTCTCCTTTAGCCCTGTCTCTGTTTATGCCTTGGGTTTTCACAGATGATCCTTACCACACCTTTTCTCTTCACCACCTTGCAATGTTTACATATCTTCTTTACCGATGGCCTCACCTTCATCTCATACCCCTCATTTTGTTGAGCTGTAATCCTTCTTTGAACCCCTATATACTATCCTACCCCTTGTGAGATCGTAGGGACTCAATTCCACTACCACAGTATCCCCTGGCAAGATCTTTATATAATGCATCCTCATCTTACCAGATATATGACCAAGGACTCGATGCCCGTTTTTTAGCTCTACCCTGAACATGGCATTGGGCAATGTCTCCACTACTACGCCTTCCACCTCTATGGCATCTTCCTTTGGCATATATCCCCCTCTTTCTCTACCTTGTCTTCACAAGCCCTTTTTTCAGGATACCTTCATAGTGTCGCATGAGCAAATGGGTCTCTATCTGACTTGCTGTCTCCATGGCAACACCTACTACTATCAGGAGGGCTGTCCCCCCAAAATAAAAAGGCACGTTCAGCTTGTAGATCAGGATCTGAGGCAGTATACAAACGGCGCTCACATATATGGCGCCTGCAAAGGTCAGCCTTGTCAAGACACTATCAATATAATCTGCTGTGTTCTTCCCAGCCCGTATGCCAGGGATAAAACCACCATACCTCTTCATATTGTCTGCCACATCTACCGGGTTAAAATGGACAGCGGTGTAAAAGTAGCAGAAGAAAAAGATGAAAGCCACATAGAATAGGTCATGGATTATATGGCCTGGAGAAAGAGCGTTCACCACTGCCTGTAACCATGGGATACTCTTTACATCAAGAAAGTTTGCCACTGTTACAGGGAACATTATGATGGAAGAGGCAAATATGGGCGGAATTACCCCCGAGGTGTTTATCTTTAGGGGCAGGTGAGTACTTTGACCTCCATATACCCTCCTTCCCACCACACGCTTGGCATACTGTACAGGTATCCTCCTCTGTCCCCTCTCCATAAAGACTATAAAACCTACCACCAGAACCATAAATGCCACAAGGATCACCGTAAGGAAGGGACTGAGTTCCCCTGATCCCACTAGCCTGAAGGTATTCATGGTGGCCACTGGAAGACCGGCTACAATACCTGAAAAGATGATCATGCTGATCCCATTTCCTATGCCCCTCTCGGTGATCTGCTCACCGATCCACATGAGGAAGGCAGTACCTGCGGCAAGGGTAAGTGCCGCCAAAATCCTAAAGCCCCAGCCACCCACAGGGACTATGAGTACGCCGCCGGGCCCACTCATCTTTTCAAGGCCTACGGCTATGCCAAAGCCCTGGATAAGGCTCAAGATAACGGTACCATATCTCGTATACTGAATGATCTTTTTTCTGCCTACCTCTCCTTCCTTTCTGAGCCTCTCTAAGTGGGGTATCACGACACTTAAGAGTTCCAAAATAATGGAGGCGCTGATATAAGGCATGATCCCAAGCGCCATGACAGACATTTTCATAAGAGCGCCCCCAGAAAACATATCGAAGAGCCCAAAAAGCCCCCTTTGCTGGGAGGCAAAAAAGGATGCAAGGGCAGCGCCATCTATCCCCGGGGTCGGTATATGGCACCCCAGCCTGTAGACGATCAGCATGGCAAGGGTAAACAAGATCCTCCTCTTGAGCTCAGGGACCTTTGGAATATTTTGAAAGCCCGTTACCACGAAAGACCTTCCTTATCCTATCAGATCCACACTGCCACCCTGGGCCATTACCTTTTCCACTGCGGCCTGACTGGCCCGATGAACCTTTAATTGCAAGGGTCTATCCAGCGTGCCTTTTGCAAGGAGCTTCACAGGTCCTTTCTTTATCAGGCCCTTTTCCCTTAGTTCTTCAATCCCCACAAAGGACCCTGGCTCAAACTTATTTAATGAGCCCAAATTTACCACCTCATAGGTCACCTTAAAGGGGTTATAAAATCCCCTCTTCGGTATCCTCCTTGTAATGGGCATCTGTCCTCCCTCGAAACCGGGCCTGGGGCCTCCACCTGCCCTTGCTCTCTGTCCTTTGTGCCCTTTCCCAGAGGTGGTCCCATGCCCCGAACCCTGTCCTCTCCCTATACGTTTCCTCTTTTTTCGGGAACCTTCTGCGGGATGTAAGTCGTGTATCCTCATTCCTTAGACCTCTATTTTCACCAGATGAGAGACCTTTTTCAACATGCCCCTCATGGCCTTGTTATTCTTTATGGTAACGGTCTGATGGAGCTTCCTCAGCCCAAGACCTTTCACGGTCTCCTTTACCTTCTCAACCTCACCTATGGGGCTCTTCACCAACGAGACTTTAATCTCCTTAACCGGTTCCATCTGCCTTACCTCCTATAGCCCTTCAATTCCTCTGCGGGCTTATCCCTCCTTGAGGCGATGTTCTCAGGCAATTCCAAGGCATATAGGGCCTCTAATGTGGCCTTCACCACATTGTGGGGATTATGGGAACCCAATACCTTTGTCAAGACATTGTGGATACCGGCAGCCTCCATCACGGCCCTCACCACACTTCCTGCTATGATCCCTGTGCCGGGCGCCGCAGGCTTCAATATTACTTCGGTAGCGCCCCATTCCCCGAAGGACTCATGGGGAATAGTTCCTTCTTTCACTGCCACAGGTTTCAT
>CALKZT010000098.1 GCA_938002815.1 uncultured bacterium
GCTTTAAGAAAGTCATCCCTAGAAATACCTGCTTGTGTGCAGATTGTAGGAAGTGTTGAGGTTTTTATACGTGGATGATTAGGCATGGTTAAAGGAGTTTTAGTTCCATCGGCGTTTATCCGCTCCATTGAAACGTGCTCCCTCTCTCTGACCATCCTGAAGCCTAAAATCTCCAGTGCCTTAATTACTCTTTGCTTGGGTGCATCAACTGGAAACTTGGGCATTATCCTCTATATCAATGCTTCTGCAACAAATGCCTCAAGGACAGGTGGCTCAACTTCAAGGACTTCTTCGCCAAATGATTCAATATGAAAACGGATTGCAGATTTCACATCCGCAAGGGCTTCTTCGTATGTGTCTCCTTGTCCAACTACAACTCCTTTAAGCCCCAATGGGTAAGCTACATAACCATCAGGATGCTTTTCCACAATAATTTTGAATTGTCTCATACAGCAACCCCCTTTCTTCAATTCCATACTCATATTATCACATATGGTGGATAAAGTGCTACGGCTTTTTTACCTGCCTCAATTGCCCGCTGGTAGTCTCCTGCTTTATGATAGTTAAAACAGTTATCAACCTCAGGCTGGGTAAAGTAAAGGCTTGCAAAGGATAAGACCACAGCAAAAAAGACCACTAAGGAAAGCTTCTTCATCTTATTCCTCCAGTTTGGTTGCGAAGTTTTTATCTTATACCAAAAAAGTTTTTTTAAAATCATCTTGATTAACGTCAAACTGCCGGTAGCAATGGCGGGGAATGCCGATATTTTGGGGTTCACGGCGACAGTAGGGGCACCGCATGCCGTGCCCCTACTTGTCTTCAGTCCGTGCTCTAAAGGCAATATCAGCACCCCAGACAATCTGAGGATTTTCTGGGGCCCCCGCCTGCGACACCTTAATGTAAGATTTTTAAGGCTCTTCACGGAATATGGTGCAAGTAGGGGCAGGGCTTGCCCCTGCCCTTTTGAGGGCAATTGCAAGTAGGGGCACGGCATGCCGTGCCCCTACACAGAACAACCCTTCCGCAGCACTGGCGCTCTGTCGCTTAGTTCTTGTGGCAAAGAAGTGTAGGGGCGAAAAATTTTTGGCCCCTACTGTCTACAGACCATCCTACGATTTGAGAAGGTAAAGGTTTGATGCCCTCAATGTGGGGTAAAGGTAGAAGAGTTAGAGTTCCTAGAAAAGGGGGAAAGGGTTACAAAGGAGCTTTCCTTTCAGGTTTCGGAGTTATGGAAGGTAATGCCCATAGAGGATTTAGCCACTTTTGAAGACTCTACTGGGGAACGGTCAAGGAGATAGAGAAGAGGGCAATACAGAGGGATCAGGCTGAAAGGGATCTGGAAGTGATAACTGTATTAGGGATAGACGAGATAGCAGTTGGTAAGGGACATAAATACTGGCACATAATAAGTAGTTTAGAAGGGCCTAAAGGTCCTGAGGTATTGTATGTAGGGGAAAGCAGGAAGGAGGAGGATTTAAAACCCTTTTGGGAATGGTTTGGCATAGAGAGAGCAGGGAGGATAACCCATGGGTAATGGAAGTAACTCAGGCATTCTTGCCTGAGAAAGATAAATCACAGACAAGAATGTCTGTGCTACTGATAGTTTTCGATCCCATTGCCCTTCCATAAAGATTATCTATGATAAGTTTCATGTAATGAGGCATCTTCTTAATGCCCTAAATGAGGTAAGGAAGGCAGAGTTTAAGAAGGCAGGAAGAAAGATGAAGGGGTTATTATGCGGGAAGAAGTTTATCCTCCTTTCAAAGATAACAAACCTTAAGGGGAAGGCTAGGACTGCCTTAAAAGAAGTTACATAGCAACCGCAGGTGCACATAGGATATGGTGCCTGATCTCATGGTATCATCTGTGGAATACCTGTTTGGGAAAATAGATACACCTTTTCATCCAATCCAGTGGCTATGTGATAATGACCCATGATTGCAAGGAGTACCATTGCATTTGATCGGATGGTGGGACTTGAAGTATGTACCACCCCATATTATAGCCCTGAATCCAACGGGATGGCAGAGGCATCCATAAAGACGTTTAAACGAGACTACGTGCACACCAATAAAATACCTGATCCAAAAACAGTAATGGAGTTACTGCCCCTATAGTTTGAAAATTACAACATTAATCACCCCCATAAGGGGCTCAATATGCTCTCAGGGAGTATAGAACGATGCAGAATAAGGCATAGGGCTATCCGGTCTGAACGGGGAGTACCCCAAGACAGCTTCTTTCAGTGTACGAAATTTTAGCCCTTTCTAGATGGGATCCCATGGTGAGTAAAAAACCAGCCCATAAGTACCATGAGATCTATGATTTTCAGGTTTTGTAGTTTTGGGATACCTACCTCATGAGGATCGAAGGTAGGTAAGTAGCCATTTGGGGAAAGATAAACAGAAGGGCCGCACAGACAACTAAGCTAAGTAAAAAGGGAGTAACGCCCTTGTAAATAATAGACATGGGCGTCTTAGTAATCGCCCTTACCACAAAGACATTTATTGCAACAGGAGGTATAACGACTCCTATCATCACAGTGATAGCTATTATCATCCCGAACCATAGAGGATCATATCCAAGTTTGATTATTGCAGGATAAAATATAGGTGTTGCAAGTACCATGAAGGCCAAGTCATCTATAAAGGATCCACCTAAAAGGTAGACAAAGCCGATTATCACCATTATCAAATTTCGATCGAGTGGCAAAGATGTGACCCAGTCAGCAGCTATCATGGGTATCTTAGTTCTTGTTAGAAAATGACCTAATACAGTTGACCCAGCTATCAACAGCAGCACCATGCATGCAGTACGTAAGGACTCGCTCACTGATTTCACAAATGCTTTGAAATTTAGATCCCTCTTGATCACAGTTGCTAACAATACCACAAATGTTCCAATACTCCCTGCCTCTGTAGGAGTGAAAAAACCCTTCATCAGTCCACCCACTACAAGGAGGAATATGGCTGCCACCCAAAGGACATCAGGCAAGGTCCTGATCCTCTCCTTCCAACCAAATCTTTCTCCCTTTGGCCCAAGCTCTGGGTTTATCTTGCACCAACCATAGATAATCATTACAAAGAAGAGTGCTATGAGAAGCCCAGGAATGATACCTGCCAAGAATAGCTTACCTATGGACTGCTCCGTGATGATCCCAAAGACTATTAAGGTCACGCTTGGAGGAATGAGTATACCTAAGGTACCCACAGTAGCCACTATGCCTGTTGAAAGCCTCTTATCGTATTTGTACCTCTCCATCTCGGGTACGGCTACACTTGCAAAGGTGGCGGCAGTGGCAGGTGATGATCCGCATATGGCCTTAAATGCTGTTGCACCGGCAACAGTAGCAATTGCAAGCCCCCCTGGGATGTGCCCCATGAACTTGTAGGAGGAATCATAAAGTTTTCTTGCAATCCCTGCGTTGAAGGCGATCTGCCCCATTAAGACAAAGAGGGGGATCACCGTGAATCCATAGGAGGCAAGGACATCAAAAAAGTCTTTGGCAAGCAGATTAAGGCCTGCCTTAAAGGATACGAGATAACTGAACCCCAAAAACCCCACAATGGTCATTGCAAAAGCAAGTTCTATGCCAGTCAAAAAAAGAGCCAATAGGCACACCAACCCCAATATGCCCACCGTGATGTCACTCATCGTACTTGCCTCCGATCACCATCATGATCTGCCCCACCAGCACAAGGCATTGTAAGATACTTGCCAATCCCAAGGCAAAGGCAATAGGGTAAAAAGGCAATTGTAGTGTCAGAGAGACCTCTCCGGTCCTTCTGAGATCCAAGGCCAACATGATCAAGGATAGCCCCAAAACGGAAAAAAGGCCGATCCCCATAAGTCTAGTAACTATGTTGAATACCTTCCTGACAGGGGAGGGGAAGCTCAAGATGAGAAAGTCTACCAGCACATGGCCCTTTCCTAAAGAGGTATATGGCAAAGCCAAACCGATGACCAAGGCCCCGCTGAAGGCCACCAGTTCATATGTACCAGGGACGGGCTTTCTAAATCCTCGCAAGACTACGTCCAGTACCGTGAGCCCTATCATGAAGCAGATACTTATCCCTGCAATTACATTTGCAAATTTACTAAGGGTCCTAACGAAAGAGATATATCGCTCCATCTCCATCCACCCCCACTTAGAGGGGGGGTTATTTCACCCCTCCCTAATTGAGGTTACTATTTCTGTAATTTCTTCAGTTCCTCCATACAGAACTTCAGTGCCTCTTCTCCAGGGAGACCCTTCTCCTTCATGGCCTTCACATAGCCATCCAGTATGGGTTTAACCTTTTCTGCCCATCTTGCATCTTCCTCTGGCGTAAGTTGAGAGACGTTCACCCCTTGCGTCTTTGCAAATTCATATCCTTCCTTGTCTATCTCATCCCATGCATTACCAGTCTTTACTATCCACTCCTCGTTCAATTGCTCAATGATCTTCTGTATATCAGGTGGGAGCTTGTTCCATTTCTCCTTGTTCATGACCACAAAGAAGCCGGTGGTATAAGCTGAACCAAAATTCTGGATTGTATTGCTTACAACTTCCCCCAACTTCCAACCCTTGAGTGCCTCAACGGGAAATACCCCACCTTCAGCAACCCCTTTCTTCAAGGCATCGTATCTTTCAGGCATAGGCATGGCTACAGGCACAGCACCTAATGCCTCCACAATCTTTGCACTTAGGCCATGACAGGCGATCTTTAATCCCTTTAGGTCCTCTAACTTGGATACGGGTTTCTTTGTGTGCAAAATACCCGGCCCATGGGCATGGAGATACATTACCTTTACGTCTTCAAGTTCCTTGGGCTGGAACTTTTTGTAATAGAGGTTTGCCACCATTGTGGCCTCATAGCCAGACTTATAACCCAAGGGGAGGTCTATCACCTCCGTGAGAGGGAATCTCCCCCTTGTGTAGCCAAAGACAGACATCCCCAAATCAGAGAGGCCCTTTACTACGCCGTCGTAACATTGGGCAGCAGGTGTAAGGGTTCCTCCTGGGAATACAGTCACCTTGACCCTACCATTCGTTCTCTTTTCCAGTTCCTGTGCCCATTCCATGCTCAGCTGAGCATTCTTATGGGGAGCGGGGAAGAAGTTGGAATAGGTTAACTCAATGGTTTGGGCCTGTAGGTCAAATTGGGCTCCACCAAAGAACAGACCCAGGGCCAGGACCATCGCCACAAACAGTGCCCCTTTTCTCATCTTCACACCTCCTTAAAAGGGTTTTTTGGGGGACTTTGGCCTTCACGGCTCTGACCCTTTTATCGGAGCTCAGCCGATTTGTAAAGTTTTTTTGGCCTCCCAAAAGGTTGCCTCAATCGGCGAAACACAGACAGGCCTCTTGGGGACCCCTCTCATTTGCAATTGAGAGGACCTCATAGAGGTAGGACCTGGACCCTTCTTTCCATTTCTGTGAGATAAATAGCCTCTTCAGGACAAAACCTGGCACATACCCCACAGCCTATACAAAGTCTTTCATCCCTTTTTAGCCTTCCATCTGCGTTCAATTTCAGGGCCTCTGTAGGGCACTTTTCCACACATATTCCACAGGCAATACATCGCTCCTCATCTATTTCTGAGAGGTGATGGGTGAGGTTTATAAGGGGAAAGGCCCCCTCCCGCCACATTCTAAAGGTATCACAGCAGTCTTTGCAGCAATTACATATGCTTGTTTCTGCCTTGTCCATCTGTGAATTGGGATGAAAGGCCTTATGAACCAGACCAAATTCTTCTGCCTGTTTTAGGATTTGGAGTGCCTCTTCTCTTGTAACCTTCCTTGCAAACCCCTGGGCAATGGTATGCCTTGCGGATTTGCCAAAGGTAAAGCAGTTCTCTAAGGGGGCCTCCTGTTCGCAAAGACCCCCCAGTGCCATCTTCTTCTGCCTGCAGAAACAGTAGCCCACAGCTATGTCCTCGTATTTCATTATGATATCCCTTACAGACTGTGTTGCTAAAATCTCTTCTCCATAGCCTCCCAAAGCCTTTTTTACAGGCACAACCCTTATATTGTGGCCATCCTCCCTTTCCCTTATGGCGACAGTCCTATCTGTTGGTGGCAATTGGGGGAGTATCTTCTTCAGATTATCGTAATTGGATCTCAACTCCGTCTTAAGCCCTTCCACCAGCTTTGAAAATAACCTTGCAAGTTCCCTATCCTCCTCTGTAAAGGAAAGTGGGGTCATAAATCTGTATTCCATTAGCCCCACGTTCATAAAAGGCAATAGCCTGTATACGGTTACCCCTTGGCTGTTGGGTTGGTTAAATATAAGTCCCTTCTTTGCAAGGGAGCTTCCCAAGCGTTCTATCTCTAAATTACTTAGGCCCGTACTTTCCCTCAGCTCTTCAACGGTTTGGGAAGGCTTTTTCTTGAAGGCACATATAAAGTCCAGCTCATCTTCCCTTTCACCAACTACCTTCTTCACAATGGATATGGTAATTTCGTTCACAGGAAAAGGCAGGATCCCTTGCCTTGCAATGACCTTTGTAGCCTCTACGAGTTTGGCCTCTAAATCTTCCATCATAAAACCTCCCCTTTCAGTTTGGGCCTAACTTTAGCTCCCTCTATTTGGAGCTTCAAGGGGATAATGAATAGGAACCCAGTAAATCAAGGTTGGTCACCACACCTTCTCTTGAGCCACCTCCCCACCAGAAGGGTCAAGATTGAGAGGGGAAGAAAGGTTGCCAAAAATAAGGTGACCATCTCTTCTCCCTTGCCATGGCATATAAACATCACGAATCCAAGCTCAAGAAGTAATAAAATATCTATTCCGATCGTAATTGCCAGTCTTCTTGTCATGGGACTCTCCTCCTTCTAAAGCCCCCTTTTGGGGGGCTTTGGCTCTATTTTGACCTGAGATCCTGTTTTGATACGTTCATAATTTTTAAGGCCAACCTTTCTGTCCCCTTAACCTGATAGGCTATTCTTAGGATATCGCCAGGGGAAGGTGGGATCCCAATCTTTGCTTTTTCTGTCCTAAAGCTACTAACTTGTCCTGTAGGTTTACCATATGGGTATTCTTTTGAAAAGTATGTGTCGTATTCCTCTATTACCACTATATTCTGCTCTCGATCGTATTTTATGCATTTTCCTTGAGAGACCTCTGCACCCATGGCAAGGGATGAGAGGAAGACCAATGCAATCCCGAATAATAGTATCTTTGTTTTCATCCTAACCTCCTAAGCTATGCAATCTGTTGTGCTGCCAGAAGCTTTTTCTCTTTTAGCTCTTCTTTAGCACCCTTGATCATGATATATGTTATATAAGCGCTTATTACTCCTATTGCCCCAAGTATTACTATGGCTGCAAGCAAGGAGAAACCATATTGCTTTAAGATAATCGAAATCATACATGTTACTACAGCACACCCAAATAGTATTCTAATTCCATATCCCTTTGCATATTTTGTAGCAACCGTACCTACTTGAGCACCTATTGCAGCACCTGTTAGCATAATAAACACGGCTACTATCTCTATCCTTCCTTTCAAGGTATAGGTAAAGGCGCCATAGAGACCTGAGACCATCACCTCAAAGAGGTCCGTTCCCACTGCTATGTGTGTAGGGCAGCCAATGAGATATACCAAAGCAGGCATCCTAATCAGCCCACCTCCTATCCCCAAGAAGCCCGCCAATACCCCTGTCATGAAACTTACCCCTATGGGTAACCACATGGAGCAGGTGAAACCTGCAGCCCTGAAATGGACCATGGGCGGTATCTTGATCTTGTGGAAGGTCTTATACCAGGTCACCCCTTCAGTACCCTTCTCACCTTCTTGTATACCTGCCTTCTTCTTCTGAACCGCCTTGTAGTAATCATAGAACACCATATAGGCAATAAGTGCCAGAAATACTACATAGACCCACCTTACAACAGGTCCCACTGTTCCAAGCCTCTCCAGATACATAATAAGCTGTGCACCTACCTCTACCCCGGCCATTGTTCCGATTATCATTACCACTCCCAACTTGTAGTCCACGTTCCCAAATTTAGAGTGCCTCATTGTGGATATGATTGACTTTCCTGCCATGTGGGCTATGTCAGTTCCGATAGCGAAGGCCATGGGGAAACCCAAAATATTCAGCCCCGGTGTAACCATCCAGGCCCCGCCCATACCAAAAAAACCTCCTATTATGCCCACTGAAAGCCCTATAAGGACCAATCCGGGCCAGAAGATCTCCACCCCGGAAATCGGCATATAAATGTATAACCACTCCATATTCACACCTCCCTAGTGCTCTACCAGTTTGCGTGATTTTAGATCTATCCCGATCCTCGCCATCACAAAGTCCATTAACAGTCCCAACAAAACCCCATAAACTGCAGTAAGAATAACTGCCCAAACAGCAAATAGGGTTATGTTGGTGTTGTAAAGGTCCGAAAAGTACTTCATGATAGCACTGTCCACCTTTCTTGTATCTGCCACCACCACCAATGCCCCTGCCTTCTCACCCCCTGCAAAGGCCAAAGAAGGCATTAATAAAATGAATGACAACCCCAAAGCCAAAAGCCGTTTCATGCTTTCCACCTCCCATTTAGATTTGGCCATAGGTCATTACAAGATCAGTGCCGTATATCTCGCAAACCCAGTAAAAGGCCCTTTACATGATGAAAAATCTGCCTGACACAAGGAATTGCAACCCACCTTTAGGCAAAATCGCAAGAAGAGATCGCCAAGGCTTTGCGAGAAAAAGGGTGCCAACCCTCGGCGTTTGGCACGTTTCCTGCTCTCCCACATTAAAAAGTGCAAGGCGAGATCAAATACGGCAATTCGTCCAAAGAAGGTTTTAGACATGATGGCAGGATTATTCAAAAGTATGAAGATAAGGTCCAAACTCCTCTTGGCCCTTATCCCCTCCATTATCCTAATAATGGCCCTCACAGGATATATTACCAACTGGTTTGCCGGACAGTTCTTGAAGGAGGCCATCCAGAGGACGGTAATTTTGCACACCCTTGGGGCTGCCAGAGAACTGCAACTTTTGTTTCAAGACTTGATAGACGACATGGAATATCTCCAATTATCAGTAAACGACAGGGAGAACTTATCTAAGAAAATAAGTGAAATCAACACCATAAGGAAACATTTCTATACTGAGTTCATGCTACTATCCGAATCCCAGGAAGATATTTTCTTTGTACTACTCACTGAGGATGGTGTGACCTTTAACCTCAACAAAGAGGATATACAGAAAATAACCCCAAATCCATTGAGTATAAACATAGGATCTTTTGATACGGACAACTCAATTCAGTTTCAAACACAAGTAGTTGAAGTAAAGCTTAATCAACATTACCAAGATAAACTCCAATACCAGACAATTGCGGTTGTAAGAGTATTCAAGGTGTTTACTGATACAATGAATAAAAGACATCTTATTATGTTTTCGTTTCCACTCAAGAGACTGAGAAATATTCTCTCGATTTATAATTCAGAGAAGTCTCCACTACATGGTTATGCCAGAAGTCCAGAACCCAGATACATGTATATTTTCGACAATAACGGATGGATTCTTTGCCAATCCCAGGACCCTGATAATATCAAAGAAGAGATAGTAATAGACACCGCGCGGAGTGGCCTTTTGGGAACATTTAGTAGACCTTTTTTATCTTGGGCCTTTATCCCCAATCAAGATAACAAAGAATACTGGGACATGGTAAATGACATAAGAAAGGGAAGAAACGGGATATTTCAAACTATCCAACCGGTAAGGGATACTACATTGAAGAAATGCTTTGTGGGTTACGCCCCTATAATGTTAGGAAATTCGTCTGAACTTTTCGGGGGAATAGCATTTGTTGATAGAAGTAGATTAGAACTTTTTGCCGGTTATAAACAAGTTGATGTAATGTTCATACTTACTATGATAAGCATTTTACTAGCATGTCTAATCATTTTTCTTGTAAGCAAGGCAATCACGGACCCAATTCTTAAACTAGCACATACAGTTGATGAAATCAGAGATTTCGAAAATATAACTGATATAGAAGCAAAGGACTTAGATTATGAAACATCTCTGTTAAAGAATTCTATTAATAACCTTCTCAATGCAATCAAGACCCAGCTAAAAGAAATAGAAATCCGTGATCTTCATATCATGAAGCAAGCATTATTAGAAAGAGTTAATTTAGAGGATGTTTGTGAAGAAAACAATCAACTAGATAGTATACCTGAAATCGTTGGGAGATCAGCTGCAATCACTAAGGTAAAAGAGAATATAATCAAGGCATCAGTTGTGAATGTGGATGTGCTCATAACAGGGGAAACAGGCACCGGGAAACAACTGGTAGCTGAGTCCATTCACAGGCTCAGTGGCAGAGCCAATGGGCCCTTTGTGGCCATCAACTGCGGGGCCCTCGAGGAGACCTTGCTGTTGGACGCCCTATTTGGCCATGTAAAGGGAGCCTTTACAGAGGCAAAGACCGATAGGAAGGGAGCCTTTTTGAGCGCCGACAAGGGGACCCTCTTTTTAGACGAGATAGCATCTGCCTCCCTGAAGGTACAGCAGGCCCTGCTGAGGGCTATATCCACAAGAAAGATAAGGCCCTTGGGAAGTGATGAAGAGATAGAGGTGGATGTGAGGCTCATAGCTGCCACAAACCAGGACCTTAAACAACTTGTCCAAGATGGGAAATTCAGGGAGGATCTATTCTATAGGCTAAACGTGATCACCATAAATGTGCCCCCACTTCGTGAAAGAAAGGACGACATACCCATCTTGGTCTCAGCCTTTCTAAAGAGGTTTAGGGAAGAGATGGGGAAACCCAATTTGGCCCTTTCTCAAGGTTCCTACCGACTACTCTTGGCCTATGACTGGCCGGGGAATGTCCGAGAATTGGAGCATTCTCTCAAAGGAGCAGTAGCTATGGCAAGGGGGCCCCTCATACTCCCCGACGACCTAAATCTCTCAGGGGATACTGGTAGCAAAACCTTTGATACGCCCGCCCTGGAGCATAGGGAGTTCCCAAAGTTGAACCCAAGAGAAAGGGCCTTGCTCGATTACATGTTAAAAGGAAACACGGAGATCACAAGGTCCCAGTATCAGGCCATGGCAGATGGCCTCCCCTCCCGAACTGCCCTTTATGACCTTCAACACCTGGTGAACCTTGGCATCTTGCAAAAGATTGGTAAAGGCCCTGCCACACGCTATAGACTCTTGGACAGAAATGCCACTTAGTGGCCTATTCCCTCTTTAAGGCCTCCTTTGCCTTCTTCTTCTCATATGCCTCCTCGATCTTGGCCATTAGCGCTTCTGTGGGGCAAGGTTTTAGTAAGTATTCATAGCCGCCTAATTTTATCATCTGTACGGCCACATCCACTGACGCATGGCCAGTGAGCACTATCACTTCGGGCATGGGATCTATTCTCTTTATACGAGAGAGGGCCTCTATCCCATGCATACCCGGCATCTTCACATCCAGGAGGATCACATCAAATTTTTGCTCCTTTACCTTATCCAACGCCTCAAATCCATCCTGGGCCTCTTCCACCTCAAGCCCTTGTACTCCCAAGAGCTTTTTGAGGGTAGCCCTAAACCTTTCTTCGTCATCCACAATAAGAACTCTGATCTTATTTTGAGCCATGACTCACCTCCATTGGTATCCGTACCTGAAAGATAGTGCCCTTTGAGGGCTCGCTCTCCACCGATATGGTCCCACCCAGTTTGTGTACAATGTTTTGGCTGATACTGAGCCCAAGCCCTGTACCCTTACCTGGCTCTTTGGTGGTAAAAAACGGATCAAAGACCTTTCCAAGGAGCTCACTGGGTATACCGGGTCCATTATCCTCCACCTCAATTATCACTTCCTTATTTTGGATACCTGTCCTTACCACTACCCTCCCGTTTTCCCCCACCGCATATAAGGCATTGTTGCATAGGTTCAACAAGACCTGTTTTAAGAGGGGAGGATCAGTCATAATCCCTGGAATACAGTTATCTAAGACTCTCACAACCGAGATTCCCTTTAATCTGGCCTCTTTTTCAACCAAAGAAACGACGTCTTCTACTATCTCATTTACATTTGTCTCTTGAAAAACCAAATCTGTCTTCCTTGCAAGAGACAGGAGCCTATGGGTTACATCACTACATCTTCTAATTTGCTTATTAAGCTCTTCTATACTGTCTTTTATTTCTAAAATTTTTTCATTATTTAAGTTTTCTTCTGAGCTTATAAGATACCGTATCCATTCGAGCTCTTGTCCCATAATTGCAAGAGGATTATTAATTTCATGAGCAATACATGTGGAGAGTTCGCCAATAGCTGCAAGTTTTTGGGATTGAATGAGGTTCTTGTCAAATTCAATAGCCTGTTCTTGGATCTTATTAAAAATCTTTTTAAGATAATGAAAAATTGCTTCATTAAGTCCCCAAAGAATAAATGTGCCGCCAGCTAGCATGAATTCCCGTTTTTTCATCAGAATCAAAAGGATAGCTATAAACCCAAAACTGGATAAATACTTAGCTATTCTTATTTTTTCTGATAATTCTTCTTTCATAAGCCTTATCCATTTTAAGTATCAGCTCATCCAGCTTCGCTGGCTTCATAATGTAATCGTATGCACCATGCTCCATACCCTGTATGCCCAACTCCAAGGATGCATGCCCTGTTAGCATGATCACCTCTATACCTGGCCATCTTACCTTGATCTTCTTTAACACCTCGATACCGTCCATGCCCGGCATCTTCACATCCAATATAACCAGGTCATAATCCCCCCTTTCGAGCAAATCCAGGGCCTCCCTGCCAGAACTCACTCCCTCTGCACGTATCTCCCTCTTCCTCAACCTATTTACTATGGTCTCTAAAAAGTCCATCTCGTCATCCACTACCAGTACCTTATAGTCCCTCATGGTGCCTCCCAGTTAAACTCCCAGCCTTCTGAGGGGGAGTACTATCTCAAACAATGCTCCCTTGGGTTTGTTGTCCTTCACCCTGATATCCCCTCCAAGCTTTTTTACTATGCTATAACTGACAGATAACCCTAACCCGGTCCCGTTGCCCACCGGTTTTGTTGTATAGAAGGGATCGAATACCTTTTTTTTCTCTAAATCTGATATTCCAGGGCCATCATCGGCTATTTCAATACGCACAGAATTGTTGTCATCCGCACCTATTATGACCCAGATGTTCCCATTTGTTGAAACTGCATCTACCGCATTCTCAAGGATATTCAAAAACACCTGCTGCAGCTGAGAGCTATCACTTCTGATCATGGGAAGGTTAGGAGCATATTCCCTATGTACCTGTATATTCTTGAACTTTGTTTCCACTTCCAAAAAGCTAATCGTATCCTCCATGATCCTAATCAGGTCCACCTCCTCATCCACTGGTTCCATCTTTCTTGCAAAACCCAAGAGTCTATGGGTTACTTTCCTGGCCCTCTCCACGTGCTCCTCTATCTTATTTACCGAGGACAAGAGTTCCTGGAAGTTCTTACTATTGCTGATATCCTCCTCTTCCAGTAGATCCTTCATCCAACCAGCCTTTTCAAGTATCACAGAGAGGGGATTATTAATTTCATGGGCAATACCTGCCGCAAGCTTCCCTAAAGCGGCCAATTTACTCGACTGAACCAGGTTTGCATCTATCTGGGCCCTGTCCCTTTCTCTCCTGATCAGCTCCCATACCATTTGGCGCGATACAATTACTATACCCACAAGGACCAATATCAAACCCGCGAAGGTCAGAGCAAAGGCAACCCCCTTTTTCTTTAAGAAAGGTTCCATCTCCTGCTCCAGATCTTGTTCCAACACAAGATACCAATCCTTTGTCTCAAGGCGCATTGCCATAAGGATAGAATTTTCACCTTCTACCTCCATAACAGAGCCTGCCTGAGCAAGGGCTTTGATATCCAGACCCTCTTTTCTTTCCAAGATCCCTTGAAAGAACCTCGGTTTTGTCTGTAGGACCCCTTGTGGGTTAATTATATAAGCATTGCCGGTCTTTCCGATGTAAGCTGTTCTTACAAGTTTTTCAAATACATCAGAGTCTATGGTTGCCCTCAATATCCACATTTTGTTCCCTT
>CALKZT010000099.1 GCA_938002815.1 uncultured bacterium
AGTTCGTGGATGTCTTTGTATTGAAACTCTGGATCAAATCTCTTGGCCAGCTCAAAGTTTATCTCTATGTCAGGCTTGCATTCTGGTACTTCCACTGCCTTCTGTATGATCTGTAGAGGGACCCACCAGCTCCTAATACCATCCTTTTCAAGGAAGGTGGCAGAGGGCAGCACTATATCTGCATATTGTGTTGTGGGATTGTGGAATAGGTCCACTGCCACCACAAGATCTAACCTGTTCAAGGCATCTTTCCATTTCTTTGGGTCTAAGCCTACACCCCCCAAGAGGTTGCAGGTCTGAATCCACATCCCCTTTATGGGGTAGGGCCTCTCGGTAAAGATCTGCTCCAAGGTAAGGTCTGTCTGGCAACGCCAGTAGAACTTGTTAAAGGGTAGATATCTATCTCTACCTACCCTGGGCCTATCCTGTTCAGGGGTCTTGAGCCTTATGGCACCTTCTGCACCGGGCAGGGCATAGGATTGAACATCGAAGGCAAACCTGGCGATCACATTTCCGCCTGGTACATCCAGGTTCCCTGTTATTGCCCACATCGTAGCTATTGCCTGGCATAGGGGTGTTACTGCAGGAGTCATGTCAATGGCCACACCCCAGTGTATGGATGCAGGTTTTGAGCTTCCGTAAAAGGTGGCTGCCTCTTCTATCAGTTTGGCCTGAACCCCTGTGATCTCTTCCACCCTTTTTGGGGTATATTGGGACAACTCCCCTACAAGGGCATCCCAGGCAGTATGGCATCTGATGGTCCTTCCATCCTTAAGTTTTACCTCAAAGCTTCCGGAGAGCTCTGGGATTCCGCCTCCTTCGTAGCTCACCTCCTTCGAATTCCATATAATGGGCCTGTTATGGGAGAGGGACCAGGCCAAAAAATTGTTTTGGGACCCCCCCTCATAGAGGTCTGACTCCCTCAAGAGCCTTTTTGTATCCTCCCTTATTAGGTGCGGCCCATTGGTCCACCTTATGACAAATTCCCTGTCATAGAGGCCAGAGTGTATAAGCACATACAAGAAACCCATCGCAAGGGCAGGGTCAGTGCCTGGTCTCAACCTGAGCCAATATTTGGACCTGGACGCAAACCAGCTGAGCCTTGGATCTATGCATATCACCTTTGTCCCCCGTTTCATCATATCCACTATCCAGTGTCCAAATAGGTTGTCCGGGCAGGTGGCATGGATGTTATAACCCCAAATGATCATGCATTGGGGCCTTACAAACCTTGGATCCTCATACCTCTTTGGGAACCACTGTCCTGCGTCAAAGACCGCGAAGTCACCCTGCACAGTGTCCACTGCCGTGATCCTCGGGCTATAGCAGGCATTACCACTCAAAGCGAACATGACGTTGGGGCTACCATAGGCATAGGCCAGCATGCAGAGCCATGGATATATGTCCCTTCCAGTCCCTGCTGCAAACACAAAGCTCTCTGGGCCGTATTTCTCCCTTATTTCCTTCATCCGGGCCTCTACTAAATCAAAGGCCTCATCCCAGGTTATTTCTTCAAATCTCCCTTCGCCCCTTTTGCCCACCCTTTTTAGGGGCCTTCTGAGCCTTTGGGGGTGCTCTATATACTGGGTCATGGCCAATACCCTGGCACATAGTCTCCCCTGATTCCAGGGATGAGATTCGTCCCCTTCCACCTTGAGGAGTTTTCCGTCCTTTATATAAGCCAATACCCCACAGCCGCCGTGGCACCCTGGCCCTGCGGACCAGGTCGTTGTCCTTACCACTTTAATGCCCTCTTCCATGGAGACCTCCTCTAAAAAGTAACGTGGGAGTCGCTTAATCTCCCATTCTATACCTTTCAGATTGGCTATATCCACCAAAGATTTCCATTGGGGGTTTTATTTAGCCTGGGTGGGACTGGCTTAAAAAAAACTAACAGTACCTTTATAGGGTGGCAAGATTAGTGTGGTCTCCTAATTTCAACTCATAGTACAGGCTATTTGGAGGAACCATGAAAGACAGATGGACTATTGGAAAATTAGGCCTAATCCTTTTGGGCCTTGTGGTGGTAAGTTTGGGAGGCCTAAGTTATTGGACGGCCCATGAAGGCTTGGTGGGCCTAAGGGAAGTGGGAGAGATAAGGCTACCCAGCGTGGATACCACACTGATTATGGCAAGGGAGGCAGAATCTATCAAGGGATCCCTTAAAGCCCTTGCTATCCCTGGTTTGGGCCTTGAGGCGAGACAGGGAGAGTACCAAAACATCCAAGAGGCCCGCAAGAGATTTTATAGGGCAATGGAGGAATACGAAAAGCTTCCACAGACACCAGAAGAGTCAGAAGTTTGGCAGAAGTTTAAGGGTGTTTTAAAAGAATGGAGAGAAGAGAACAACAAGGCCTTGGAACTGGCCAGACATTTTGACTCCTTGGGGATTGAAAATCCCTATGTCCTTCAAGAACAGATATCAACCTTCCGTATGGATCACCTGAACTTAGAGGCCAAGGTCTTCCAGATGCTGCTTTTGGGTAATATCTTCGAAGGTGGAGAAGACCATAGGACCTGCAGATTTGGAAAATGGTTAGAGGGATTTAGTACACAAAATCCAAAGCTTAAAGAACTTATTAGCCTTGTTTCAGGCCCCCATGAGGAATGGCATAAGAGCATTGGGGAGATTAAGGAGCTTTTACGCCTTGGTGAAATGGGGAGGGCCTTGGAACTTGTGGAGAGTAAGTTCCTCCCATTGCGGAATGAGGTCTTTCGGTGTCTTGACCAGATAGAGCAGTTTGCACATGAGGCAGTGGGAACGATGCGGGCCTTGGAAGATCAGATCCTAGGACCCATTTCTGAAAAACAGAGGGATGGCATTTCCCTTCTAAATAGGGTGGTGGATATAAACAGGGAAGTTGGAAAGAGATTTGCAGAGAAGACCATACAATCTGCCCAAAAGATGAAGCTCTTGATGGCCATTGGGGCCTCTTTGGCCTTGGTGCTTATCGTATTTCTCATAGCCTTCGTGATACAAGGGATGAAAAGGGTATTCACTTCATATGCCGATAGGCTGGCCCAGAATGTGGAGGAACTGTCATCTGCTGCAACTCAGGTGGCCTCCTCTGGTCAACAGCTGGCTTCGGGTGCCACACAGCAGGCCTCGGCTATCCAGCAGAGTTCATCTTCCATTAAACAGTTAGAATACATGACCAAGGAGAATTCAAAGAATGCAACAGTCGCTGACGGGCTCATGAGTCAGGCTGCAAGGGCCGCAGATGATGCCAAACAGGCCATGGAGGAGCTCCTGAGGTTTATGGAAACCATCAGCCACTCAGGAGAGAGGATCCAAAAGATAGTCAAAACCATTGACGAAATTGCCTTCCAGACTAATCTTCTGGCCCTAAACGCTGCCGTGGAAGCAGCAAGGGCAGGACAGGCTGGGGCAGGGTTTGCCGTGGTGGCCGATGAAGTACGACGCCTTGCCATAAAATCTGCTGCTGAGGCCAAAAATACAGCTGACCTCATTGCGGATAGTCTGGGCTGGTTAAGACAGAGTGCAGAGCTTACGGTGAACACAAACCAGGCCTTTGAAAGGGTACACCTGAGCGTCTCTGAAGTGGCCCAATTAGTCAGTAAGATAGCTTTGGCCTCCTTGGAGCAGAGTGAAGGTATCTCCCAGTTGGAAAAGGCCATCTCTGAAATCGAAAAGGTAGTGCACCATACTGCTTCAAGTGCAGAGGAGTCAGCGGCTACAGCTGAGGAACTAAATCTACAGGCCCACATGCTCAAGGGAGTAGTTGAGGAGCTTCGATCCATGGTGGGTAGAAATGGAAATGGTAGGGAAGTGAAGATGATAGAATCACCCCCTTTCGCCAAGGGGTCAAGGATATCTTTTGGAGAGGGCAGAGCAATGGATCCTAAGCTCTTACAACAAGTGGAGGTCCTTTCTTAAGGGTAGTACAGGCAGGCCCATTGGTAAGGCCCACAGTTTGGGGGGTCAAATCTTGGATGCCAAAAAAGGGGGCTTAGAAGCTTAGTACCCATTAGCTGAAAAGCCCTATCCTTCCTTGGAATATGAGGTCTTTAGGCACATAGGCCTTGACTTATTCTGAGAGAGGTAGACAATATGGGCATGGGCGATTAGCTCAGCAGGACAGAGCGTCAGTCTCCGGAACTGAAGGTCGGGCGTTCGAATCGCCCATCGCCCATATCCAAAGAATCAGATCCCGAGCAAAATCTTTGCACAACTAAAATATATTAGGAGTCCTGTTATGTCCACGATGGTTGTGAGTGCAGGACTTGCAACAATAGCAGGGTCCATTTTCAGCTTAGCAGCTAAGAGAGGCAAGATGGCACCAATCAGGGTGGCAGTTACCACCTGTAGACCCAGAGACAGGGAGATTACTGTGGCGATTTGATAGAGTGAAAAGCCGCTCAGGGCCTTTTCGGAGCCAGAGGAGAGGAATATCACCTTGGCCCAAGAGAGTAAACCCAATACAAAGGCGAGCAGTAAAGCCACTTGTAGCTCTTTTCCCAAGACCCTCAAGAAATCCTTAGGAGAAACCTCTCTTAAGGCCAGTGCCCTCACTATTACGGTAGCAGACTGGCTCCCGGTGTTCCCTCCTGTATCGGCTATCATGGGCATGTAAAATGCCAAGATCATAAGATTGGTAAGAGCTGCTTCAAAGGAATGTATTATGATGCCAGAAACAAGCCCCAAGGTTGCAAGGCCAACCACCCAGTAAGCCCTGTTTAGGAAATGTCTCCAGGCAGGTGTCTTGGTATACATGGCCACCTCGTGTTTACCGGCAATGGCCATGAACTTTTCCATATCCTCCACGTGCTCTTGGGTGATGATATCCAAGGCGTCATCATGGGTAATTATCCCAACCAGTGAATTATTTTCATCAACCACTGGTAAGGCTATGAGGTCATATTTCTGTATCTTCCTTGCCGCCTCTTCCTGGTCCTCTATGACTTTTGCAGTTATCACGTCCTCATGCATGATATCCTTGATTAGGGCATTGGGAGGGGCAATTATCAGGTCCTTTAAGGAGACCAAACCCTTGAGTCTTCTCCCTTCGTCCACCACATAGACGTAATAGATGGTCTCTTTGTCAGGGGCCTCTTTTCTAAGCTTTTCAATGGCAGCTGAGACAGTGATATTGGGGGAGATGGTGGCGTACTCAGAGGTCATTACAGCCCCCGCAGTCCCTTCCTGGTAGACGAAAAGTTTCCTTATATCTTCCCTTTCTGCATGGGCAATGGCAGGCAACAGCCTTTCAATAGTCTCCTCCGGCAACTTCTTTAGGAGGTCTACCCTGTCATCGGGGGGCATGTCTGCTATTAGAAGTGCCAGCTCTTCTCTTCTTAAGTGCTCAGAAACCTCGATCTGTTTTGCTGTATCCAGATGGCTGAATATCTCCCCTCTTAGGGCAGGGTCAAGGCTCTTTAAGACAAACCAGATCTCAGGGGGAGATAGCTCCAAAAGCAGTTCTGCTACGTCCGCAGGGTGTAGACCTCCTATGAGATCCGCAACCTTGCGGGTATCCCTCGCCAACACACACGCCCTGAAGTCCTCAAAAACCTTTTGGTCTACCATCCCATTGCCCCCTGCCCCTTCGAACCAAAGGCGCAGGGGACCTTGGGCAGCCTCAGAGTGGATCCTGCGACTTTGGTTCAGAGAGAAAGATTATATTGGTTTCTCGATTACTACTCCCTGACTCGTCCATTCCTTACCCCTTAGGGTATTGAAGTACACCAATATAAACATGCAAGCCCTCAAATATCAACTCTTAAAGTGCAATAAAATCATCCCTCCTTAATTACCCCTCTCATTTAGGAGACTTAAAGGCCCAACCTCCCCCATAAGAAATAGCCAACGGCCCATAGGAGAGACAAGATTATATGCTTGTCATGGGAAATTTTTTGGCCTATAAGGCTATCTGGATTGGCCCTTAGGAGGAAAGAATGATGCTAAAATGCACTGTATGCGGCCGAGAGGCAAAGGATGCAGAGAGTGCCTTGGATGAAGGATGGCTGCCCTACTTCATTGAAGGGCTTGAAGACAAGGGGCCTTGTTGTCCCGATTGCTTCGATGCCCTTATGTATGAGGACAAAGATGGGGAGCCTAGGTTAAAGGATGAGTTTAAAGGCAGGATAATATATGCAAATGAGCTAAGAATAGATCAAGATCCTGAACCACATTTTTGCGTTGTCTACAACTGAGATACCAAAAGACTTCTTAGTGTGGATTGATCTAGAAATGACAGGGCTCGATCCTGAGGTTCATGTAATTCTTGAAATTGCATGCGTGATAACTGATCCATTTCTTGAAAAAATAATAGAAGGACCTCATTTAGTAATTCACTATCCCAACTCAATATTAGAAAAGGCTGATAGCTGGAGTCTAAATCAACACACTAAATCAGGCCTGTTATCTAAATCACAAGACTCAAATATCAGTTTAAATAAGGCAGAAGAAATCGTATTAGATTTCTTAAAAGACCACGTAAAACCAAAAGCTTCACCTCTTTGTGGAAACAGTGTATGGCAAGATAGGAGGTTTCTTATAAAGCATATGCCAAAATTAGAAGCCTATTTTCATTATAGGAACATCGATGTCAGCAGCATTAAAGAACTTGTCAATAGATGGTATCCAGGTATCCAAAAATTCCAAAAAAATAAGTCGCATTCAGCAATGGAAGATATTTACGAGTCCATAAAGGAGCTGAGATATTATAAAGATAACGTCTTTATAAAACCTTTCTGAAGAAAGGATCATTCATGTATCGGTCTACCCAAGAGAAAAATTTAGAAGATTCCCTCGCCCTGCTTTCTTGGCTTCAGGTACGTCTTTTGAATTTAGGTAACCATCCTAAGGCTGAAATTGTGGCCAGATCTATCTCTTCCATAGAGAAGATCTTAGATAGCGCGGATAGATTAGAATTGTCCTATAGGGGAGAGCATATAGCGAGACTTTTGAACCTACTGAAGGAGTTGACCCAAAACCAGGACATAGCAACCACTGAGCAGATAGAACATCTTGGAAATATAGTTAATGAGATCACAAAGGGGCCTTTTTACAAAATAAGAGTACTTATACCTGAGGCTGAGCTAAAAAAGCGAGTCGAAGAACTTGCAGATATTGTGAGAATGGAACTTGACCCGGCCAGGGCACTCGTCTTAGGTGTCTTAAAGGGATCGATATTCTTTATGGTGGATCTATTAAGAGCGTTAAAATTACCCCTCAGGTTTGATTTCTTAGATGCAAAGAGTTACGGTGATAGTATGGATTCGAGTAAAAATGTAAAATTGGGAAGGGTGGAACAGCTCGATGTGAAAGGAAAAACCGTTTTGCTTGTGGAGGATATTGTAGATACCGGACATACTATTAATAGCATTCTTAGATTTCTTAAAGGACAAGAACCTGAAAAGTTGATAACATGCGTTTTGATTGACAAACTCCATAGGCGTGAGGTTGATGTAGAAATTGACTATTATGGGTTTAGAGTAGAAGAAGGTTTCTTGGTAGGCTATGGTCTTGATTTTGCAGATAGATATAGGTGTTTAAGGGATATCTGCGTTCTCGAATCCATTTAGTTTTTAGGGGTATGCCATGATAGTACAGTGTGAGAAATGTAAGAGTAAGTTTAACGTAAATCCGGCTCTATTAAAACCAACAGGTACCGTGGTAAGATGTAGTATATGCAAAAACATATTTGTAGTGCATCCAGAGGAAGAAATTCAAAAGGCTGCCCCTGAATCCCTTTTCGAAGAAGAGCCCAAAAAAGATCTCCCCTTTGAAAGACTCTTTGAGGAAGAAAAACCCACTAAAGAAGAAAAGCCCACGCCTGAAGAGGTCTTTAAGGAGGAAGAAGAGGGATTCAGGGACCTCTTTGGGGAAGATGCGGAGAAAACTGAGGTCTCCGAGCCAAGGGAAAAAGAGGAAGCTGAACCAAGGGTGGAGCCCCCCAAAAAGAAGAGGGGTTCCCTTATCTGGATAGTCATAGTTTCAGTGGTATTGTTGCTTTTGGCTGGCCTTGCCTATTTCATTACCAAGCTACCTGGGAATCTTTTGGAAAATGTAAGTGGCTTATTTGCTCAGAAGGCAGGTAAAGAGCAGCAGGCCGATCCTGGGAACAAGAAGCTTTCCATCTTTGGAGTTACTGGAAAGTTTGTGAAGACAGAAAAAGGGAGCCTTTTTGTAATAACTGGGAATGTGAGGAATAGATATGGTGATAAGAGAAAGGACATACTTGTTAGAGCTAACGTCCTTGACAACAAAGGAAATATCTTAAAACAAGAAACTGCATTTGCGGGAGTTATACTTAGTGATCAAGAAATTTCGAAAGGGAATATCGAAACAATAGTGCAGAAATTAAAGGATAGGGGCGAAATAGAGTCAAAAAATATAGTTGTGAATCCAGGAGATACACTAAGTTTTATGATTATCTTTAGTGATCTTCCTCAGAATGTGTCAGAATTTACTGTTCAGGCACTTGAATCCAAGCCCCTCATGACATCCAAATAGAGAGCCTGGATTATTTTAAGCGAATCAGGGTCGTCTACACCCGTTACTTCATATGGGTTATTTACCACTTTATAACCTGTTCTAAAGCCTTTCTTGTAAGAAATAGAAACTATGTCGGTGAGAAAGTATTCTGTAAACGAAACAATTTTGCCGTCTATCTCCTTTCTTACCTCGTGAGGATTTTTTTCTAACTCAGGTAGTAATTGTAGAATTACCTGCCTTCTAAAGGCGTATATCCCGGAATTACAAATTGGATATTTATCTATTTGTGTGGAATCCCAATCCTTCCAGTACTTCCACTCTACTATCTCCCTCAAATTCTCACCTTCTGTGATGAAGAGCCCAAACTGTCTTCTTGACTGGGGCAAGAACCCCAATGCCACCATATCAAAGCGGAGGAGTTCCTCCAAGAGTCTCAAAAAGGTCTCACACCTCACAAGGGGTACGTCCCCCATGGTCACTATTACATTATCTGACCCACACCCTTCCAGGAATCCCTTCGCGCAAAGTAAGGCACCACCTGTCCCATTCAAGACAGGCTGCTCTATGAAGCTGACCTCTTTGCCCCCAAGGGCCACAATTAAGGCCTCCTTGTCGTGATGTACCACAATTCCCTTAGGCCCCTTGGGTAGATTATCCAGGATCTCCTCTATAAAAGGCCTTTTTCCCACAAAAGGACCCTCCTCTGGTATGAGAGGCAGTAGGGCCTTGTTGCCCTTGTAACCCTTCATACGAGTCCCCCTTCCCGCTGCAAGGATGAGAGAGCACGCAGTAGCTGTAGATACCAACATTTTGGGGTTGACCTCCATAGCCGGCAAAAATATATAGGCACTGGCAGATGAATGCCAAGAAAAAGGAGAGGTTCCAAAGGGGGTATGAATGGCACGACACAAGAAAATTGAGAGGAGAAGGGAGATAGAGAGAAGAAGGAGGAGAAGGGAAAAGAGGTTAAAGGAGAGGGCCAAACAGGCTCAATTAGCAAAGGAAGGGAGGGCCTCTAAGAAGGAGCCATCAGGGATTTAGAGGGGTACCCTGCCACGGGAAGGCCCTGGGAACAGGGGAGGTAAGGATAAGGGGCTCATCTCTGAAAAAATGGATGAATTCTATCTCCTTACAGAGGAGGCCTATGCATCTATTGGGGATCAGGAACGAACCATGCCTCCAGTCGTTTACAACGGGATGCCCAATCTTACTCAACTGTATCCTTATCTGATGGTGCCTCCCGGTAACCAATTCCACCTCCAGTAGGGACAGACCTCCTTGAGAGGCCAGTACCCTATACTTTAATATGGCCTCTTTCTCCTTCTTATCCCTTCCCCACCTTAAGTAATCCCTTAGGACCCATTCCCGCCTTTCAGGAATCCCTTTTACAACAGCATAGTAAACCTTCCTTACCTCTCTCCTCTTTAAGGCCAAACCAAATCGGGAGGCAGCCTCCTTTGTAGTTGCAAAGAGCAGCACCCCAGGTACTGGTCTGTCAAGCCTATGCAGGAGACCCACAAAGGGATACTCATTTTCCCCCCTTTTGACCCTGAGCATCTCTTTTACCCACTGGAAAAGGGAATAATCCCCTGAAGAGTCCTTTTGGGTGGGCATGTTTGCTGGCTTGTATACACCCAGGTAATAGGGGTCCTGGTACAATATCCTTGGTTCTTCCCTCAGTATGGGCCTTACCATCTGTCTGTGAAACCAGGGGGCAGCCCTTCCCTAAGGAGTTGTCCCTTTGACTTGACCCCCAAATCGAGGCCAAGCCTCTTCCCTTCCAGGACAAAAGAGCCTTTCATCAGCCTGAGCTCCCCCATTGCCTTCACCCTGATTGCCTTCTCAGGTATAACGGGGCAGGCTGACTCGCAGGCGCCGCACCCATTGCATCGGGACTCGGTTATCTTTGGAACAGCCACCTCCCTTCCACCTTCCTTTATCATCTCTATGGAGTCATAAGGACACGCCTCATCGCAGACCAGACACGACCTTCCCCACTCATAGGCAATACAGAGCTCCGTCAGTATTACAGCAGTCCCCACCTTGGCCCATTGTTTCTCCTCAACCGATAGCTCCCTGATAGCACCTGTGGGGCAGTATTGGCCACAGAGGTTGCAGTCAGGATAGCACGGTCCTAGTCTGGGCACCAAAACAGGGGAAAAGAGAGAAAAAAGCCCATTTTGAAACCCCATGGGCTGAATTATGTTACTGGGGCATATGACCATACATAGCCCGCACCTGATACACCTAATCTCAAAGTCTTCCTCAGGAATGCTACCAGGTGGTCTAATAAGGTCTTGCGGCATGATGGATCTTTGATAGTCTCCCTTGAAAACCCCCCTCCTAGTGGAGATCCAAGAGATAAAGGTCCCAAGGACTGCGCCCGATATTATCTCCCTCCTCCCGGGGAAATAACTCCTTCCCTTGCGAGGAATTGAAATGGCCTGGAATTCAATTGCCTCTTTAGGGCAGCTCTCAATACATCTAAGACACAGATTACACCTCCTATCCAGGGTGTTAAGAAATGCTCTTCCCTCTTCTTTTTCTTGGGGGTTTTCTCCCTCAGATCTTATGGCCTCCATAGGGCATACAGTGGTGCATCTTCCACAAAGGATACACGATTCACTATCTATTTTGATCTTTAAGAAACCTATTGATGAGATTATCCCTAAGGCCCATCCAGTGGGACAGATATGTTTGCACCAAAATCTCTTGTTTCTGAAACTAAATATAAAAGGCAGAAGCAAAAAGAAGAGACGAGTAAGACCATGAAGATAGCCTTTAGAGCTTATAGTAAACGGGTTGAAAAAGAGCCCATAAATCGATATGGAAAGGGCCACCGGCGAAAAAAAATGAAAAATATTTAATCCCAACAAGGCAGATATCAAGACTGCAAAGAATAAAGAATCAGCTATATTTTTAAATGAATCTACGATGCCTTTTTGATTTTCCAAAGTCTTTATGTGAGATAGTTTTTTTAGAAGATTGAATAGATCCAAAGAAATCCCAAGCGGACATAAATAATAGCAAAAGAACCTCCCCAGAAACAGGGGTAAGATAATCATCAAAACGAAAAGGGGGAAAAATTTAGGAAATGACCTAAAGAGTAAGATATGAACCATATACCAGACAGGATCCAATGATAGAAAAGAGGACAATGTGTCGAATTCTATTTTCCCGGTACTGAGGAGCCAAACCGATAGGACAAAGAGGGAGAAGCTAAACCACTTAAGCCCCCTTACAAATTTCATATGGTCTTCTCTATGATCTCCACATCCTTTAGATTTCCCACACCTACTCCTCTTTTGTGGGCAATTTCTATATGCTTAACCCTGAAAGGCTCTATCTCACGACCATACCACCTTACCTTTTTTACCACATAGGCATCTGCAGCTACCATATCGTTGGAGACCACTATGGTATTCAGCCATGCCACCTCTCCAGGGCCAGAAGGCCCGTTTGTGGTGAGGGCCTTTGTCATATCTATCACCACCAGTGGAGGCTTAAGATAGGCCGCCAGATCCACAATGGCGGTATGCAGATCGTATCGGTAATGAAAAGAGGATCGGTCATAGATGAGCCCCATCATTCCCTTCATGGAGAGGCTCACCCCGGCCGAGGAATGGTGCTTTGCAATGGGCACAGGGATTAGGAGATCTGATTCCAGTACCTCTTTCATCAATTCCACCTCTTCTACCGCCTCCCCCTTAATGGTCACCTTGTGAAATCCCCGCCTCTCCTTAACCACACTCAGTTCTGCAGAAGTCCCTTTCAAGGCCTCCCTTATCCCAGTATTCTGCATACAGGCCTCAGGGTCTGTAAGGGTATTATCCACTACCTTTATGGACCGAGGTTTTTGTCTTGATATGAGATCCACAAGGGCCCTCACAACGCCTGGAGTAGTTGTAGTGGCCATGTCAGGACTGTTCCTGAAGCTGATATTGGGCTTTATCAAAACCCTGGACTCAGGTCTTATAAAGGCCATTCCATTCAATTCCTTAATCCCTGCCTCTAATGCCTCTCTGATCTCTCCCTTCACTGCCACTACTACCGATCGTTCCCTCTTGGGAATACCCCATGAGAATTTGGGCCCCAGAAGAGAAAAAGCTATTGCCTTTAGGTTCCATTTAAGAAAATCTCTTCTGTTCATCTGGACACCTCTTTTGGGGATACCATCTAAAATACCAAACTCCAGATGGGATTACAAAAGATTTAGGGAGAGGGGTCATGGGGGAAGCTAAAGAGAAGATATTGATCATATATCACTCCCAATCAGGGAATACACGTAAAATGGCAGAGGCCGTGGCAGAAGGGGTAAAGGGGGCCGGAAGTATCCCTGTACTGAAACTTGCAGGAGATGCAGATTTAACAGATCTTTTGGATGCGGATGCCCTAATCATAGGGACGCCTGAATACTTTGGTTACATGGCTGGGATGGTAAAGGACTTTTTTGACAGGATATACGAGCGGGGGCTAAAGGAACAGAAGCTCTTTAGGAAACCCTATTCCCTCTTTGTAAGTGCAGGGAATGATGGTACCGGTGCCAAGAATTCCGTGGAAAGGATATGTATTGGGCTAAGGCTAAAAAAGGTTCAGGAGGTGATAATCTCAAAGGGTAGTCCCAATGAATCAGTATTGATGGCCTTAAGAGAGATGGGGATGGCCGTTGCCCTTGGAGTAAAGGAAGGGATCTTTTAGTTCATGGACAGCTTCGGTGCAGGATCTGGCTTAGGGAGCCGAATAAAATTGACTCCTTCTTCCTCCAAGATGGCCTCTTCCTCTTTGGTGGCAGTCCCCTTGATATTTTTGGGTTCTGAGATCCCATAGTGTATTTTGAGTGCCTCTTTTGCAAATTCAGGCCCCACATCCTCAAAGTTTTTTTCCACAAAATCGTAAAGGGCCTTGGCCATTAAGTGCATTGCCACCTTGTGGGGAGGGTCTGGGAGGTCATTTGGTCTTGTGTTTTTGGCAAGGGGGACAGGGGAAAGGATCTTCCTTACATTGGTATCACCGCAGTGAGGGCATTTGATAAGGCCCTTTTCCAGCTTCTCCCCATAATCTACACTGTTTTGAAACCACTCCTCAAAGACATGGCCATTAGAGCATACAATCTCAAATACGATCATAGAGACCTACCTGCCTGTATATAGAACTGCAAGTATCCTCGTGGGCCTATCACCATGACATTTTACGAGATGAGGTGTGGTTGAGTCATAATATATGGCATCCCCAGGTCTTAATATATGGAGCTCAGATTCCAGGTACACTGCCAATTCCCCCTCTAAGACATATATGAACTCCTGTCCATCGTGGGTAGACCTCTCTTCATCTATGGCAGTAGGAAGCAGGTTCACTATGAAAGGTTCCATCTGTCTGTCTCTCTTGTGAGGTGCTAAAGAAAAATATGTATAACCATATGCCTTCTGCTTTTGGGTAGAATGCCTGGAGACCTCCTTGCCCTCATCTGCCCTCACAATGGTAAACGGCCTACTCTCCTTTCCTGAGATGAGATATCCCATCTTCATATCCAGTGCCTTGGCTATCTTTATTGCGTCTCCAAGTGTGGGAAGGACCTCCCCTTCCTCTATGTCCCGCAACAATGCCACATCTATACCTGCCCTGGAGGAAAGGTCCTCTAAGGTGAGGCCCTTTTCGGTCCTTATCCTATGTATCCTCTCCCAGGGGCTTTCTCCTTCCTCTTTCTCTACCTCAATCCCTTCAAAAAGTAATTCATGGGTCTCTGGCCTTGCAAAACCTTCGTTTAAATCCTCTAAAAACATTTCGTATCTATCTTTTTCCTCCATCCCTGCCTCCTAATTTAGGTCTCCAAGACAAAGATAACCTCCATCCTCACCCTGTACTCCTTTATCTTCCCATTTTCCACTGCCACCCTCTGCTCCAATATCCTTAGGCCAGTTATGTTCCTAAGTGTCCTGTTTGCCCTCTCAAAGCCCACCTTTATAGCCTCATCAAAACTGATAGGTGATGCGGCTATAATCTCTGTTACCCTTGCTACCCTTTGCATTCAAGCCTCCTTTTTAGTCAAAGACAGGCGTTAACAAATCTTTATTATTGACCATATCGTTTTCAAGCATAATCCTTAGCCTTTGAAATAACTCTCCCGGCATCCCATCCGAGATTTTTCTCCCATCATATGTGCTAACAGGTACAATATTTATTGAAGTACCTGTCAGAAACACCTCCTTTGCTTCATAGACAACATCCTTATGTATTTTCCTCTCGCTTACTTCTTTTAACACACTCTGTGATACTAAATTCTCAGCAAGTTCCTTTATTCTATAAGCAGTTGTTCCAGTCAATACTGTATCAAATGGCGGGAAAAAGAGCTCATTTTCCTTTGTAAATACAATAATGTTTTCTGTTGAACCCTCTGTAATATAACCATCCCTATCGACACCAATGGAGTAATCTGCGCTATTGTCTAGAGCTTCCTTTTTCATGAGCACATTTAACAAGTAATTACAGGATTTTATATTAGCAAATAGGGGATCCTTCTGTGGGTACTTGCTGGTAATAAGACTAACCCCCTTAGTGTAAAAATAACTCGGAGGTGGGTTATATTTGATCACGTTTATATATAGCTGGGGGCCAAAACATTCGTAAGGATTTGTGGAGAACCCCCCAGGCCCCCTACTCACTGTAACCCTGATTATACAGTCCTTTTCCCCAGTCTTTTTTGTGACCTCTACTACAAGCCCCGTAAGCTCTTCGGTGGACAAGGGGAGCTTGATCCCAATGGAGTTGGCAGACCTCTCTAACCTCCTAAGGTGTCTTTGGAGCTGGTAAATGCAACCGTTTACACAGCGCATGGTGTCAAATACCCCATCCCCCCTATGGGCCAGGTGATCGTCTGCCGGGATCATCATCAGATCAGGGTCTTTAGTATATCCGTCCCATAGACTACTATACATGGCCAGGTAGTTTGCCCCCCAGGGCCTCTCAAACTTTTTTAGCGTCTCAAAAAAGTTTTCCTTTGAGATCTCTTTCAATCCCACATCTCTTTCTACCAAAACATGCTCCTTGACATGGCCTAGACCTATATGCTTATGCTACCAATATTCAGATTCTACTGACAAGGGGATTCGTATGCCCGAAAAGCAATATTTGGTAAATGAACTGACTCTAAAGGACACCTGGAGACTTTTCCATATTCTGGCAGAGTTTGTGGAAGGCTTTGAGGTGATGCCCGAGGTACATCCTGCAGTCACCATATTTGGTTCGGCTCGCATAAAACCAGGCTCTCCCGTGTATAAGGACACCCTAAGGTTGGCCAGATTATTGGTAGAAAATGGGTTTAATGTAATCTCAGGCGGGGGGCCTGGGGTTATGGAGGCAGCCAACAAAGGGGCAGCAGAGGCTGGCGGCAAGTCAGTAGGGCTTCACATAGAACTCCCTAAAGAGCAGAAGGCGAATCCTTATGCAAATGTAAGACTGAAATTCAAGTACTTTTTTATCAGAAAAGTGATGTTTGTAAAATATGCTGTGGCCTATGTTATAATGCCAGGAGGTTATGGCACACTTGATGAACTCTTTGAGGCACTCACCCTGATTCAAACCAGTAGGATCATGCCTTTCCCTGTGATATTAATGGGATCCACCTTCTGGAGGGGTCTTATTACATGGCTTAGAGATACTCTCGTAGAAGAAAAAACACTATCTCCTGACGATCTTAATATATTTAAAGTGGTCGATAGGCCAGAAGATGCTGTAGAAATAATAAGAAGAACGGTAATTCTTTGATTGGACATAAGACATTTTAGGGAACTTTTAAAGGATTTTTTGAATTCTTACAATATCTACTTTACAGAGTGTCAAGTTTATAGTCTATGGTCATACATTGATTTGCTTATCAAATGGAACAAATCCAAAAGGATTATCGGCAAGATCTCCGAAATTGAGGTAATAACGGATTTGATACTGGATTCCATTCTCCCTGTAATCTGGGTCAGGGACAAGGTATGCCTTGTGGACATAGGCTCAGGGGGAGGGATCCCTGCTATACCTTTGAAGATCTTTCTTCCAAACCTGAATCTTTTTATGGTGGAGCCTGTGGGGAAAAAAGTGTCTTTTCTCAAAGAGGCGATAAGGGGCTTGGGCCTTGGAGGTGTAACAATCTATAGGGGGAGAGTGGAGGAGGTCTCCCATAAGCTTTCTGCCATTGGGGCTGAAATTGCCATTTCCAGGGCCATGGGGAGGCCGTCATCATTGATTAAGACCTTACAGAGATGTGGTTTACATTTTAGGTACCTCATATGTTATCTGGGAGGGAAGTCTTCAAAAGGTTCATTTTGTGGTCAAAACTTAGGGCCCTTTGCCCTTAAGGATAGGCTGGAATATCTTATACCATCAGGGAAGAGGCGCTGCTTGATACTCCTCCAGGATATGTGTTATTCTGAGTCTAAAAGCTCAGGGCCTTTCGGGACAGATGAAGAGAAATGTCGTCTAGCATAAAGAAGATAGTAGGCCTTCTGGAATCATTAGCCCCTCTGAATCTCGCAGAAGGGTGGGATAATCCTGGTTTACAGGTGGGATCCTACGATTATGAAGTGGAGAGCATGCTCTTTTCTTTGGACCCCTCCCTAGAGGCCATTGATAAGGCCTCTGGGCTGGGCTCCAGACTCCTTGTCACACATCACCCATTGATCCTTAAGCCCTTAAAGAGGCTGGATACCTCAAAGGGTGCTGGCAGGCTTGTATCCATGGCCATAGAGCGAGGGCTTACCATATATTCCCTCCACACGAATCTGGACTCTGCCCTAAAGGGTCTGAACTATTTCCTGGGGACCAAATTTGGTATGGAAGATCTAAGACCCTTAGAACCCCAAAAGGAAGATCCCAAGGTGGGTATGGGGAGATGCGGTAGAATAGAACCCGTTTCCTTTGAGCTACTCTTAAAAAGGGTTTCAGAGGTCTTGGCCATGCCTTTCTTAAGCTTTGTGCGTCCTAAGGTAGAGGCTGTGGAACATATAGCAGTGGTGGCCGGTTCTGGAGGGAGCTATATAGAAAGGGCCTACGAGGAAGGCTCCCAGGTGCTTTTCACAGGGGATGTGGGCTATCACCACTACCTTCTGGCAAAGGACTTAGGCATAGGAGTTGTGGATATAACCCACCATGCCTCTGAAGAATTGGCATTTAGGGATTTTGCTTATGAGGTCTCCAAGGTCTTGAATGATAATGGTATCTGTGTTCAAATACAATATCTGTATAGGAATTCTCCTCCCTTTGAACGGAAGGGTTTTGATAATATAACTATGGAGATATAAGCACAATGGAATCAGAGGAGAACAAGAAGCTTTCACAAAAGATAAGGCTTTTACTTATCCTCCAATCGTACGACCAATCCATAAGGCAAAAGAAGGAGAGGCTAAAAGCATGGCCTTCCATTCTGAAGGAATTGGATAGGGAGATGGAACAACATAATCAGGAATTGGAAAGTGCTACGAGGTCCCTTATGGAGGTAAAGGCCAGAAGGAAGGAACTGGAGGGAAAGGTAAGCGAGTTGGAGTCAAAGATAAAAAAGAGGTACATGCAGCTCTATGAAGTAAAGTCAAACAAGGACTACCAGGAGATGCTTCAAGAGATAGATGACCTAAAAGATAAGAAAAACAAGCTGGAAGACCAGGTGCTGGATTTAATGGAAGCTATGGAGGAGGCTGAAAAAAGGTTAAAAGAGATAAAAAACACGGTCTCAGAGAAGCAAAAGGAAGTGGAAAAAAAGAAAGAGGCCCTAAAAAAGGAAATGGAAGAAATAGGTGTCTCCCTTAAGCGGATGGAAGCTGAAAGGGATAGACTCAAATCAGAGGTTGAACCTGACCTTCTTTCCACCTATACAAGGCTGATGGAGATGAAGGGGGCCGCCTTAAGCCCTGTAATAAAGGGGGTGTGTCAGGCATGTCATATGAGCATACCTCCTCAAAAGTTTATAGAACTATTAAAATGCCAGACCCTTATGAACTGCCCCAATTGTGAAAGGATCATTTATTGGGGAGAGGAAGAGATGTTCATAAACATCTCCTGAGGGATCTTGACCTATGCTGAGGCAAAAAATCCCTATGGAAAGGCTCTTGATACGCATTTAGGTCCTCCTTGATAGAGAGATTGTTGGTACTAAAATATAAAGGGTGTTGGAGTGGTGAAGGTGGCCGCTCCATTTTATATGGGGAGGAAAGTCCGGGCTCCATAGGGCAGAGCGCTGGGTAATACCCAGTCCTGGTGACAGGCAGGAAAGTGCCACAGAAAATATACCGTCTGCCTTTGGGCAGATAAGGGTGAAAAGGTGAGGTAAGAGCTCACCGCCTTGCTGGTGACAGCAAGGGCAGGGCAAACCCCGCTCGGAGCAAGACCAAATAGGGGGGCGTTTGAAGGTGGCCCGCCTGAGTCCCCGGGTAGGTCGCTTGAGCCTGTCGGCAACGGCAGGCCTAGATAAATGGTCACCGGCCAGATACTGGCAACAGAACCCGGCTTATTCGCCACTCCAACACCAAAATTTATCCTAAGGGGCAACCTAAATTATGTGGTATTCCTCCCTTCCCCATCGCCTGATGAAACCTGCCTCTAAGCCCTGCACATGGATATCCTTTTAGCATCCTGAAATGGGAGCGAATTTTTTCTTGACAGGCATCCTTGTTAGGAATAATTCTCAATAAAGCGCAAAATGGAAAAAGTGGAGGGATATACATGTCTAAGGAACTTTTGAAGGCAAAGGCAAAGGATAAGGAAGAGAAGGGCATGACCAAATTGGATATAAGGGAAGTAACCACCTGCCAGGCCACCTCACAGATGATACAGAAGGCAGAGCGTGATGGTGTGGAATTGGCCTTCCACAGGGCAGCGGATATGAAGCCCTGTCCAATAGGAGCAGAATCTGCATGCTGTAAGCACTGTGCCATGGGGCCCTGCAGGTTGAGTTCCAAGGACCCTTATTCAAAGGTGGGGGTTTGTGGTGCAACCATAGATACCATCCAAGCAAGGAACTTTGGGAGAATGGTGGCAAGTGGCTGTGCCGCCCACACCGATCACGGTATGACAATGCTGGATGTGTTTAGAGAGGTGATAAGGGGTAACATAAAGGACTACAAGATCAAGGACCCTGCAAAGTTAGAGGAGGTATGCAGGTCCATAGGCCTGGAGGTGGATGGCTTAGAGACAGAAGAGATGGCCAAACTCCTCTATGAGGAGCTGGAGAAGACTTATACACAGGTTGAAGGGGAGATTCCCTTTGCCAAGAGGGTGCCTCCGAAGACCTTGGAGACATGGAGGAAGTTAAATATCGTCCCAAGAGGTGCCATGAGGGAGATCATGGAGCTCATGCACAGAACCCACATGGGTGTGGATCAGGATTACAAAAACCTCACTCAGCAACTAAGTAGAACAGCCCTGGCAGATGGATGGGGCGGCTCCATGGTCGCCACCGAGATCTCTGACATACTCTTTGGTACCCCGACCCCGGTAAGGGCAGAAGTGAACATGGGTTGTCTGAAGGCCGATCATGTGAACATCATTGTCCATGGTCATGAGCCCAACCTCTTTGAGTCCATGTTGGAGTCAGTGACCGATCCCAGTCTGGTGGAGGCCGCAAAACAGGCAGGTGCAAAGGGAATAAACCTATTGGGGATGTGTTGTTCTGGTGCAGAGATGCTCTCAAGGCATGGCGTGCCACATGCAGGAAATTTCATGAGCACCGAGGCAGTCTTGGTTACCAATGCAGTAGATGCCATGGCAGTGGATGTGCAGTGCATAAAACAAGGGCTTGCCAAGGTGGCCGAATGTTACGGAACAAAGCTCTTTACCACCAACCCCAGGTGTAAAATCGAGGGAGTGGAGCACGTGGAATTCCACGAACATGAGCCCAGGAAGTGTACTGATCAGATAGTAATTATGGCCATCGCCAGGTTCAAGAACAGGAAGGGGCCGGTAGAGATACCCAACATCAGGAACATGGGCATCCATGGCTTTAGCCATGAGTATATCAACTACATGTTGGGCGGGACCTTTAGGGCCAGCTATGTACCCCTCAATGACAACATAATCAATGGGAGGATAAGGGGGGTTGCTGGTGTAGTGGGGTGCACCAATCCAAGGATCAAGCAGGACTGGGTCCATGTGGAATTGGTAAAGGAACTGATCAAAAACGATGTCCTTGTGGTTCAGACAGGTTGTTCCCAAATAGCCCTTGCCAAGGCAGGCCTCTATCAGCCCGAGGCAGCCTACCTGGCAGGTCCTGGTCTCAGGGAGGTATGTGAGGCAGTGGGTATGCCGCCTGTACTTGGGCTGGGGTCCTGCGTAGACAACAGCCGTATCCTCATAGCATGCACAGAAATGGTGAGGACAGGTGGATTGGGAGACAGTATCGCCGATCTCCCAGTTGCTGGTGCTGCCCCCGAGTGGATGAGCGAAAAGGCCATATCCATCGGTCAATACTTTGTGGCCTCAGGGGTCTATACGGTCTTTGGATGCACCTTCCCCATAGTGGAAGGGACAAAATTTTATAAACACATCTTTGAGGAACTGGAGTCCTTAGGCTGCGGTAAATGGGGATTTGCAAGGGATCCCTATGAGATGGCTAGGATGATGATTGAGCATATAGATAAGAAAAGAAAGGCATTAGGTATTGACAAGGCAAGGGAAAGGGTGCTATATGATATGGCAGCCAGGAGAGAGCTTAGCTTTTAGTCCCCTCCTTTTAAGATAGAGCATCCTGGCTCAAGGGGCGCCCAAAAGGCGCCCCTTGCTTTTTTAGTGGAGGAATAAACTGTGAAAAGACATTCCCATGAATTTGTGGAAACCTATGGAGGCCTTGTGGGTTACGGGCTTGACAGGGAGACAAACGAAAATACGGTCTGGTACTATCTTCAGAAATTCTCCGATGACCGAGTGATGAGGACGATTCTCAAGAGGATCTCCGATGAAGACCTGGAATCCCTCTTTGATCTGATAGCTGGCCTTTTGAGAAAGTACCTTAAGGAAAGAGAGTACCATGAGCTCTTCTTAGAACCGAATACAGAAGAAGACCTACAAGATAGGTAGTCCATATCCAAGAGGCTCCCTTAGCATTCCTCATACTTAGGGATCGGGCTACTACACAATATATCAACCACAATCTATTCTTTTGGTGGTAATTATCAGATCTATTTGAAGTTAACATGGTATTATTAGTGGGTATTCCCCGTACTTTTCGATTATCACATCTATTTGGTATACCTCTTTTACTACTTGTGGTGTAATGACCTCCCTCCCCCCAAAGGCGTAAACCTTTCCCTCTTTGAGTAACAAAAATTTATCAGAGAATCTCATCGCCATGTTCAGGTCATGTAATACTATTACTGTGGTTAGGTTCAGCTTCTTCGTAATGTTTTTTATTATTGCCATTATTTCAAGCTGGTTTCTTATATCAAGGTGATTTATTGGCTCATCAAGTAGCAAAATTTTTGGTTCTTGGACTAATGCACGGGCTATAATCACCTTCTGAAGTTCACCACCACTTAATTCGGATGTATTGTTAAAGGCAAGCTCTGTAAGCCCAAGCATTTGTATCGTTTCAGTAGTAATCTCTATATCGTACCGTGATACTTCAAAGCCTATGTGAGGACGCCTACCTATTAGAACTGCATCAAAGACAGGACAAAATACACCATTTGATTTTTGAGGCATATAAGCTATTGTCCTCGAGAGCTCTTGCCTGCTCATTTCTTTAATTGGTATGTCCCCGATACACAATTTACCACTATCTGGTTGGAGAAGTCCGCAGATCAATTTAAGAAGCGTCGTTTTCCCTGAACCATTTACTCCGAGTAATGAAACTAATTCTCCACTTTTAAGTTGAAAGTTTATGCCCCTGAGGACTCTCTTTTTGTCGTATGAAAAGCATAAATCTTTTGCACTTATCACCTTCTAAGTCCCCCGCATCTTAATCAGGAGATACAAAAACATTGGCACACCGGCAAAGGATGTTATTATACCCACAGGGAGTACAACCGGAGCCATTATGGTCCTTGCAATGATATCTGACACGAGTAGGAAAAGGGCGCCAAAGAAGGCCGAGTAGGGAATTAAGAATCTATAATCTCCTCCTATTATGAGTCGTATGATATGGGGGGAAATGAGTCCCACAAATCCTATTATGCCAAGAAAAGAGGTAATTACCGCTACAACTGCGGAGCATAATATCATAGACAAGATCCTTAATCTGTGGACCCCAACCCCAAGACTCTGGGCAGTCTCATCACCCCATTGCAGCGCATTCAAGTCCCATCGAATCGAGACAAAATAGACGAATGGCAGTAAAAATGCAAAGAGCATTAACAAATTTTCCTTCCAGCCTGCCTTACCTATGTCTCCAAAGGTCCAGAATACTGTCGCTGCAACTTGAATATCAGAGGCAAAGTATTGGAGAAACATGGTGGCAGCCCCAAAGAATGCACTTAAGGCCACTCCTGCAAGTATTATGGATTCAGGACTAACTCTCTTGAGATATGAGAGGGAAAGTATGAAGGCAACGGACAAAAGAGAGCCTAAAAAGGCTGAGGATGTGATGATATAAGGATTTTTTACAGTTACCATTTCATTTCCTGTCATATGGGTTTGTCCGGCACCTAAAACTATGATGGCAAAGGCTGCTCCAAAGGCTGCTCCTTGGGATATGCCGATAGTAAAGGGAGAAGCCAACGGATTTTTCAAGACATTCTGAATAATAGCTCCAGTGACAGCAAGCCCTGCTCCTGCAATGCTGGCTGCAACGGCCCTTGCTAATCTTATATTCCATATCACATGTCCAAATTCACCATTGGTCCTACTTAGGAGACCCTCTATTATTTCGGTAATTGATAATTCTAACGAGCCAACACTCAAAGAGAATATAAACACTAAACAAAGAGGTAGAAATATGAAAAAACCAAAAGCAAGTTTTTTCCATAATAACCCTATGTATTGTTCGTTTATATCCTTCGAATAAGATCTAAAGGACACCACACGATTTTCCTTTGTTTGCATAAGTTATATACCCATAAGTGCTCTTCTTAAGTAATTTCAAAACTAATTTTCTAAAAATTTCGGCATAAATAGCCATTTCTCTTAAATCTAAAAACCTGACTTAATTTCACCATCCCCTTGAATAATCGGGGAAGCAGTCAAGACACACCTTCTTACCCTCGTGGAGCCTAATTTTGTGCTCCGAAGCACTTTCTTTGCATACCTCGCAGACGATGCTTCTAAAAAAACGGGCCTTCTTAGGAGGCTCAAAGGAGGGTTGCTTCAGATCAAAAAGCTCTTCAGAGGGGGCCTCTAAAATGTACTTTAACCTGGCTTCCCTATCGGTATCCTCCCCTATATGGTCACTCTTAAAGACTATCCTGAGCCTATCCCCAGTCCTTCTGTTAAAAAAGCTAAAGGCCTGCTTCCCCGTTCCACGATAAATCAGATTTCCCTTGCCGAAGGTACATCCTGTCATCACCTGGATGGCATCAACCCCACAGGCATCATTTTCAGTGACACATACTATTTCTTCATCTTTGGAGAATTTGAGATTTAACTCCCTGATGGCAGTCTCAGTCGCCCTGTAGCCGATGGCAAGTCCAGGGCAGGCATGACCATGAAAGCTAACACATCTTTCCCATAACTCTCTGTTTTGGATCATGTTTCTAACCTCCTTTTTTCAAATATCTACTCTTGTGCTGTCTATGACTCTTCTATTATTTTACCACAGATATTTATTACTCTTAGATCCACAAAAATCTCAAGTCAAAGGATCTGTGTGGAGCTGAAAAACTTTAGGAGTAAAACTAATGCTATTCGATCATTCTTTACGCTTGTTTTCATCTGAACGTGATTCCTTTTTCATCCAAAATGATCTGTTTATATCCATCATAACTCTTACTCAGATCATCAAATACATCTACTCCAAGAAACTGTCTAAATATTTCTCTTGCCTTTTCTATTGGATCCACATCCTTGAATCTATTAGGATAGACTATTTTACCTATGAAGTATGAATTAGCGAACATAATCTCTAAGTTTGTTCTATAGAAATTATATGGAAATACACTGTAAACTTTTCCTTCTCTATTTGTCATAATTTGCTTGTAAAATTCCTTATTCTTTAAGTAATCATCTTTGATAAGATTTATTCCACCCACATCGATAAAGATATAGTCTGGATTCCAGGAGAGTAACTTTTCTTTATCGATAAAAACATGTCCCCTTAAGCCTGTTTCATCTGCAAGATTATTTACATTAAGCCACATGGTAGGCGGATACTGTGCCTCAGTACTTGTTATGCCGTGAGGACCTCTTGCGCCTACCCCACCAATATAAATTTTTGATCTCTGGGTATCTTTAGTTCTGGCTTTGAGGTCATCAACGGTTCCCTGAATATATTTGTTTAACTCCTCTGCTCTCGTTTCTCTATTCAAGAGCTTACCGAGAAAAGAAATGGTACTTTGTATATCCTCTACCTGAAATCCCTGTGTTCCGGCATAATGAATTACTATGGCAGGAATTCTGGTTTTTAGCTGAATCAACTGGGCATTCTCCGGCTCATAGGTTATCACCACGTCGGGCTTAACAGAGATAAGCCTCTCAAAATCTGGTAGCTTCCCTGGACCTCCCTCACCAATGGAAGGGATGCCGTGAAGCCTGTCTTTTATAGCAAGCCAATAGGCCTTACCTGTGGCGGGATTGCCCCTCATGACCTTCTCTTTCTCAAGGCCTTCGATACCAACCACCTTCTCGAAGACTTGAAGGTAAACAATATAGCGCAGTGAAGAAGAGAGGGGGACAACCCTTTCCACCTCCTTGGGGATTGCCACATCTCTGTTTGCCAAATCTTTTATCGTAATCGTCTCCTTGCTATAAGCACATGGCTCAAGCAATAAGAAAAGAAGAAGCAAAGCAAAAAACTTCTCCAATCTGCAACAGACTTTCTTAAGTATATTATTCATCTTAATCATGCAATATGACCGTCAAAAAGTAAAAGTTATTCGGCCGTTAATAAAGAAAGGTGACCCAACACCATATGTAGTTCCTGATACAGCATCGTCCATTGCATTTATTATAGAGACGTACTTTTTGTTAAAGATGTTATCAACCTCTAATGACACACTGACAGATTTGAAAAAAGCCCATTTATCCTTGTGATAGTTTAATTTTAAGTCAAATACACTGTACGAAGAAATAGCCTCATCATGGTCACTGTCTCCATATCTTTTGCCAACAAAGCGCATTGATGGCACTATCTCAAAGTCTCCTAACTTAACTATTAAGCCTGATCCCACTATCCATTTAGGAACATCAACAACCTGCTTCCCATCTGTGGGAAGTTCTTTGCCAGAAAAACTAATGTTTCCATCATACGTTAATTTGCTAAAAGTTGGATTTACATAAAAGCTCAACCAATCAGATATAAAAATATTCGTCCCAAGCTCTAATCCGTAACCGTTTGCCTTGCCAATGTTTAGCTGATAGTTGACAGGGCTATTTGTCTGAGGATCGATTACTCTCGGGTCTGTCACCACGGTTAGGAGATTCTTATGTCTTGACAGAAAAACTGTTGGACTTAATTCAATTATTTCCTTGCGAAACCTTAGCCCTATGTCAATATAGTCTGACTGCTCTATGCTCCTATTCTTGAATAGTTCATTTAATGTGATTCCTTGCTTAACAAATTCATTGTAAAGCCGGTTGTATGTTCTTAATATTGGCATGTACGCATATGGTCTGATATAGTTTCTCCCATAACTCAAATATAATTCACTACTCTCATCAAACTTATATGACACACCTGTTGTGGGTAGCCATATCTTATAGGTCTCACCTTTTCTATCGAGATAAGGTGCAGGCTGAATTACAGGATTGCCATTGACATCTGGAACAGTTCTGTAGCCCTGAGTATCCGAATCTTTAAATTCAAAATATTTTATACCCGCTTGCCAATTAAGTCTATCAAGTGTTCCGGCAAACTTTATATAAGGACTACTGATATGTGTGGTTCCTGAAGTTGCAAAAACACCATAACCCAAATACGTTAGACTTCCGTTAGGATTTATCCAGTAGTTTTCATCATAGATGTTCATATCGGATGATTCATGGTGATAACCTCCGGATGTCTTTAGGACACCTAAATCACAGGAAATATCGGCCAAAATTCCTTCTCTTTCTATATCTCTTATCCTCTTTATCGCACCCGGTTTGGTTTGTTTGTTGAAAGTGATACCTTGGGACCCATCCCAAATATTTGCATCTTCCTTTGAACGATAGGGTTTTAAGGAGATCTTGATATTCTCCCCTATACTTCCTTTTATCGAAACGAGAAGGTCTCTATTTTTATGGTACTCCTTGTTAAATTCATAATATAAATGGAGGGGAGCGGTAAGTCTTTCATTAAAGTCGAGTCTGTAGTTTTTCCCAAGGTCCGTTAGTTGTCCATAGGTCAAATACCGATATTTATTGTGTTCTATTTCGTTTAGGTTACCCCAGACTTTTATTTCGAAATCCTTTCGGATCGGCTGCACAAAGGTGAAGTTAAAATTGTCCCTTGGTCCTATCTCTCCAGGGCCTTTCCATTTCTTTTGGGCTGCATATGAGTAGGAAAGGGAGAACCTTGTGCCCGCCCCTCCGACACTACCAGAGTTGAGTCTAACGTATGACCTTTTATAGTCAAACATGCCCATGGATTCGGAGGCCTTAAGACCAAAATCCTTCTCTGCCCAAAGGGGATGTAATTCAATGGCACCTGAGCGATTCCCCATACTTGAACCCAAGTCAGCAGGAACAGCGCCTTTATAGACTGCAATACCTTCAAAATTTTCAGTGTCATAAATGTAGGCCCTTGGTCCAATGGGATTTCCACCATAATTTGGAACCCCTTCAACGGTCATTGACCCAAGGTAACCCCTTACACCCCTAATCCTAATATTGGCCTGCTCCGTTGCCAGATTGCTAGGATCTATGCCTTCAAAAACTATCCCTGGCAGGATAGAAATGACCTCATATATGCTGCTTTTGCCCTTCTCCCCTGATAGTTGTATTCCTTTTGTGGTGATCTCCTGGCCTGTATAGACCGCTTCATCTGTCTGCTTTGTGGGAACCACTATCTTCTCTCCTCTTACAAAGACTGGCGACAACCTTGACTCCTCATCCCCTGCAAAAACAGGGCTCAAGCCAATTAGGACCAAACCAACCAGAAAGGTAAAAAAATAGGACATCTCAGCACCTCCGTATTGAAATCCTTCTGATCTTTCTCTCTTCGGAGAGGTATGAGACCCTTCGTGGATCG
>CALKZT010000100.1 GCA_938002815.1 uncultured bacterium
CATAGAAGATAGAGGTCATATGTTTGAAGAGGAAAAGACATCAGAATTTGAAGATGAAGAGAGAGAGACCCCCTTAGAGCCTTCACCGAGAAAGGTCAAATTCGTGGTCTATGGGGAAGAGATGGTGGAAAAACTTGTGAGGCAGAGTGGAAATAGTGGGAGGGTCTATCTACCACCCGACTGGGTAGGCCACAGGGTAAAGATTATAAGAATAGATTAAAGAAGGGTATCCAGATGGTTCCAGAGATTTCTATAAGGGAAATGAAGATTGAGGACGCCCGGGCCGTTGCAGATATAGAACAACTCATAACAAAGAGCACCCACAAGATAGACTTTAAGTCCTTAATAGAAGAGCAGATCCATAAGAAAAATGGCATAAGCTATGTGGCAACCATAGAGAACAGGGTAGTGGGATACATGATCTGCTATATTCTCCAGGCGGGATTCGGCATAGAGAGGAGTGCTTGGATTGCAAGCCTAGGGGTAGATCCAAGGTATATGGGCCAGGGTATAGGGAAACGCTTGGCAAATAAGGTTATGGAAACATGTAAAGAAAAGAATCTCCGTTATGTGTTTACCTCAGTCCGATGGGACTCTGTGGACCTCCTATCCTTTTTTAAGACGCTGGGGTTCGATAGGAGTGACTTCATCAACCTCCAAAAAATGTTAGATTAACCCCTTTTAGGGCCTCTGTAGGCCTGGAAAGCCAGAATGGGCAGAAAGGTTCCCTCTTTCTCCCCATTAGCTCTCCCGAGAGACTACCCAGAATAACTGATTGACACCTAAGTAAGATACCATGACCATCTCGTTGCCATAAGATGAAGTTGCCTTTCCCTTTCCCAAGGGCGATAATAGCGTTTATATGGGGGTGTAATACTTAGACCATCGCCCCCTCAGCTAAGGGCTTGGATTGCCAATGTTGGAAATCGATCCAGAAAGAGAGGCCAAGAGGATCCAGGGGTTCCTGAAGGCGGCCTTGGAGAGGCTCCACAAGGATGGTGTGGTAATTGGACTCAGTGGAGGCCTAAATTCCTCCACGGTGGCCTTCTTGGCAAAGGAGGCCTTGGGACCCCACAGGATCTTTTCCCTGATCCTGCCTGAGAAAGACTCTGATCCCAAGAATATAGAGCACGGGAGGGAGGTTGCAAAGATCTTAGGAGTCTCTTTTAGAGAAATCGACATAACCCCAATCTTGGAAAGATTTGGTGTATACGGGCTTTTTGTTGAGAGGCTTCCCCAGAGTAGAAGACTTTTAGAAGGGTTTTTAAAACGATTTCAGATTTCGTCACTATTCTTGAAAGGGCTTTTTAGCTTCTATCCGGATACAACAGTTTTAAAGACCAGGTTTTTTTCAAAATACAAAAATCAGGCACTGGCTTTGGCCACACTGAAGACGAGACTTAGAATGGTTTTTCTCTACTATTATGCAAGGCTGAGAAACTACTTGGTCTTGGGAACCTCTGACAAGACAGAATGGAGCATAGGATATTACGACGGCGATGTAATAACAGATATTCAACCATTGCTCCATCTATATAAGACCCAGATTCGGGAACTATCTAGATTTTGTGGTGTCATAGAGGAAATCCTGGAGAAGCAGTCTTCTGGAGACTTTTTTGGAAGGGGTATTCCCAATGAAACTGTAATCGGTTTGCCCTATGAGATAATAGACTCAATTCTGTTCTGTCTTGAAAGAGGAGATCCCACCGACAGAATTTCGAGCCTTTTGGGTATTGAAACCGAAAAGATAGAGGGGATAAGGAGATTACTTGCCTTTGAAAAAACCAGAAGATCCCTTCCCCTAAGCCTTTTAGGGAGTTTGTAGCGTTTGTAGCGGGTTTTGGGTTGTAATCAAAGAATTGGGGGTAGCATCTGGCCAGAGGCCTTTTGACTCTCTGGAGGTGTTGCTACCTTTTGATGTGAAGGTTTTGGGGTTTTGAATAATGCCCAAAAAGGTAGGCTTCTTTTACTTGATTTTTCCCTGAGGCCCTACGATATTTCTCTAAAAAACATGTCCAGGAGCAAGCTATGAAGACCTTAGCGAGATTATGTATGATTCCTGTTGTCCTTTTTACCCTCTCGGGATGTGAAGCCATCGTATTGGGAGGGTTGGGGGCGGTACTTGGGGCAGGTGGATACCATTACTATCAAGGGGAGCTCAAGGCAGAGCTAAATGCCCGGCTATTGGACGTATGGGATGCATCAAAGAAGGCCATTGAGCAGATGGGATACGCCGTAGAGGATAGCAAGCAGAAAGGGACAGAGGCAAAGCTCAAGGCCACAAAACCCAATGAGGAACCAGTTACCATCGCCATGAAATACGTTACCTACGATAAATCGGAGATATTCATCAGGGTAGGAGTATTTGGAGATAAAGAGAGATCCGTATCCATATTGGAAAAGATAAAGGCAAACCTACACCTGAGGTAGTCTTAGTTAAAAGGAATGCCCCAAAAAGACAATTCCATCCTGATGCTCTGCCTTGTGGTACTCGTGACCACCATGGGCGCCGGGATTGTGGCTCCGCTTCTGCCTGGATATGCAACCAGGCTTGGTGCAAATAGCGTTCAGGTGGGCTCTATCTTTGCCTCTTTTTCCTTTAGCAGGAGCATATTCGTGCCCCTCTTTGGTAGGCTCTCTGACATGTGGGGGAGAATGCCTTTCATACTTTCAGGCCTCTTCTTATATGCCCTTGTATCCTTTCTGTACCTCCTGGGTAAAGAGGTGGACCATCTGGTCCTCATACGCTTTGGACAGGGGTTGGCCTCTGCTATGGTGCTCCCTGTTGCCATAGCCCTTGCAGCTGATATCTCCAAAGAGAAACGGCTGGGAAGGACCATGGGCCTGCTGAACACCTCCATGTATCTTGGTCTTTCCTTTGGCCCCATTATGGGTGGAATATTGGAAGAGAGATACGGGATGCCCTCTGTTTTTATGACAATGGGAGCCTTCGCACTGGTAGCCCTTTTCATCTGTGCTGTAATGCCATGGCCCCCTCTCACAAGGGCAGGCTTCAAAAGCAGTTATCATAAAAGTAGCCTCGCCTTACTCAAATCCAGAGATATGGCAATCACCTTCATCTTTAGGCTCACTTACACCATGGCAATAGGCATCCTTTGGGCCTTTTTGCCCCTATATGCCCAAAGAGAGGTGGGCCTTCCCAGTAGCAAGGTAGGGCTTGTGGTGACCATAAATGTATTTGTGGCAGGCTGTCTTCAGGTCCCCATGGGGACCCTCAGTGACAGGATCAAGAGGGGCTACCCCATAGTCCTGGGTGGCCTACTCAGCGTGATAGGTCTTTGGGGTCTAAAAAGGGCCCATTCCTTTTGGGAGCTTTTCATCTACAATGCTCTTGTAGGTACAGGAGGGGGTATCTCAATGCCTGCGCTTATGGCAATGGTGGCAGAAGAGGGTCGGAGACATTCCGCAACCGGTTTTGCCATGGGTATTAACACCTTTTCCCACAGTTTTGGTATGCTCATAGGACCCCTCTTGGGAGGGCTCATTTTAGATCTCTACGGATTTGGTGGCATATTTCTTTTCTCCATGCTACTGAACCTCTTTGGGATCTCGGTTATTGCCCTCGCCTTAAAGGGGGAGAAGTACAAGGGTTGAAGATGAAATTAGAGAACATAGCCATAGTACTGGTAAGCCCCCACATACCCGAAAACATAGGCTCTGTGGCAAGGGCCATGGCCAACATGGGGCTTCAGAGGCTCATCCTGGTTTCACCCAAGAATTGTGATCTCTCAAGGATCCTCAAAACTGCCACGGGACCTTCGGCCGATATAGTGGAGCAGATGGAGGTGAGGCCTGAACTATTAGAGGCAGTGGGCCAATTCAATTATGTGGTAGCCACCACCTCCAGGATAGGCTCCCTCAGACCTGCCCTGGCAGAGCCCAAAGAGATGGCCAGGATGCTGGTGGATCTCACAGAAGAAAACCAAGTGGCCATACTCTTTGGCCCAGAGGACAGGGGGCTCACCAATGATGAGCTAAGGCTGGCCCATTTGATAGTCAGGATCCCCACAAAGGGATTTGCCTCTCTAAATCTGGCCCAGGCAGTTCTCATAATTGCATACGAGATCTTTTTGGCTTCCAGGGCACCAACCCAGGAGTATGTCCCAAGGCTTGCAAACGCCTTTGAGCTGGAGGGCATGTATGACCACCTAAAAGAGGTCCTGGTAAAGATAGGGTTTATAAACCCTCAAAATCCGGATCATTGGATGATCAACATAAGGAGGTTTTTCTCACGTCTCCGCCTTAGGGCAAAGGAGGTAAATATTATTAGGGGGATCTTGAGACAGATGGATTGGTATACAGGAGAACACGACAGAAACAGAAAGAGGGTATCCCTTGAGCTAATAAGGGAGAGCGAAAGGAGGCAGGATGGAGTTTAAGAAGACCATATGTTGTATAGGTGCTGGATATGTGGGTGGCCCCACCATGGCAGTTATAGCCCTAAAATGCCCTGAGTACAAGGTGGAGGTGGTGGATATAGACGAGGCCAAAATAGCCAAATGGAATTCAGATCGGCTCCCCATCTTCGAGCCCGGCCTGGAAGAGGTAATTAGGGCCACAAGGGGAAAGAACCTCTTTTTCCACACCAACATGGCCCAGGCCATAAAGGAGTCAGAGGTCATCTTTGTGAGCGTAAATACGCCCACAAAGGAGCATGGAGAGGGTGCAGGCATGGCTGCTGACCTAAGGTACTGGGAAAGTACTGCCAGGACCATAAGAGAGCATGCAGAGGGTCATAAGATCGTAGTGGAGAAGAGCACCCTGCCCGTTAGGACTGCTGATGCAATGGCCAAGATCCTATGCAATTTCTCCGATTGTAAAAGTTTTGAGATAGTTTCAAACCCAGAGTTCCTGGCAGAAGGCTCTGCCATAAAGGACCTCCTTGAGCCAGATAGGGTATTGATAGGTGCCAGGGATACAGAAAAGGGCAGGCAAGCTGCTTTGGCCATAGAGGAAATTTATCTTCACTGGGTACCAAAGGAAAGGATCCTCCTCTCCAGCGTATGGAGTAGTGAGCTTTCAAAACTGGTATCAAATGCACTCCTGGCCCAGCGCATCTCTTCCATAAACAGTATAACCCCCCTTTGCGAGATTACCGGCGCAGATATTAGGGAGGTCTCAAGGGCAGCCGGGATGGACTCCAGGATAGGGGGGAAATTTTTGAATGCCTCTGTGGGCTTTGGTGGCTCCTGCTTTAAGAAGGACATCTTGAACCTAGTTTATATTGCAAGGTCCTATGGCCTTGAGGAGGTAGCCGCCTACTGGGAATGGGTAGTCAGGATGAATGAATACCAGAAGCACAGATTCGTAAAGACCATGATAAGGGCCATGTTCAATACCCTTGCAAACAAAAGGATATGCCTCTTTGGGTTTGCATTTAAGGCCAATACCAGTGATACAAGGGAGACACCCGCACTTTACATCACACAGAAACTCCTGGAAGAGGATGCCTCTGTGGTAATTACGGATCCCAAGGCCTTGGAAAACGCAAGATCGGATCTTAAAGGGCTTTCCGGCAATATAGAATTTGTGGAAGACCCTTACGAGGCTGCAAAAGGCTCTGATGCCATAGCGGTTATCACGGAATGGGAGCTCTACAGGGACTTAGACTACGGGAGAATATACGATACCATGCAGAAACCTGCCTTTATATTCGACGGACGCAATATCCTTGATCACAAGGCGTTACATAGTCTGGGCTTTCAGGTATACCCCTTGGGTGCAAGGCCCCTTTTGCACTGGTAAACGAAAGGAGATGCACAAATTGGAGAAGAGAATCCTCGTTACAGGAGGAGCCGGTTTTTTAGGCTCCTATCTTTGCGATAGGCTCGTGGTAGAGGGAAAGGATGTGATATGCCTTGATAACTTCTTTACTGGCACAAAGAGAAATATCTGGCATCTCATAGGAAGGCCCAATTTTGAATTGATCAGACACGACGTAGTCTTTCCCATATTCTTGGAAGTGGACGAAATTTACCACATGGCATGCCCTGCTTCGCCCATCCACTATCAATACAACCCTGTAAAGACCATCAAGACAAACATTATGGGCTCCATAAATATGCTGGGGCTGGCCAAGAGGGTGAAGGCAAAGGTATTGCAGGCCTCCACCAGTGAGGTATATGGCGACCCAGAAGTCCACCCCCAGAGGGAGGACTATTGGGGAAATGTAAACCCCATTGGTAAGAGGTCCTGCTATGACGAGGGAAAGAGATGTGCTGAGACCCTTTTCTTTGACTATCACAGGCAAAATGGCGTAAGGATAAAGGTTGCGAGGATATTCAATACCTATGGCCCAAGGATGCACCCCAATGACGGCAGGGTGGTAAGCAACATGGTAGTCCAGGCCCTAAAGGGGGAGGAGATCACAGTCTATGGAGACGGCTCCCAGACGAGGTCATTCTGCTATGTGGACGATATGATAGAGGGGCTTATTCGTCTTATGAACAGTGGGGATGACTTTACGGGGCCTGTCAATCTGGGAAACCCCCACGAGACAAGTATTATTGAACTTGCGGAGACAATAATTAGAGTTACTGGTTCTAAATCCAGGATTGTGTTTAGGCCATTACCATCTGATGACCCCAAACGCAGGATGCCTGATATTTCCCTTGCAAAGAGAATATTGGGTTGGGAACCTAAAGTAGGCTTGGAAGATGGTCTAAAAGAAACCGTGAAATACTTTAAGGAATTACTCTGTTAAAAACAGAAAGGAGGTAACATGAGTATGACATCTATTGTGTCAAAGGGTTTACTTAGAGGGACCATTATTTTAGCTCTGCTGATTCTCTCTCTACAGGCGATTCCTGCCTTTGGATTTGTAATCAATCAGGACCCATTTAGCTATTTAGTGGATGAGTATAAAGGTCTCTATAGCACTCAAGAGTATAAACAAATCACCCTTGAAAGGATCAATTACCACAGAGAACTCGCTGGCTTACCAAAGGTGATCTTAAACGAGACACTTTCCCTTGCTGCCCAGGCCCATGCAGATTATCTTAGTATCCATGATTACGTAGGTCATGACGAAGATCCTCAAAAGGATGGATTTACAGGCCAATATGCCCAAAATAGGGTAGAGTATTTTGGCTATGATTGGGGATCGGTAGGGGAGGTGATCTCCTTTGGATATACTGCCTCAGATGGGGTAGATGCGCTGATGGCAGCCATCTACCATAGGTTTATCATCCTAAATCCAGACTTCCTTGAGGTGGGGATAGGAGATGCCATCCATCCAACCTATGTACGGGTCCAGGTGATAGTCTTTGGAAGGCAGAAGAGCGTCTCTCCTCCCTCAGGCCTCATTGGTATATATCCCGGATCCAAGCAAAAGGGGGTCTCCTCCTTTTTCAATTCTGACATCGAGTCCCCAGATCCTGTCCCTGATAAAGACTTAGTGGGTTATCCCATAAGCATCCATTTTTCAAAGGAGTTTCAGATTTCTCCATTAGAGTTTCAAGTATACTTGGGCGATGATCCTTTGGAGGCTAATAGCGTCAATAGCTCAGCACAAAATCCAAAGGCTTTTTCGATTATTCCAGTTAATAAACTCGAACCCAATAAGGAATACACAGTAGTCTTCCTTGCTACGGTAAACGGCAATCCCTATAGTAAAACATGGTCATTTAATACCATTGCATCTGATACCCTTAAGGCAGACCCGACATCCCTAACAATTACCCAAGGAGGTTCTGCTTCTGTAATCGTTTATAATACAACAGGAGCCCTTTCCTATAAATGGACCAATCCCAATGTAATAGAAATAGCAAAAAATAGCCTCATCGAATTGGTTATCAAAGGAAAAAGCTTGGGTTTTTCCACGATCACGGTGGAAGATACATTGACCTCTCAGACAGCTGAAATACATATCCATGTTGTCGATAAAGATTCTGCGACTACTTCATTTAACATAAAGCCAGGTTGGAATCTTCTTTCTCCACCTATCACCCTCGATCTGGAAAGCCTACTCCAGAAGGACTTTGGTATCTCGAGCATATGGAAATGGAATTCACTAAGCAACAGATGGGCTGTGAGGTTACCCCAATTTGAGGACAAAGGGGAGGCATATGCGGCGTCCAAACAATTTGATTTTTTGACACAGATCAGGAGGGGGGAGGGCTTTTGGGTAAATGCCTTAGAACAATTCCCTCTCTCTCTCGAAGGCTTAGCCCAGGGAGGGATATTGGAGGTGAGGGGGGGATGGAACCTGTTGGGCTTAAAAAAACAGGGGACCAAGACTATCCCCGAAATTTTTGGTACATATGAGGAAAAGGCAGTCTCCATCTGGAAGTGGGAAAATGGAACTTGGTCCGTATACTTGCCTTCGCAGGTGGATAAAGGGAAGGCTTACGCAGATCAGAAGAGCTTTAATCACTTAGATTCCATCTCCTGGGGAGAAGGCTTTTGGGTAAATGCCTCAGAAGATTTCCTTTTGGAGTAAGAGGCCCCTTGGGGCAAAAGAGGGGTCCCTGGAGGGACGAAAATAGCCTTTTTATCAGTCCCTTATCAGAACCGCCCTCACTGGGGACCCATCCAAGCCCTCGAACCTAAGGGGCAAAGCGATCAACCTGTATAACCCTGGCTCCACTGAGCCGAGATTGAGCCCTTCCAATATGGGGATATTGGCGCACAGAAGTGTCTTATGTACAGAAAAATCAGGGGTCCCAAACCGTTCAATGGTGACATAGTCTATCCCTATCAAAAGGATTTTTTTCGAAACAAGGGCCCTGGCACCATCCATGGTGAGATGCGCATGCCTTTTGGAAAAGGTATTGTTTTCCATGAAGAAGGAGTTATTTGTCTTAAAGAGAATGCGTCTTACATCCTTTTTGATTTCCCTTTCTATAATCTTTGAGTCTATTTCCCACCCTTTTACTTCCAGGACCTGCGCCTCGCCAATGAATCTCTCAAGCTCGATATTATCTATACTCTTTCCCCTTTCTAAAAAGTGGGATGGTGCATCGATGTGGGTCCCCGTATGTGTACTAATAGTTAGCTCTGTCATGTTGCAACCCGAGCGCTCCAAAGTACAGATGGATCTGAACTGGGGTACTGTATCCCCGGGGTAGAGAACCATCTTAGAACTTATGGGTATGGAGATATCAAGTACTTGCATCCAAAAGCCTCCAAGGATTTGCTGAGAACCTACCCCATTTCGGCTCCATAGCTATGATCCCCCATCCGATGAGAGGGTAATCTTATCCTCCCTTATTGGCAACCTCTGGCCCCCCTAAATTCTACCCTGAAAATAGTCCTCACCTATAGCTTTTTAGGCCTTCCCCCATTCTCAAGGGGGGTTGAGCCATTTTTAAATTTGATAACCTGGGATTCACCTCCCATAATTCTCCCTCACGTCAAGCTTCCCTTCATGATACAGCTCCTTTTGGGTTCTATATCCAAGAGCACCCTGATCTGTGTGTTGTAGGGTTTAGAAGAGGCCTCGATGCCCTTCCGGGCAGCCCAAAGCTCTGTCTAATCTTTAGAATAAACTTCCCATAAGTGCCACAAGACTTTCCCTCTCCATAAGGGCCAAGCTATTAGACCTTTTGAACACTTCCCCCTCCTCTTCAGTTGCCCTATCTTCTTCAAAGGGAGCTTATCGTGGCTATCCCGTCTATGGGCACCAGCCTTATCTCGTCGGCCGTCTCCTACCTCTCTCAGTGGGCATTACCGTATCCGTAAGAATCACAGAAAAATCCCACCTAAGCCCTTGTCTAAATTTAAGGGTAGATTCCAAACATCCCTTTTCAGAGGCCCTGCTTGCATGATAGGGTATGGCTCCAATAGTTATGGGAGGTTCTTGGATGGAGAAAAAAGGGTTTAGCTTTCAAGGAGAAGAGGAGGTGCAAGAGCACGGAATCTTGGCCAGGCACTATAGGCATGATGGCCATGGGACTGAGGTATTGCATCTTTGGTGCGAGGACCCAAACAAGGTCTTTATGATATTCTTTATGACCCCGCCTGAGGATTCCACCGGCCTACCCCACATATTGGAGCATATGGTCTTATGCGGCTCAAAGAGATTTCCCCTTAAAGAGCCCTTTCGGGAACTTCTGAAGGGCTCCATGTATACCTTTTTAAACGCCTTTACCTATCCAGATAGGACCTGTTACCCCGTAGCCAGCAAACACCCCACCGACTTTTTAAACCTCATAGAGGTCTATTTGGACGCTGTCTTCAATCCCCTTCTGAGCAAAGAATCCTTCTATCAGGAGGCATGGCATCTGATTCCAGGGGAGAGTAAGCTTCAAGGAGTGGTCTATAGTGAAATGAAGGGTGCCTACTCCTCGCCGGAACATCTACTCCAAAATCTATCTCTGAGATCCCTCTATCCAGGTTATGTCTATGGGTATGATAGTGGGGGCGATCCTAAGGAGATCCCATCACTGGACCATCAGACCCTTGTCTCATTCCACAGACGTTACTATACACCCACCAACTCCAAGATCCTCCTTTATGGAAATCTGGACATCAAACAGGTCATGGAGCTCTTGGAGTCCTTTTTATCTGAGAAGGGACCTGGCCAAAAATACCTTCTCCCCGATCTTTCCCACCATATACGCCCTTCCCATCTGGAAGGGTTTTACCAGGGCTCTGATCCGGAGAACCTCTTTGCCTCCCTAAATTGGCATATTGGCCCCTTAACTGACATACCCCTAAATCTTCAGATGCGGATCCTGGAAGGGGCACTCCTTGAGGGTGCAGGTGCGGCCTTAAGGAAAAGGCTCATAGACTCAGGTATTGGAGAGGATTTGGTCGCAGAAGGCCTTGAAACAGAGCTCAAATACTTGAGCTTTCATGTGGGCATGAAGGGGATAAGGGGAAAGGGGGGGGAAAAATTCTGGAAAGTGCTCCTGGACATCTTGGAAGATCTCTCTAAGGAAGGGATTCCCCCTAACAGCATTGAGGCCGCCATTAACAGGGTAGAATTTGGGCTAAGGGAGGGGTCTTCCCAGCATCTGCCCAAAGGCTTAATCCTATGCCTTTGGGCCTCTTCCCTTTGGGCCTACGGAGGAGATCCCCTTGGACTGATGAAGTTTGAGAAACCCTTAGGTGAGATAAAGGAGCTATTCTCCAAAGAGCCAGATTTTCTGAAGGGTTTCATCAAAACCCGCCTTCTGGATAACCCCTGGTATTCAAAGGTGGTCCTTTTCCCCAAGGAGGACAGGCTACAGGAGTTCATCTCCTGGGAAAGAGGGGTAGCCGAAGAGAGGGTCTCTCAGGGCAAAGGGTTTTGGGAGACAGAATATAGACTCTTCCAAGCTTATTCCTCAATGGCTGATCCCGAGGAGGCCAAGACCAAGATCCCCAGACTGAGATTGGATGAGCTTCCAAGGGAACCGGAGGATATCCCCTCTGTAGTCTATAAAGATAGGCCCCACCTCATATTAATCCACCCCATTAAGACCTCAGGGGTAGTATATTTGGACCTCGGGATCCCACTCTCCCCACTCCTGGTAGAAATGGCACCTCTTGTGCGGGTACTTGGAAGGGCCCTTTTGGAGATGGGGACCAAAGGGCATGATCTCACAGAGCTATCTGCCCTTATAGGGAGGGTTACAGGAGGCCTTTGGCCAGAGGTGCACTCCTTTGTAGGCATAGATGGAAGGATGCACCTCTATCTGTTTCTGAGGGCCAAGTTTCTGCCCCAAAGGGTAGGCGATTTCTTTGATTTACTTAGGGAACTGCTCTTTGACAGAAGCTTTGAGGATATCCTAAGGCTCTCCCAGATCCTAAGAGAAGAGGTGGCAAGGCTTATGGAATCTCTCGTTGAAAGAGGCCATTTCTTTGCCTCCACCAGGGCAAAATCCCACTTTGGGAGGGATTGCCATTTTTCTGAGATCAGCTCTGGGATCTCTTATGGTAGGCATATAAAGAATCTTAGCAGGGCCAATGAGGGAGATCTCTTGGCCATTGGGAGAGATCTGGGCTCCATGCTAGATACCCTTTTGAAGGGGAGGGGCTGGATATTCAATATCACCTCCGATCCAGGTCAGGTGGATGTGGTTGCAAAGATGGCAGAGAGGTTTTGGGAGGGATCCGGTGATCCCCCCAATAGGACCAACGAATACCCGCTGCCCAGATATAAGCACATTGAAGGATTTGGATTGAACTCCCAGGTATATTTCGTGGGGAGGGCCCTCAGGATAGAAGAGAAGGCCTTTGACGGCTCGTGGCTCTGTGGGATAAAATACCTGAGGAATGTATATCTGTGGGAAGAGGTAAGGATGAGAGGAGGGGCATACGGTGCATATGCCAATTTGGACCCCATCACAAAGGTCGTCACCTTTTCCTCCTATCGAGACCCCAATCCCCTCAACACCCTCAGGTCCTTTGAAGGGGCAGGAGCCTTTTTGGAAAGGCTTAGGATAGGGGATGACGAACTCCATAGGGCCATAATCGCTTCCATAGGTGAGCTGGACAGGCACATGGAGGCTCAGGAAAAGGGCTTTGAGGCAGTGAAGAGGTTTTTAAGGGGAGAAACCAGGGATCTTCTGAAGAGGAGAAGGGAAGAGGTCTTGAGCACCCATGTGGGGAGCTTAAATGAATTGGGGGGACTTCTCCAAGAGGCGGCAAGGATGAGTTCGGTCAAGATTCTTGGCCCCACTTCCGGGACAGCTGAACTCCTAAAAAGTATGCTGGGATCGGAGGAGGAGACAGAGTCTCTTCTATGATGTTTCACGTGAAACATATTCCATGGCACGCATAATAGCAATAGCCAATCAAAAAGGCGGGGTAGGCAAGACAACCACTGCCATAAATCTCGCAGCCTGCCTTACCCTTGCCAGGAGGAAGGTACTCCTAATAGATTCCGATCCCCAGGGAAATGCCACCACAGGCCTCGGTATCGACTATAGAAGAGAGAGCATGGGTTCCTATGAACTCCTCTTAGGCCAGGAAGATCCCCTCAAACTCCTCAAACCCACCTCCCTCCAAGACCTCTCAGTAATTCCAGCAACCGAGGCCCTCTTGGGCGCAGAGGTGGAACTGGCACACACCCCCAACAGGGCAACCAGACTAAAGGAGAGGCTCTCCCTTAATACCCTGGAACTGGACTACGTAATCATAGACTGCCCTCCCTCCCTGGGCTTTCTCACAATAAATGCCCTGGTCGCATCCCAGCTCGTCATCGTTCCCATTCAATGCGAATACTATGCCTTGGAAGGTCTTTCCCAGCTCCTCACCACCTTAGAGACCATAAGGGCAACCCTAAACCCAGGGCTAAAACTCTTAGGCCTCCTCCTTACCATGTTCGACCCCAGAAATACCTTAAGCAACCAGGTTGTCTCCCAAGTAAGAAAGGCATTCGGGGAGAAGGTCTTCAAGACCGTTATCCCAAGGAATGTGAGACTCAGCGAGGCCCCAAGCTATGGTAAACCCATAGTCCAGTATGATATAAGGAGCAAGGGTGCCCAAGGTTACCTGGCCTTGGCCCAAGAACTCATAGACATCACGGAGAAGGGGAATGGCCAAGAGAGAGGCCTTAGGTAAAGGTATAAGCGCGCTGATCCCAGAGGCGGCAAATGTGCTTTCAGGGACATCCCTGTTTTACTGCCCTGTGGCCCTTATCAAACCAAATCCCCACCAGCCCAGAAAACACTTTGAGGACCCATCCCTCCAGGAGCTTGCGGATTCCATCAAAGAGAAGGGTGTCTTAACCCCCCTTTTGGTAAGCAAAGACCAGGAAGGTTACACCCTCATAGCAGGGGAGCGCAGGTGGAGGGCAGCACAGATGGCAGGTCTGGAGCGGGTCCCTGTCATCCTAAAAGAGGCCTCAATGCCGGAACACTTGGAGCTGGCCCTCATAGAAAATCTACACAGAAGGGATCTAAATCCCCTTGAGGAGGCAGAGGCCTATCAAAGGCTCTTGGAGCTCACAGGCGAAACCCAAGAGGCCCTTGCCAAAAGGCTTGGGAAGGATCGCTCCACCATAGCCAATGCCCTAAGGATACTTCGCCTCCCCCAAGAGATCAGGGGATACATACTTCAAGGCCTCCTCACCATGGCACATGCAAGGGTCCTGGCCGGGATCTCGGAACCAGAGCTTCAGCGGGAGCTTGCCAACAGGGTAATCAAAGAGTCCCTCTCCGTGAGGCAGTTGGAGAAGCTCTCCAAAAGGGTAAAAAAAGGGGGCAAGGCCAAAGGCCTTGACCCTGACCTCAGGGGGGTGATAGAGGGGCTAAGAAGGATCCTTGCCACAAAGGTGGATCTGAAACCCTCCAAAAAAGGGGGAAGGATTATCCTTCATTATGCCTCCCACGAGGAGCTCCAAAGGTTGGTTGAATTACTACTCAGCTTGGGAGGAGAGGATCAGGAGGGATTGGCCTGATGAATTCGGAAGGCAAAAAGGTGATACTGGTTATAGACGGACAAGGCGGAGGGATAGGTTCTAATATTATTAAGGCCCTCAGATCAGAATTCCTCGATGACCACTACATATGGGCCATCGGGACCAATTCTGCTGCCACCACCAAGATGATGAAGGCAGGGGCAAACAGGGGAGCCACAGGGGAAAATGCCATAAGGGTCACTTTGGACAGAACAGATCTCATCTTGGGCCCCATATCCATTGTACTTGCCAACTCCATGATGGGAGAAGTAACCCCCGAGATGGCCGTTAGGGTAGCCTCCTCCCCTGTGCCCAAGATCCTCTTACCCCTAACCCAGGAGGAGGTCTACATTGCGGGCCTTAGCAAGGAACCACTCCCTCACCTAATAGAGGAGATGTTGAGGATGGTAAAGGAGGTGATTCAACGTGTGTGAGGCAAAGGCCTATTTGTTAAAGGGATCAGAGGAAGAAGAGATAATGGAGGAGGTAAACGAGATAGTGGAAGAGAACGGCACTGTCACCCTAAGGTCCATATTTGGAGAGGAGAAAGTCCTAAAGGCCAAACTTAAGTCCTTCTCCCTTGTGAGCCATAGGGTGATCCTTGAACCGATACCATGAGGAGGTCTTTGGGCATGCAAGACTTCATAAAAAAAATCCACTGGCTTGGGCACGATGCCTTTCGCATAGAAGCCTCAAAGGTCATCTATTTCGATCCCTTTGAGCTGAAGGGCGGACCTAAGGCGGATATCATCTTCATAAGCCATGATCACTATGACCACTGCTCTCCAGAAGATGTAAAAAAGATCCAAGGCACAGGCACCGTTATTGTGACCGAAAAGGACTCCTCCAAAAAACTCTCTGGGGACATAAGGGTAGCCAAACCCGGGGATGATTTAACGATAGATGGTGTTCAGGTAAAGTGCCTCCCTGCCTACAACCTAAAAAAGGAGTTTCACCCCAAGGCAAAAGGCTGGCTGGGCTTTCTGGTTACAATAGACGGCTACAAGCTCTATCACACAGGGGATTCGGACCTAATCCCTGAAATGGAAAACCTGATGCCCGATATAGCCCTTCTGCCTGTCTCTGGCACCTATGTGATGGATGTGGACATGGCCGCCCAGGCTGCCCTAAAGATCAAACCCAAGCTTGTAATCCCCATGCATTATGGCTCCTTCATAGGAAGTGAAATGGATGCAAAGAGGTTAAAGGAACTCTTAACGGGGAAGGTAGAGGTTTTGATCCTTCCCAGGGAAAGCTGATACCCAAAAAAACTCTTCCAAAGGGGTAGAGATCCCCTGGCATAGAGGACTCTCCCCCTCCCTTCCAAGTGGCTCAACTTGTCTATGAGGGTGGGGTGTTCTACTCTTAGCTCTTTATACCCAAAAATCTTTGCATCCCTGAACAGATGCTACAAGCAGCCCCTGGTGGCCTCCAAAACCAGAGGGCAGTACCCCTCTGGCCACCTCCAAGGAAACCGATCTTAAGCTGACGGGCATAGCACACGCCGCCTTGGAGGAGCTCCTCTTGGACTACCAGGACTTTCCTTATCCATGCAGGCTATAATCCATTGACTGTGGGCCCAAAATTGTTTTAGAACCTCTGCTCTAAAGACTTGGGTGTGTAAAGGGCTTTTCCCAGAAGGGGCCATGCCCATTGGCTAT
>CALKZT010000101.1 GCA_938002815.1 uncultured bacterium
AGGCACTTGTGTACTGTTATTTCACCTGTCTGGTCGTCTAAGAGTACAAAGTCTGTAAAGGTACCTCCTATGTCACATCCAAGCCTATAAGACCTCTTTTCCATGCCATTCCTCCCTGTTCCCTTTTAGGGGTCCCTGTCGGGGTCCAAATTCTCCACCGAGATTATAACCCTCAATTGCTTTTAGAGACTTTTTTTTGTATGATCCATTTCCTGTATCCCTGTGTCTTGTACACAGTATACAAAAACAAGTAAAGAGAAAAATAATTCAGCAAAGGAGTTGGCCATGATGGATCCAAAGAGCCTCTACCAGTCAGGTTTTAATCCCCTTTTGATTCAACCCTCAAGGCCCCTTCCAAAGGAGATTGCAGTTATAGGTGCAGGGACCATAGGGCCTGACATAGGCTACTATCTAAAATCTGCCCTCCCATCTTCCAGGCTCTATCTGGTGGATGTGGTGGAATCCCAGCTGAAGGCGGCAGAGGAGAGGTTGAAGGGTTATACCCAAAAGGCCTTGGAGAAGAAGAAGCTAAAGGAGGAGAAGGCCAAGGAGATAATGGAAAATATCGTCTATACCCTGGACTACAAGGCCCTCAAGGACTGCGAATTGGTTATAGAGGCAGCCACAGAGAGTATCCCATTAAAGCAGAAGATATTTCAGTCCTTGGAAGAGATAGTCTCCCCCGAGGCCATTATCACCTCCAATACAAGCTCCATCCCGGCAGATCGGATCTTCTCACAGATGAAGAGGCCTGAACGTGCCACCATAACCCACTTTTTTGCCCCTGCCTGGAGGAGCCTCCCTGTGGAGGTGATCAAATGGGAAAAGGTCTCCAAAGAGGTGCTGGACTACCTCTTTTGGTTTTTCTGCGAAACGGGCAAATGCCCAATAATTACGGACAATGTGATCTGTTTTATGTTGGATCGGATATTTGACAATTGGTGTAATGAGGCGGCATATCTCTTAAACGAGGCCACTGCCAGCCAGATAGACAAGGTGGCAGAGGAATTTGTCCAGGCAGGGCCCTTCTATGTGCTAAATCTGGCCAATGGGAATCCCATCATAGTGGAGACCAATACCCTCCAGATGGAAGAGGGGGAGTGTTATAAACCGGCCAATATATTGAAGTCTGTGAAGGAATGGAACACCCATAGGCCCGGGGCCAAGGTGGAGGTGGATGCATACCTAAAGAATGCCATAAGGGATCGCCTCCTTGGGATACTCTTCTCCCAGTCCTTTGACATAGTAGACAGAGGTATAGGGACCAAAGAGGACCTCAATTGGGGCTGCCAGATTGCCTTGGGCTTCAAAGAAGGTCCCTTGGAACTGATGGCAAGACTGGGGGAGGATGAGGTCCAGAGGATCATAAAGAGGTTTGGCTCAGAGAGGCCTGGTTTCCCCAAGAACAAGGACCCCATAGGTGAATATACCAAGTTCAAGAGGTTCATCCTCGTAGACCGAATTGAGGATGTAATAGTTATCACCATAAGGAGGCCCCAGGCCATGAATGCACTCAATCAAGTGGTCACAGGGGAGATCCTGGAGGTACTCCAAACTTTCCACGATGACCCTCTTGTTGCGGGCTTTGTGCTGACCGGCTACGGGAAACAGGCATTCTCCGCAGGGGCAGACATAGGCACATTCCCCGAGGTGCTTGGAAAAAGAGAGGCGGCGGTTGAACACTCCAGGACCTTTGCCAAGGTCCAGCTCTATATGGATCAGATGAAAAAGCCCATGGTGGCAGCCCTAAATGGTTATGCCATGGGAGGTGGCCTGGAAGTGGCCATAAGATGCCACGAGATGCTATCAACCCCAAATGCCCTTTTGCAATTTCCTGAGGTCACACTGGGGATCCTACCAGGGATAGGGGGCTGTGTGGTACCCTACAGGAAATGGCCACAGGCAGCCTCTGTATTCCACGAGATGATCTGTCTGGCAAGGCCCCTTAGGGCCAGTGAGGCCTTTGAATTGGGAATCATCAAAAAGATATGCCCGGACTATAGGAGTCTGGTTGTCGAATCCGTAAAGAGGGTAAGGGAGCTCAAAGACAACCTGCCAAAGCCCATAGAGGGCCCTGTGAAGATACCAGAATTTGTGATCCCCGAGGAACCAAAGGCAGGTAACCTACCCTTGAGCAAGGAGGTAGTTGAGGTGATCTGGGAGACCATAAGGGCAGGGGCCAATGCAGATACCCTAAACGAGGCCCTTGAAATAGGTTACAAGGGTTTTGGGAAGCTGGCCTGCATGGAGGCTGCCAGGGAAGGGGTAACCGCCTTCCTGGAAAAGAGGAAACCCGTCTACAAGAAATAGAACGGAAGGGGGGCTTCCCCCCTTCTATCTCCCTATGAACCTGGACACAGTGAATGCCAGTGAAGAGACCAATATGATGGTTGCGCCAGTGGGCAGGTTAAAGGTAAAGCTTATGTGTAACCCTAAGATGCAGAAGAAAAGGGTCAGGAGGACAGAAAGCACCATAATCTTTCCCAGGGTAAAGACAAACCTCCCTGCTATATAGGGAGGGATTGTAAAGAGTGCCACCACCAAAAGGAGCCCCACAATCTTGATGGTGGCCACAATCCCTATGGCAATGAGGCAGATTAGGGTCACATAGAGGGTCTTGGCCGGGATCCCTATGATCCTCGAAAAGTCCCTGTCAAAAGAGATGGCCATAAACTCCTTAAAGTAGATGGCCAAAAGAGTTACCACCAGGATATCCAAAATAAGAAGCGCTATGTTATCTACCCTGGATACCAGCAATATGTTCCCAAAGAGGTAAGAGAGCACATCCCCTTTGTATCCTGGTGTCATATCTAAAAAAAAGGTACCCACTGCCATCCCCACTGCCCATAGGACCCCAATGAGGCTATCTGCCCTTGACCTCTCCTCAAAGCTCAGGATCCCCACGATTAAGGCAGTGATAAGACAGAATATGGAGGTCCCAAAGAGTACGGGTATTCCAAGAAAAAGAGACAGGCCCACACCTCCATAGGCCGCATGGGCTATGCCACCTGAGATGAAGGCTATTCTGTTGACCACCACATAACTGCCTAGGGTCCCGCACAGTATACTGATGAGGACAGAGGCCACCACTGCCTGTCTCATAAAATCCAGTTGTAAACCTTCCCACATGGCTCAGTGTTTGTGAAAGACCCTGTGGGGGATGCCGTGGGCAATCAGGTCCACAGGACATGGGTAGGCCATCTTTAACATCTCCTCGGTTATCTTACCCTCCTCGTGGAGGGCAAGGGTCCTGTTCACACAGGCCACAGAGCGCACATAGGAGGAGATTACCCCAATGTCGTGGGTCACCACCACCACGGTGATCTTCTTATTGAGCTCCTTTAGGATCTGGTAGAGGTCCACCTGAAATTCTGGATCCACATTGGAGGTGGGCTCATCCAAGAGGAGCATCTGGGGGGATGAGGCAATGGCCCTGGCGATAAAGGCCCTTTGTCTCTGACCACCAGAGAGGCGTCCTATGGGTTCGTATCTCTTCTCCCACATCCCCACCAGCTCCAAGGCCCATTCTATGGCTTCCCTCTTATCTGTATCGGAGTTTTTTCTGGCCTTTCCCAAAAGCCCCAAACCCGCCAGTTCATAGACGGTTATGGGAAAGGAGAGATTAAAGTCTTGCCCCTGGGGAAGATAGCCTATCCTATGGCTCACATTGCAGGGCCTCTCCCCAAATACCCTTATGGTACCTTTCTGGGGTGTCAAAAGGCCAAGAATGAGGCGGACGAGGGTGGTCTTTCCACCCCCGTTTGGGCCTATAATGGCCAAAAAATCCCTCTCCTTTACCCTCAGGTTTATCCCTTCCAAGATGGGTCTATTTCCATAGGCAAAAGAGAGATCCTCTATCTCTATCACATACTCGGGGAGGGTCATCTTTCTATCTCTTCCAAGACCTTCAGATTCCTCTCCACCCTCTCCAGTTCCAGCCTCTGGGTCTCCACCCGCCTTGTCACCTCCTCTATTACCTCTTCTGAGGCCTTGATTAGAAAGTCAGGGTTCTCTAACTTTTTTGTCCCCAGGCTCAGGTCCTTTTCCAGTGCCTTTTTGTTCTTCAATAACCTCTGCCTCTCCTTCTCTATGTCTATCACATCACTCAACACCACATAGACCAGATTCTCCCCAATCACCTGAGTGGCAGATCCACTGGGCCTTGGGAGGCTTTCTTCGATTACCAGCTCATCTACCTTGGCAAGGGACCTTATATGGTGTGTATTTTCTTTGAGTAGCCTCCTTTTGGATCCGTCGGGGATCTCCATATGAACGTTTACGAGCCTCGAAGGGCTCACGTTCATCTCTCCCCTAATGGACCTGATACTGGATATAATCTTTATCAAGAACTCCACCTGTTCTTTCCCCTCTAAATCCTCTATGGGTCTTGTTTCGGGGAAATGGGATACCATTATGCTTTCGTCATTTTTTGGGAACATCTGGTAAATCTCTTCTGTCACAAACGGCATAAATGGATGCAAGAGTTTTAGGATGGTTATGAAGCTGTTATACAGATTATACTTCGTGGCACCGGATCTTTCTTCATCACTGTGATAGAGGCCCCATTTTGAAAATTCCAAATACCAGTCACAATACTCGTGCCAGATAAAATGATATAGAGTCATTGCTGCATCGTTGAACCTGTATTCCTCAATTGCCTTTGAAACCTCTTCTGTGACCTCAGAGAGCCTTGTGTTTATCCATCTATCAATGGGACCTAAAATTTCGTGATAGCTCTTTATAAGATCCAGAGACTGGATGTTTGACAGTATCAACCTTCCGGCATTCCAGACCTTGTTAACAAAATGCCTGAAGCCCTCAATCCTTCCCTCTGAAAGCTTGATGTCCCTTCCCTGTGCAGCAAGGGCAGCAAGCGTAAACCTGAAGGCATCGGCTCCAAATCTGTCTATAACTATAAGGGGGTCTATGACATTCCCTTTGGATTTACTCATCTTCTTGCCCTCGGCATCCCTTACCAGGGCATGTATGTATACATCCCTGAAGGGGACCTCCCCCATAAAGTGGAGACCCATCATCATCATTCGGGCTACCCAGAAGAAAAGGATATCGAAACCGGTCACAAGGACGGAGGTGGGATAGAAGACCTCCAATTCAGGGGTCTTCTCCGGCCAACCCAAGGTGGTAAAGGGCCAGAGGGCTGAGCTGAACCAGGTATCCAGGACATCGGATTCCTGCTCTATCCTCTCTGAGCCACATTTGGTGCAGGAAGAGGGCTTGGCCTTTGCCACCATGAGTTCTTTACAGTCAAGGCAGTAGTAGGCAGGGATCCTGTGCCCCCACCAGATCTGCCTTGATACGCACCAGTCTTTTATGTTCTCCATCCACTCATAATAGACGTTCTCCCACTGGGGGGGATAGATCCTGGTCCTACCCTCTTTCACTGCCTGCATTGCCTCTCGGGCCAAAGGACGTACCTTTACAAACCACTGTTTAGATAGGAGGGGTTCTATTACCGTCTTACACCTGTAGCAGTGGCCCACCTTGTGGGTGTAATCCGCTATCTTCTCCAGAAGGCCCTCCCTTTCCAGATCCTTCAGGATCTGATCCCTGCACCTGTATCTATCCATGCCCACATAGGGACCGGCCAGCTCATTCATCTTCCCTGTCTCATCGATTACCTTTAACGATTCCAGTCCATGGGCCTGGCCGATCAAAAAGTCATTGGGATCGTGGGCAGGGGTGATCTTTAAGGCACCTGTCCCGAACTGGGGATCCACATACCTGTCTCCGATCACGGGAATTGGCCTCTTAAGTATAGGTAACACCACCCTTTTCCCTATGAGATGGCCGTACCTTTCATCCTCAGGATTCACTGCCACTGCGGTGTCGCCCAAGAGGGTCTCTGGTCTTGTGGTGGCAACCGTGACGAATCCCCCTCCCTCTTCGAGGGGATACCTTATGTAGTAGAGGTGACCTTTGTGTTCTTCGTGCTCCACCTCCAGGTCTGCCAAGGCAGTATGGCACCTTGGGCACCAGTTTATGATATAGTCTCCCCTGTATATGAGGCCTTCCTCATATAGCCTCACGAATACCTCCTTTACAGCCTCTGAGAGGCCTTCATCCATGGTAAACCTGGTCCTGGACCAGTCACAGGAGCACCCCAACCTCTTGAGCTGATTTATAATGATGTTTCCGTACCTCTCCTTCCACTCCCAAACCAGCTCTATAAACCTCTCCCTACCCACGTCATGTCTGGTAAGCCCCCTTGATGCCAGCTCCCTCTCCACCACATTCTGTGTGGCTATACCTGCATGGTCTGTCCCAGGCTGCCAAAGGGTCCTAAACCCCTTCATCCTGTGATAGCGGACCAATATATCCTGCAAGGTATTGTTGAGGGCATGCCCCATATGCAGTGTACCTGTCACGTTGGGAGGAGGTATCACTATTGAATAGGGCTTGGCATTATCATCTGCCTTTGGTCTGAAAAACCCCTTTTTTTCCCAGAAGTCGTACCACTTTTCCTCTACATCCTTAGGTTCGTAGGCCTTTGGTAGTTCTATTCCTTCCATACATTCCCCCTCATCTTTTCCAGCACAAGTTCGGAATTATAATATTCGGGTATCAGATATCAACTATCCGCAGGGACTTTCTCACACCCCGGCTATCTCCAGTTGCCCTGTCCAGGGATCCACCTTTTTGATCCTGATTAGGAGCTCATCCCCTTGGTTTATGTTCCCTTTGAAGAGATCCTTCTTTGCCTCCACCACAAAGAGGGCCTCCTTTATGATGATCCTGAAGCGGGTCTTGAGGTCGTCTAAGACCAGGCCATGAAAGGTCTTGCCCTGGTTTTGATGAAAGTAGCGGAGGAGCCAATGGGTCATGCTTGCCCTCCTCACCTTTTCCTGCTCCTTCAAGATGGGCTCTATCCTGGCCTTTATGTTCTCCAAGGCCTTTTGGTCGTAGGGAGGCCTATCCCCCATCAAGGAGGCGGAGATCTGCCTCTGGACTATGAGGTCCAAGAATCTCCTTATAGGTGAGGTTATCTGGACATATGAACTTACGCCCAAAGGGACATGGGGGCCAGGTTCTGTGCCTATGGTAAGGGGCAAAAGCCTTCTCCTTTGGAGAAAGACATACAGGATCCTATCCATCTCCGTCTCAGAGAGCCTCTCCATTGGCCCCTCCTGTACCCTATAGAGGGCAGGAATCCCCCCCTGGACGAGATAGGCAGCAGCCAGCTGGTTATAGAGGATCATGGCCTCTTGGACGATCCTCCTGGAAGGAGAGCCAAGATCCACCCAAAAGAGCTCTAGCCTACCGTCTGGTCTATATGCCAGGACCACCTCAGGGAGGGTGAGGTCTAAACCACCTTCCTCAAGCCTCTTTTTCCTGAGGTGATTTGCAAGGGAATAGAGTATCTCAAAGGCCTCCTCATACTCTAAGGCCTGATCCACCTGATCATAGGTGAGCTGTTTTTCCACCTTTATCATAGAGGGCGTAAATCTAAAGGAGAGGATCCCAAATTCCCTGTCAAAGTCTACAAAGAGGCTTACGGCAGGCCTCTCCAAACCTTCTATGAGGCTGAGGCCGTCCTCTGAGAGCTCAGGTGGAATCATCGGCAGGTACTTGGTGGGTAAATAGAGGGAAGAGGCCCTCTCCATAAGGACACTGTCCAGGGGGCTTTCAGGTCTTATTATGGAGGCCACATCGCTTATGTGTATCCCCAACCTAAATATATTTGGTCTGATCTCAAGGCTTAAGGCATCGTCAAAGTCCCTGGTCTTGGGACCGTCCACGGTAAACACAGGGAGATTTCGAAGGTCCTCTCTTCCGTTGAGCTGTGGCCTATGTCTCCTAAGTCTTGTGGCCTCTTTTGCTACCTCTTGGGGGAACTCCAATTGTAGGCCAGACCTCAATAGCTCCAAGTCCTCATCATCTCGCCATATCCCCAGGCCATTCAGTAGCTCTCTCGCCCTCTTGGGATCGGGCTCTCCCAGCTCCCCGAAGATCTCCTTGATAAATTCATACTCCTCTGCCTCCTTCCCAAAGAGGACCAAATCCTTTAGGTATTTCACAATCTCACCCTTGAGATCCTCTTCTACCTCCTCCCCAAGGAAGAGGGCCTTCAAACCCCTTGCAAAGAGGGCGACACGCTCTTTTTTCCTCCTCTCTTCCTCTAACCTTTCGAAGTATTCCTCCACCTTATGGGGAGGCACAGGGGAAAAGGCATTTTCCCTCAATCTAAAATAGACCCTATCTTCAAAGAGTGCCCGAACTACTGCAGAGATGTGTTCATCCCCTATATTGTAGCCAAATACCAGCTCTGCAAGGTCCTTGAAGCCTATCTCGTCCAGGTCATTTACTGTTTCCCAAAGCTCCTTTACATTTATTCCGGATTTTAACCTCTCCCTGAGCTCCTCTGCCTCTTTCAAGAGGGAAAGTAACCCCTCTTTTCCCGTATCCACCGAATAGGACTTTGAAGATGCATGTAGAATCCTCCTATGGGACAGGTTGATCTCCCTGTTTCTGGAGGTGAGCAGGTGGAGTCTACCGGACTTTTCCTCCAGGCATATTGCACAAAATAGCTTTCCATCCTCTATAAATTCTATTATCCTTCCTATCATTGGGCTCCTTTCCATTTGCTATTTCAATTAACATGTAATGGAGTCTTTGTGCAAGAAAAGGTGATCAGAGAGAGGAGGGAAAGGCTCTTTTCATGGGCCCAAGACAGGGGCATAAAGACCCTTTGGGTCACAATGCCCCCTAACAGGACGTATCTGTGCAACTACACCCCAGAAGATGGTCCCTATGGAGAATCCAGTGGCTGGCTCCTCTTTTCCTCGGAGGAGGGATATCTCCTCACTGACAACAGGTACACCTTAGAGGCAGAAAAGGAGGCAGTGGGAGTTTCGGTGGTGGGGGATGCCAACCTCTGGAAGGCCTTGGACAAAATTATAGGGAGACTGGATCTGAGCCACATAGGCTATGAGGAGAATTACGTAACTGTGGGTCAGCTCAATAGACTTATGGAGAGGATAAGAAGGGAGGGAATGGAACCCAAGCTCTCTCCCATAGATGAGTTCTTGAGCTCCCTGAGGGAAGTAAAGGACCCATATGAACTTGAGATAATACGGGAAGGTGCAGAAATACTCTCCAGAATCATGGAAGAACTGGAAGGCCATATGAGAATAGGGGTAAGCGAGAGATACCTTGCCCATAAGGTGAGGGAGATTGCAACGGAGTTTGGTGCCGAGGAGCTCTCATTTCCTCCCATAGTGGCATCCGGACCCAACTCTGCCCTACCCCATGCCAGACCCACAGATAGGGTCATCCGAGAGAATGAGCCCGTATTGGTGGACATTGGAATAAGATACATGTCTTACATGACAGACATGACAAGGACCTTTTTCCCGGGAGGTCCTAAAGAGGAGTTCAGGACCATATACAGGGCTGTAAGAGAGGCACAAGAGATGGCCATAGAGGCCTTATATGAAGGGATGGAGGGAAAGGAGGCAGACAGTGTTGCAAGGGAATATCTTGTGAAGGAGGGTTTTGGGGAATACTTTTCCCACGGTTTAGGTCATGGTATTGGCCTTTCGGTCCACGAGGCCCCAAGGCTTGGGCCAAATAGTAATGACAGACTAAAGTCCCATAGCATAGTGACTGTGGAACCAGGCCTATATATCCCCAACAAGGGTGGGGTAAGGATAGAGGATATGCTGGTCCTGAGAAACGGGAAAGGGGAGCTCCTTACCAGAGGGGTCTCTAAATATGAATTCTGAATTTGAAAGGCTTTTGGAGGAGTTCTCTTTGTATCTGAGGATAGAAAAAGGTCTATCCCCAAACACCTTGGAGGCATATACGGCCGACCTCATAAGGTTTTTCGACTACCTGGATTCAAAGGGATACAAATCTCTAAGTTCGGTAGGAATTGAGGAGCTGTTGGCATATAACTCATGGCTATCCAAGGGGCTTTCCAGAAGTAGCCTCACAAGGAATCTCTCTACACTAAGGTCCTTTTTTAGGTTTCTAAAATCAAAGGGGGTTATCTCTTGGAATCCCACCAGATTCTTGGACTCTCCTCGTCTCAAGAGGCCCATACCAGAGACCATGACCATAGAGGAAGTGGAGGCCCTCATCAATGCACCGGATACAATTACCCCGCAAGGTCTGAGGGACAGGGCACTTCTGGAACTCATGTATGCCACAGGCCTTAGGATCTCTGAGCTAGTGGGATTGAGACTCTTGGACCTGAATCTGGACGCAGGCTTTTTGAGGACTGTAGGGAAAGGCTCAAAAGAGCGTGTGGTTCCCATTGGGGAAGTGGCAATCCACTGGATAATGGAGTATCTGAAGGGCTCCAGACCCTCTCTTCTCAAGGGTAGAGAGTCTCCATTTCTGTTTGTGACACAGAGGGGAGGCCCTTTTACAAGGCAAGGTGTCTTTAAGCTTATCGGGGCCTATGCCCAGAAGGCAGGTATAAGAAAGAGGATCAGTCCTCATACCTTGAGGCATTCCTTTGCCTCACACCTCCTGATGGGGGGAGCAGATCTCAGGGCAGTGCAAATGATGTTGGGCCATGCAGACATAGGCACTACTCAGATCTATACCCATGTCACAAAGTCCCACCTGGTAGAGACCCACAAAAAGTACCATCCGAGGCCATAGGTATGGGAAAGCTGATACCCTTCAAGAAGGAAGGGGCCATTAACGAAAACTTGATAACTTCTACCCCCATGGAATTTAGGAGGGCAAGGTGGTCGACCCTCCACTTTGTCCAGATGAGGAGGTCCCTATCTGAAAGGTATGAGGTAGAATTCTTGCAGTCCAAAGAGGCAGCAGCTATTCCCCCTCACTTTGTCTTGGACAAGGGCCTGGAGTATACCATCTCTGGGCTCTTTTCCTATAGGACTCAGTTGGAGCGCATGAGAGAGGTCTATCTCTTGGCTGCCATGGTGGATCTCCTCATAAATAAGGTCTCGCCCATATTGCGTACCGACCTGATCCGGGGCGTCTACAATAGAGTCTTCGAGCTCAAGAATAGATTAAATGTCTTTTGGGCAGGCACGATCCAGCAGGTGCTCTTACCCATAGAACCAGCCCTTTATAGTGAAGAGGATTACAGGGCGTCCCTGGCCATGGCCAAAAACCTAAAGGACCTGTTGGAACTGGTAAAGGAAGCCAGCGAAGAGATGTTTTTGATCCTTTCCAAGGAATATGTCTTTTACTGCCCTAATCCCAGGGGGACTCCATGAACGGCACCTTCAAGGTGAAGGAGTTAGAGGAGAACCTGAAAGGTATGGAGAAAGAGCTTAACCTATTGAGGGCGAGGGACAAGATAGCCACTGCGGTGCTAAATAGTATCTCCGAAGAGGTAATCCTCATAGACAGTGACTATAACATCTTAGAGGCCAACAGGGCCTTCCTGGATCTGGTGGGGCTTCCCAAAGAAAAGGTTCTGGGACAAAAGTGCTACGAGCTCCTCTCTTTGGCAGGAAGGCACTGTGATAGAACCCCTGATACCTGCCCCCTGGGGCTGGCCCTTAGCACCAAGGAGAAGATAGAGGTGAGGGTAACCCAGAGGGTCTTGGGTGGCATAAGGGAGTTTTTAAGGATTGCCTATCCGGTTCACTTAGAGCCCCAAGGGCCTTCCCTTGTCTTGGAGGTAAACAGGCAATGGGAAGAAGCCGGCCTCCTTGTTCAACACCTAAGGCATGCAGAACAGAGATTTCAGGCAGTATTAAACTCTGTCTCAGAGGCCATCGTGAGTGTAAACCAGGAGCACCAGATCGTGCTCTTCAACAAGGCTGCCGAAAATATCTTTGGTTACAAAGGCTGTGAGGTCCTGGGCCAGGACCTGGGAGTACTCCTTCCACCCCAGTACAGTGACCATTACAGGTTTATCAAGAGATTTCTAAAGGATCCAAAGATAGGATCCGTAAACAGGAGTCTTAGGGTCACTGCCCTAAGAAAGGGTGGGGAGGAATTCCCGGTGGATCTCAGCATTTCCTCCCTCATGATTGATGGGGAGTATTTGTTTACTGCCATCATAAGGGATATAACGACACAGGTGGAGACAGAAAAAAGGCTTGTCCAGGGGGAGAGATTTGCTGCCGTGGGAAGGGCAGTGGCCCATGTGGTACATGAACTGAAGACCCCGCTTATGATAATAGGAGGCCTCTCCCAACAGCTCTTGAGGGGTATGGGGGATACTGCCTCCCAGAAGAAGTTGGAGATCATATGTGAAGAGGTAGCAAGGTTAGAGAGGCTCTTGCTGGACCTGGGAGATTTTACAAAGGAGCAGAGGCTTGTACTGAGACCCTATGATGTGAATGATCTCATAGCCGATGTGGTGGGTATGATAAAGGCCCTCCCTTCCTCCCAGAATTATACCTTCCTCACAGAGCTCTGTGAGGGAAATCTCATCTTAAGATGCGATCCCGACAAACTAAAACAGGTGCTCATAAATCTGGTGGTAAATGCCATGGATGCCATGGAAGAAGGGGGAACAGTACAGATCCATGCCAGGAGACACCAAGACCGGGCAGAGATCAGGGTAATAGACTCAGGGGTAGGAATCAGGGAAGAGGATCTCTCCCATATCTTTGAGCCCTTTTATACCACGAGGAAAAAGGGGGTTGGTCTTGGGCTAAGCATCTGCTATAAGATAGTCCAGGCCCACTCAGGGGACCTGCTCGTGGAGAGTAAATTCGGTGAAGGGACGGTCTTTACCATATCCCTCCCAATGGAATAGGGGTATTTAGTGGACCTAAAGGACATCTTTGAGGACTGCAAAAGCCTCTGGGACCTCTACCAAATGCTACCCAACATAAGGGAACACTCCCTGGTTGTGGCAGAAGTGGCCTTTTTTATAGGGAAGAGGTTGACAGAGGTACAAAATTCACTCTCCCTCGAGACCGTGGTAAGAGGTGCACTAATGCACGACATTGCAAAGGGCATATCCCTTAAGACAGGGGAGGACCACTGCAAGTTGGGGAGGGAGATCTGTGAAAGGCACGGGCTATGGGAGATAGGGGAGATAGTGGAAGAACACGTGAGGCTAAAGGAATTGCCTGCCCAGGGCCAAATAAGGGAGAAGCATATCGTATGTTATGCAGACAAGAGGGTGATGCACAATAGGGTGGTGAGCTTGGAGAAGAGGCTATCGGACATATTGGTCAGATATGCCCAAGGCCGGCCAGATGCCCAGGAGAGGATACTCCAAAACTTCTCCCTGGCAAAGAGGCTTGAGGAATTGATCTTCCAAGGCCTTGGGATAAACCCCTTGGACCTTCAGACCTTTTTGGAGGAGGAAAGGCCCCTCCGGAATTTTATGGAGGAGTAAAAAGCCCTTGAGTATAAGGCTGTTAGCTAAGGACCTATACCGAGTCACAAGGGAGATAGAGGAGCTGAAAAAGAGGATCCCCCAAGAGGAAGGCCAGGAGAGGGAGGAATTGACTCTTCAGTTGAGAAAACTTCAGGCAGAAAGGGATAGGCTCAAGAAGATCTTAGAAGGCCACAAATCACCTCCACCTTATAGGTCTCCTCGCTGAGTCCTCTTTACTGTCACATCCAAACCCAAGGCAGAGCTCAGTGAATTGGTGAGTCTCTCTGCAGCACTTCCCATATTGACACCTATTTCCAGATACCCCATGGAGCCCCAGTAACACAAAAACTCCCCTGGCCCTACATCCCCAAAGGTACTCCTTATGCCTTTTATCACAACTGGACCTATGGAGATGATCCATTCCCTCATGTCTCCTAAGGGGGCTATATCCCCTAAGGCTATGTTTGTGACCAGATTTCCAAATCTGTCTACCCATAGCACAATGCCTTTTAACCCTTCCGGATCCCCTATGGGCCTTGGGATCTCCAATCTTTTGGGTTCTCCTTCATAGGGTGTCCCAAGCTCCTCTGGGGCCATACCCTTGCTTAAATGGCCTGCTATGGGTGCAAATATGTCCCTTCCGTGGAAGGTGGAACTGATATCTTTGAGGAAGAATTCTCTTCTATCCAATGAATACACCCTAAACCCACCCCCTGCGACCACTGAGGGCCAAAGGAGCCCATTATCAGGTCCCAAAAAATAGAATTCCTTTGTCTCTACCAAAAGGGCCTTTCTTGGGGTCCCAACCCCCGGATCCACTACTGCCAGGTGTATGGTTCCTTTAGGAAAGTAGCCATGGGATTCCTTTAACAGGAAGGCCCCCTGGAGTATGGCGCCTGGTGGTATACTATGGGTAAGGTCAACTATGTTTACACAGGGATTTATCTGATATATGACACCCTTCATCATACCCACATAGGGGTCATTGAGGCCAAAGTCGGTGATGAACGTAATTAAATTACTTGACATGGACTCATGCCCAAAATAAACGTTCGAATATCAAAAGGGATAGGATATGTCCAGGAAGAAAAATTTAGAGCGGGCTCGCTATATAGAGGGTGTCATAGCAGGCCTGTTTGCCCGCAAGGGATACAAGGCGGTCTCAATGAGGGAGATAGCCAGGACCCTGGAGGTAAGGCCCTCTACACTCTATCACTATTTCAAGAGCAAGGAAGATGTCCTCTTTAGAATCATGGAGACTGCCATGGAAGAGTCCTTAAGGGGGCTTAGGTCCTTAAGGCAGTCTGATCTCCCCCCAAAGAACAAGCTGATCCAGATGCTGGAATACTATGCCTCTTACTACCTGGAGCACTCAGATAGGCTTACCCTCCTGGTAAATGAGATCTCTTCCCTTAGCCCTGCCATGAGGGGCAGGCTGATAGAAAAGGAGAAAGAATTTGTAAACCTTTTTAGGTCGTTGTTGGAGAGGTTATGTGAGGAGGGCGAGATATTGAACATACACCCCACTTCAGCCATATTCTCCTTTTTTGGGATGATACACTATACAGTCAAGTGGTATAATCCCGATGGCCCTATTTCCCCAGAAAGCCTATCTAAGGAGATAGTGAGGATCTTCACACAGGGGATATTCTCCTCTGAATAGGGGTTCTTAAGACATGAGCAAGGTTTTTTTGGCGCGTCAGCCTATTTTTGATAGGGCAAAAAAGGTATTTGCCTATGAACTCCTCTTTAGAGGCGGATTGGAAGATGTGTATTCATTCCATGACGGGGATTATGCCACCAAAAGACTGCTCGCCACTGTATATACCACTATTGGAGTAGATGAGATCTCACCCAATCATCCGGTATTTGTAAATTTTACCTATAACCTACTAAAAGAAAGACTTCCTTTGGCCTTTCCTAAAGAAAAGCTTGTAATAGAAATCTTGGAGGACATCGAAGTAACCAAAGAAATAATAGAAGTCTGTGATGAGTTCTATAAAAAAGGGTACAGGGTTGCATTGGATGATTTCTTTTTCAAAAAAGATATAAAAGAGCTCATAGACAGATCACATATTATAAAATTAGATTTCAGAACAGGCAGGGATGAGATAGTTAAAGCATTAAATGAACTGAGGCCTTATAATAAAATTCTTCTTGCAGAAAAGGTGGAAACTGAAGAAGAATTTAGATTTGGATTAGACCTTGGTTTTGAACTCTTTCAAGGCTATTTTTTCCAAAGACCTGCTATCATAGAAGGCAAGGAAATATCTCCGATTAAAACTAATATCCTGCTCTTAATTTCTGAGATACAAAAAGAATCTTGGAACCTTGAAAAGCTTGAAGGTTTTATAATGAGGGATACTAGCATCGCGTATAAGTTGTTAAAGTACATAAACTCTGCCTTTTTTGCAAGGCCTACAAAGATAAATTCTGTAAGGCATGCCTTGACCCTTCTTGGGGAAAGGGAGCTCAAGGCATTTTTGAGTATGATTATGCTTTCAGACCTTGGTGCTGAAAAGCCCAGCGAGCTGATATTAGAAAGTGTAATTAGGGCCAAGTTTTGTGAAGGAATTGCCAGTGCCTTGGATATGAAGCAGACTGAATCGTTATTTATTTTGGGTCTCTTTTCCCTACTGGATGCCATTCTAGATGTACCCATGGAGGAGGCCATAAAGGGTCTCCCTTTGGAAAGGAGGATAGTGGAGGCCCTTTTGGGGGAGAAAAATCTATATGGGGAGATTCTTGAGCTGGTAAGGCTATACATGTCAGCAAACTGGCCAAAGATCACCCCCCTATGCCAGAGATTGAAGGTGGATGAAGACGGGCTTTCTGAGATCTACTTTGCCTCATTGCTCTGGGCCAACGCACTTATGGAGTTTTACTGAGGCCTAAATGAGGCTTCTCTTTAATGCCTCCAAGTCCTCAAAGTATTCAAAATAGAGGCTTTGGGCCTCTTCAAGGCCGACTGAAAGGAATGAAACCTTATCCCCTGGCCTTGCCTGCGAAAGGAGAGGAAGGTCTGGGTAGATAACTGTGGCTATCTTTGCATAACCCCCCATGGTCTGCTCACCTAAGATTATCAGGGGGCTGCCGTCGGGAGTGACTTGGATCGCCCCAGGGATCACAGGCTCTGATATGATACTCGAGGAAAAGCCTTCTCTGAGTGGGATCTTCCCTCCTTCGAGGCGAATTCCCATCCTGTCTGACCTGGGACTGATCTCAAAGGGAGCGCACAAGAATCTCTCTGTGAAAAAGTGGTTATCTTGGGGGCCCAAGACCACCCTGAGCCTTAACGTAGGGCCGTATCGGGGAATGTATTTGGGATCCAGTTGTTTAGGGGAAAGATGGCCTGTGGGGGCCTCTGTCTCAATTATATCTCCTTTCCTAAGAGGCCTTCCCTCCAATCCCCCAAACCCTCCCTTGAGGCAGGTGGACCTGCTTCCCATAACGGGTGGTACCTTTATGCCCCCCGCTACGGCCAGGTATGCCCTAAGACCTGACCTGTAGGGTCTGATACGGATTATATCCCCTCTCTTTACAAGGAAGGAGGACCAAGGGGAAAATCTTTCACCGTTTATATCCACCTCGGACCAGGCTCCTGCAATGGAAATCAGGGCCTCTTCTAAGACCTCAAAGCTTGGGCCTGAGTATGTGGCCTCCAAGAGGGCCATATCCTCTCTATTTCCCACCAGAAGGTTTGCAATCCTTGCACTGAAGTGGTCAAGGGCACCTGAGATGGGTACCCCAAAGCCCATGAATCCATACCTTCCAAGGTCCTGCACGGTACAAAGGGGTCCTGGCTCCAAGATCCTTAGGGTTTCCATGCCTCTGGGTTTGACCCTAAGAAGTTGAATTCCTCCTCACTTATCCTTACAAACCTCACCCTGTCCCCTGGTTTCAGATAGAAGGGATCACTCCTTTTGGGATGGAAGACCTTTATGGGTGTCCTCCCTATGATCCTCCATCCCCCTGGACTATTGGTGGGATAGATCCCTGTCTGGTTCTCTGCTATGCCCACACTCCCCTCCTGCACAGAGAGCCTTGGGGTCTCAAGCCTTGGGGCCCTGATCTTCTCAGGCAAAATACCCATGTAGGGAAAGCCTGGGATAAACCCCATCACAAAGACCCTATAGGTAGTGGAGGAGTGGACCGAGATCACCTCTTCAGGGGAGATGGAATTGTAGGAGGCCACAAAGTCCAGATCTGGACCAAATTCCTTGGTGTAACAGACAGGGATTTTTACCAGACGTGTCTCTTTATGGTCATCCCTTGAATCCACTTGGATCTCTGAAATGAGGCCCATGATTTCTCCTACCCCTATCCTTAGGGGATCATAGAGGATCAGAAGGGATGTGTATCCGGGGACAATCTCCTTTATGGCAGGATGCCCAAGCCCTGCGAGGGCCTTTTTCATGGCAGTTATGTATCTATGGGTCTCAAGTTGGATACCCTCCCCAAAATAGGCCAGAAGGGCCCTTTCCCCCATGAGCTTGAACCTTGGTAGGCCCTCCATCTATCCCCCCTTTAAGACCTGATCCATGGGGGCAAGGGTAAGCCCTTCCCTTGTGAGTGCCTCCCTTATCCCTGCCACCAATGCCAGGGCCTTCGGATTGTCCCCATGGACACAAAGGGTATGGACCTCTAAGGGGATAACGCTCCCATCCACTGCCACCACCTTCTGTTCCTTGGCCATCATAATGGCCCTCTCCTTTACCAGCTCAGGGTCATGGATTACTGCATTTTCATGTTTCCTGGGAACCAAGGTCCCTTCAGGGGTATAGTTCCTGTCAGGGAAGGCCTCAAAGGCCACCCTTAGCCCCATCTCCATGGCTACCCTTCTCATGTTGTGCCCCTTTGGACCTGCAAGACCCACGAAGATGAGCTGAGGGTCTATGGCTAAGACTGCCTCTGCCACTGCCCTTGCAACATCAGGGTCATCTACAGCGGTGTTATAGAGGGCACCGTGGGCCTTTACGTGCTGGAGCCTCACAGAATGCATCCTTGAAAAGGCCCACAAGGCCCCCACCTGATATGCCACATATGTGGTGATCTCCTTTCTACCTAAGCTCATATTCCTTCGCCCAAAGCCCATGAGGTCTGGATAACCCGGATGGGCTCCCACCCCCACGTTATGCCTCTTGGCAAGCCTCACGGTGTAGTCCATCACAACGGGATCTCCCGCATGCCAACCACAGGCTATATTGGCAGAGGTGATATGCCGGATCACCTCCTCGTCAGTCCCTATCTTATAGGCCCCAAAACTCTCACCCATGTCACAGTTTAGGTCTATCAGCACCATGACTCCTTACCCCCTTGCCATAACCTTTATAAGATCTCTTATCCGATCCCTCACCCTCCTTACAAGGGATTCCAATTTCCCCCTCTTTAAAAAGGTGGCCCTCTCAAGCTCACTCACCTCTTCTGGAAAAAGTCTCCCCTTAAACTTTACCACTGCTGCCAAATCATCCCTTTGAAACCTTGCATATATGGCCTTAAGAAGGAAAGGGAACTCCTCTTGAAAGATGGCAGAGCTAAAGTCCAAAATAGTAGGTTTCCCCTCCTCTGTAACCAGGATATTGGCCGCCCTCTTTAGGTCGCAATGGGCCACCCCCCTTTGGTGGAGTCTGGCTATTAAGGCCTTTAGGTCCTCAAAGAAGTTTAGATCTATCTTTCTCCCCCTTTCTGCCTCCTCTAAGGTTATACCAGAAATCCTCTCGGTTACCAATCTATAGGGGCTGAACCAGAGGACCAGATTCGGAACCCCCTCCATCGGGCTGAGTCTCTTTAGGGCCTTTACCTCCCTGTAGATGAGGAAGCGCCCTACCCCTCTATACCAGCCCCTGTGAAAGGAATAGTCCTTTACCACATATTCCCTTTGGTTGTGTTCATAGCTCCACACAAGGGGCCTTGTGCTATTTGCCTCCCTTAGAACTCTGATCCCCATCTCCCATCTGCCCCACTTGGGTATAATGGAAATAGGCAGCGCAGCTCCCCTCGCTGGACACCATACAGGGCCCCAAAGGGTTATCGGGTCTGCAAAAGGTCCCAAACATCTTGCACATATTGGGTTTCAGGATACCTTTCAGCACCTCTCCGCACCTGCATCCTTTAGGCTCTTCGGAAGGGGGCGATTCGATCTGGAAGACCCTCTCTGCGTCCAGATCCCCAAAGGGATCTCTTATCCTGAGGCCACTTAGGCCTATGGTTCCAAGGCCCCTCCACTCTGAGTCACACCGCTCGAATACCTCCCCCATAATGGCGAGGGCCTTTGGATTCCCCTCAGGTCTTACCACCCTGCTATACTGGATCTCTACCAGGGCCCTTTTTTCATGTACTTGTCTTAAGAGCATCCAGATCCCCTGGAGTATATCCACCGGCTCAAAGCCCGTGATCACACAGGGTATCCCCTTTTGAGTGACAGGGACATAGGGTAAGGCCCCTATTATGGCACTTACATGGCCAGGGCATATGAGGCCGTCTATCTTTACCCCCTCCCCCTCAAAGAGGACCTTCAGGGCAGGAGGGAGGAGCTTGTGTAAGGAGAGAAACTTTAGGTTTCTTAAAGAGAGCTCCTTTGCCCTCTTTATGGTGGCAGCTATTAGGGGGGCTGTGGTCTCAAAGCCTATGGCCAAAAAGACAAAGGTCTTTTGGGGCTCTGCCTGGGCTATCTTTATGGTATCCATGCTGGAATATACCATTCTCACGTCTGCACCCTGGGCCATGGCATCCCTCAAAGAGGCCTCTGAACCTGGGACCCTTATCATGTCCCCAAAGGTTAGTATCCCCACATTGGGGAACTTGGCAAGGGCCACTATTTTGTCAATGTCCTTTTGGGATGTGACACATACAGGGCACCCAGGGCCAGAGACAAGGTCCAAGAGGCTGGGCATCAAGGACCTTATTCCGTATTTGAATATGTTCACGGTATGGGTTCCGCAGACCTCCATGAGCCTTACGGGGCCTTTCACGAGGAGGCTTATCTCTCTTACAAGCCCCTGGGATATACCTGGATCGGAGAAGGGGTAATTACTCTCCATCTCTTGTGCCTCCTGCCACAGTAGCGGCACAGACTGCCTGGCCTAAAGATATCCCTCCGTCGTTGGTGGGTAGAGACCTATGAGAAAAGATTTGAAACCCTCCCTTTCTAAGGCGCCTCATAAGCCCAAAGAGTAAGGTTGCATTCTGAAAGGAACCCCCGCTCAAGGCCACCTTTTTTATCCCTGTAAGCAGGCAAGCCCTTTCAACACCCCTTGCGAGCAACTCCACCAAGGATACATGAAATCTTCTGGCTATAATGCCCCTGGCCGTGCCCTCCTCTATATCCCTTACCACCCCTTCTACTATGAGGGAGGAAAGTAGGACCAGTTTGTCTCCCTCACTTCTTAGGGCCACTTCATAGGGTGATACCCTCGCCTTTGCCTGGGACATCTCCAGCTCCATGGGGGCCTGCCCCTCATAGGCGTTTTTCATCCTGATACCCAAAAGGGCAGCTACACCGTCAAAGAGTCTGCCAGTGCTGCTACACATAATCGTATTGAACCCTGCCTTTAGGATATTTATGGTAAGCCTTATCTTTTGATCCCCAATATTCGGTAAGAGTTCCCTTCCCAGCTCCACTGCACCCTCCCCATAGGACCTAAACAGAAGTGAGAGGGCCATCTTCCAGGGGTATTTGGCTGTGGTGTCACTGGAAATCACCCTTACGGGTTCCAAATGCCCGATCCGCTCAAAGGAGTGGAGGTAGGAAAGCAGGATCTCACCTCCCCAGATGGTTCCGTCCGCACCATATCCTGTGCCATCCAAGGCGACTCCTATCGCAGGACCCATCTCCCCATTCTCTGCCATGCAGCTCACTATGTGGGCATGGTGGTGCTGCACAGGCACCTTTTGTATCTGGGGAAGCTCCATTGCATAGGAGGTGGTAAGATATAAGGGGTGCATATCATATCCCACAACCTGAGGCTCTACGGAAAGTAATCTCTTCAGTCCCTCCAAGGCACTGAGGAAGTATTCGTAGGTCTCCAAGTTTTCCATGTCTCCAATGTGCTGACTTAGAAAGGCCTGGTTCTGTCTCAAAAGGCAAAAGGTGTTCTTGAGCTCCCCTCCAACTCCAAGGGCATAAGGTAGTCCCTTTAGACGGGAGTCCAAAAATATAGGCATTGGGGCATATCCCCTTGACCTCCTGATAAAGGAGGCTATCCCTCCCACTACCCGTATTACTGAGTCATCTGCCCTCTGGTGGATCTCCCGGTTGTGCATCAGGAAATAGTCTGCTATGCCCTTTAGTCTTGAGAGTGCCTCTTGATTGGTCCTCGCTATTGGTTCCTCTGAGATGTTTCCGCTGGTGGCCACCACTGCCTTTAGGGGCTCCCTCAGCAGCAGATGGTGGATCGGTGCATAGGGGAGCATTATGCCAAAAAACTCGTTATTGGGTGCCACCTCCTCGCAGACCATCCTCACCCCCCTCTTCTTCCTAAGGAGTAGAATTGGGCTTTCCTGGGAGGTAATAAGCCTCTTCTCCCTCCTGTTGTAGACGCATATCTGCCCTAACGTCTCCATATCCTTCACCATGATGGCCAAGGGCTTTTCTTCCCTGTGCTTCCTGTCTCTTAGCCTCTTCACTGCCTCACTGTTGGTGGCATCTACCATGAGATGGAAGCCTCCCAGGCCCTTGACCGCCAGAGTATGCCCCTTGATGAGTAGTTCCCTTGCCTCCTCTATGGGGTCATGGCATTTCAGCCTTTTGCCTAAAGGATCCTCTAACCAAAGCCTTGGACCGCACTCCCAACATGCATTGGGTTGGGCATGGAACCTTCGATTTTTGGGATCTCCATATTCGGATTCGCAGGCCCCACACATCTTAAAGGCAGACATGGTGGTTTTGGGTCTGTCATAGGGGAGATCCTCTATGATGGTATATCTTGGGCCACAGTTGGTGCAGTTTATAAAGGGGTAGAGATATCTTCTATCTTGGGGATCAAAGAGCTCCCTTAGGCAGTCCCTGCAGGTACCCATATCCGGGGGGATGAGTATAGATCGCTCCATGGCCGTATCACTTTGGAGGATCCTAAAGGAGGTATAGTGGTTTGGGGAGATGGCCTCCCTTTGTATCCCCAAGATTCGGGCCAAAGGAGGTTGATGGAGAATGAGCTCCCTAAAAAATTCCTCTATGTCCTGCTCTTCACCCTCTACCACAAGGAGCACACCCTCTGTGGTATTCCTAACAAAACCAGTGAGCTGCCTTTTGATGGCAAGCCCGTAGACAAAGGGCCTGAAGCCAACCCCTTGCACTATACCGGT
>CALKZT010000102.1 GCA_938002815.1 uncultured bacterium
CCAGGATGAAAACGGCATGGAAGCAATCACTCAGCAGGGATTCGTAACCCTTCAGCCGGTAGGGCGCTTTGAGGATCTGATACGGGCTGAGGATACGCACCGGGAAGTAATTCAAGCGCGCCAGGTTTTTGCTCCATCGCGCAGCATGGGCGGCCTGCTGAGGAGTATAGTCTTCGTCCAGCCAGTGACGATACAGGGCGAGGATGCTGCGACTGTGTTCCAGGCCTACCTGGCCGGGGAAGGCTTTTTCATTCAGCCGATCGTACATGGCGTTCATGCTGGCCTGGTAGGGCAGGGTATAGAACAGCCGGGGGACCGGCCGCTCCCCATCGGCCTGGGCGCAGGCCCACAAGAGGGCCGATTCGGTCTTGCCACTGCCCGTTGGGGCGATCAACACCGCCGATCCGCGCGTTGTGGCGCACACTTTTTGATGGGTGTACAGATGGCTTTCATCCACACCCAGGCGGATCAGCAGATCATCCGGCCGAGCCAGCAGCGGCTGGGGTGCTTTATCGGTGTGGGCCGAGGCCATATGGTCAGCAGAAACCAGGTGGCCGCGTAGGGCCAAGGTGCCTATGAGCAGGCTGCGTTCCTGGCTGCGGTTGAGGGTTTTCAGCCAGTGACGGTAGGTTTGCAGCCAATGCCGGATGCGCACCGCTCCTTGTTCTTGGACGCTTCGCACAGCATCGGCCTGGGAAGGCAATGAGGCCAGCCGGATACCCGCGCCGCCTAAGCCCAAGGCTTCAATCCATGAGGCCGGACACTCTTTCAACCATCGCCACAAACCCACGATGGCTTCCTCGCTCATCTCGGCTATCCGTTCAACCAGCGGTTCATCGGCAGGGTCGCTCGGATCCATGTACATTAAGCCAATCTCGTCGGCATCCTTATGGTGGGAGACGATGGCAGCAACGACCCATCGCCGTTCCTCTTCAGATAGCGCATCGGCAATCCAGTCCAGGAAAGCCAGGGAGAGCACTTCGTGGCGGTGGGGCCACTTCTGGCCACCGCGCAGTCGTTCCTGAAACCCCCGCGCCGCTTTGCCGAAGTCGTGCAGGAAACAGGCCCAGAACAGGCAATTCCATAGTCCTGGGAAGCCTAATTCCCGCGGCAGGGCGGGGCGCAGGCGAACCGCCTCGGCCAGTTTCTCCAGGACATACCAGGTGTGCTGCGCCAGGCTTTCGGCCCGTCCGCCTGTGCCTTTATCAGGGCTTTTGGCCCACAGGATGTCCTCCAGCCATTCAGGCCATAAGGGGGTTGTCATCATACTCACCGACGAATGTATGGAAAGCAAGTCCCAGATGAGCGCCATCCACCTCCGGGGAAGTGGGGTCAACCCAGAATTGGGTATCGGCCGGCAGGTTGGCGAATTGCCACAACTGATCGCTATGGACCCGGCGGTTCAGGACCAGATAACGGGCAAAGGTGGGAGCGCGGCCATGAGCATAGTCCAGGTAGCGCGGCATCAGCACCACATAGCCCTGCCCTGCCTGCAGAGCCATACGGTAGGGCGCTAACGTATGCTCAAAGTAGGCTCGTTTGGCCCGCACCAGTTCTATGACACTGACACTGGTGTAGGTAAACAGGTCCTGCGATCGGCCCAACACCACTGCATAGCGCGGGCTGCGGAAGGCAGGCTCCCATTCCGGACGGTTGAGATATAGCACCAGCCGGGGCTTGAAGAGCAGGGTGCGCTGGAAGGGGTTCACCACCCCTTCCAGCGCTTTCGGCCATGGTGTTCCAGGCACCTTGCCTGTGGATCCAGCCACTACATGGGTGTGTTCCATGTCGTCAAACAAACCCTGATGCGTAAAGTGGTAGGCGAACTCTATCCCCTCTGGCGAGACCCATTCTCCCAGGGCACTGCAGATGTGGCCGTAGATGGTGGCCGGCGGTGGCATCTCAAAGGTGGGCTGGACCCCCTGCATGAAATGCGGGTAGCGGAAGGACGTAGTCAACCCTTCGGCTACGATTTTCAGAACGCGCACAGTGACCTCCTTTCTCTTGACGATTGAAATCGCCCCTTGGAGGCGCATCCACGTCGGCCATCCGCCTGCGAGGACAGGGCCGCGTCGGCACAGGCCGACGCCCGGCCAAGGGCCCTCATACCCCGATTGGGATCGGCCAACAGGATATTACTCCAGCCATGTCGCATGCTCAGGCTGTTTCAGCGCCTCAATCAAGGCCCGGAACGCTTCGCGCGGATGGCTCATTTTGATGCGTTGACCCTCATCGGTCTGGGCAAACTCTTCCAGTTTGGCCCGCTCCTCGTCCAGGTAGCCCCGCACCCAGCCCACGTACACATCTGAGAGGATGTCGTCTTTGAATACCGTCAGCGCTTCTTTTAGGGCCTCAATCTTCAGTTGGGGCAGCCCCCGAGAATTGGCGCCGATGATGTGCCCGAAGATGTGATTGCCGCCTTTGGTCACGGCCAGTACCACAAGAACTGGGGCAACGTCTGTATAGTGTAATGCCTGCTTGGCGCCACCTTCCAGACGAGCCATTCCCTCAAAGAGGGCCGTGATGCGCTGCAGACGCTCTTCCAGAGGCAGCCGATAGGCCTTCTCGCCCTTTACTTCGGTCAGGCCGGCCTTCTTCGCTTCCTCCATGCGCACATCATCCAGGTTGCGGAAGCCGGTCTTCTGGCGATGCCAGAAGGTGCCACAAGCATGCAGGTCCAGGGAGAAGAGGCCTTTAAGGGTGGCGCGGTAGAACTGGCTGCTATAGGGCACCGGATCGCCCTCATGGCGGCTCATGCTCTCCCAATCTTCCACGATGTTAACCGGAGCAATGGACACCAAGGTGCTAACCCGGAAAGGGGAGGCGCGGGTCACGGCGTCGGTAGTCGGCGTCTCGGTGAGGCGGGTCTCATCGGCCTCACGCTGTTTCACGGCGGCAGCCTTAGTGGACGGCGCCCGCATGTAGCCAAATAGGTCGTCGTCCCACCAGCGGATAGGGTTAGCGTCGGTATAGGCCACTTTGGCTTCGCGCCAGATGGGGGCTGCCTTCCAACCTATCCCGGCACACTCGAGGGTGGTCCGCAGCCAATAGCGGAAGGCCTGGGCCGAGACGTAGGGATATGTGCCTTCTTTGGTGCGGATCACCTTTACACCCGCCACGTTGTCGAACAATCTGCCTGGGACATTCCCCAGATTGTTCAATGCTGATGCAGGCGCATCAATCAGCAGCAGTCCGGTTACGAATGCCATGGTTTTCCTCCCTTTTTTAGAAATTGTGATCACGAAACCTATTCCGGCTGTTCAGAAATTTCAGTGATAGCCTCCGGATGGCTACCCAGCCAGCCTTGCTGATAGAGTTGCTCCACCACGCGGATTAACACCAGGTCACGGGCCAACCGCCAGTCAGGTGCGGCGATTTCGTTTCCCTCCTCAAAGATGGCGATGTATGGGTCCAGAGTGATGAGCGGGGGATTGCCACGCTGGACGTGGGTCAAGTTAGCCTTGATCAGTGCCGTGCGAAAATAGTCGTAGCGATGCTGAAAGAACGCGGCAAAGAATCGGTGGTCATTTTCCTGACTCACATAGGCAGCCAGGCGGTCGCCCAATTCTCGGATCTGTTGGATACGCTCTTTGTCCATGTTCATGATCCTCCTTAAGAATAATTCGGTGATTTTCCATGAGACAAGCCCCGCTTCGTCTCGCAGGGAATAGGTGCGACGCGGGTCGTCCTCAGAGCGGATACGCATCGGGATGCGCAGGAAGTAACAGCGCACAAACTGCCGTGCGTTCCCCGGCAATTGGAACAGGTCCTCATACAGCACATTTCGTTGAGGGCGTTTAGATTCCTCTTGACCACTCTCACCTCCTTTGCCTTTTCGTTTGGCCTTTGACAGCCACCAGGCGCGATGAGCGATAGCGTCCCATTCTGTCTTGTAGTCTGGGCCGATAATCTGACTCAGGAAGTCGGTCAGTTCCAGCGGCAGGTGATAAATGTCCAGCGAGGGGGTCGCTCCCAGGTTGCTCAAGTGGTAAGCGGTCACCGAGGTGGGACGGTGCTCACGTGCTTCGTCCCTTCGGCTCTGCTCCACCTCCAGCAGAGTCTCAACGAGCAAGGTCTTGGCCGACGACTCTGCTTCTGACAATTTCTTGCTTCCTCCTTGTTGAGCCAGCGTGATCGCCTTGCGATTGTACTCCAGAAATTCGGCGGCAAAGTCGTAAATGAGATCAGGACTGTCGGAATGGACGGCCAGCAATTTGCCATCACACTTGGCACAACCTAATGGGAATGCATGGATGGCCAGGATAGCCTTTCCGGATACCGGTAGCCCGGCATCTCCCCACGGGTAGAAGTTGATGACGTCCTCGCCGGTCAACAGAGGAATATGCTGGCGAAAGGCACGGCCCGGTGGCAGTTTGTCTGAGAACGCAATGCCCACCGCCGGTTCTCCGGTAAAGACGCAGCGTCCAGCCAACCGGGGCGTGTCAGCTCTGTACGCGTGCAACACCCGTTTAGCATATTCATCGCGTTTCTGCGGCGTTTTGCTGAAAGCCGGGTTGGTGAAGCCAGAATTGGGAAAGGCTACCGTCAGAAACGACTTGAGAGGGTCCACAACATACTGGCTGGCCATGAAGTTGGCCACCTTTTCCAGATCGGCTTCGTTAAGGGAAGCCGGATCCCGCTTGTTGACAAAGGCCGCGATGGTAGCCACTCCTACATCTACCAGCGGGTGCCCTGTGTATCTAAGCATGTTGACCTCCTCTTTTAAGTTGGACTTACAATACGCTTCCAACCCACTCCTCTACCACCCCATCCACTCCCCCCTCACCTCCTCAACTGCCCGTCCGGCAGGAACTTCCAGGCCTGCACCTCATGGGATTCTACCACCTCCATCCCCGTCGCGCCGATTCTCATAGACCGCCACTGCCCTCCGATGCTCTTCCACCACCCGCTCCCGAAGCCAGACCGGCTCCAGAACCTCTACCCGGCTGCCGTAGTAGAGCAACCAGCTCACCATCTCCGGAGTGATGCCCACGAAGAAGGTCATCCGCACCCGGCCGTCGGGCAGAACCTCGCTCTGCTGGCTCTTATGCCACTCCTCCTCCGCCACCCAGCGCCCTGCCTCCGGCTCAAAGAGGAGCACCACCCGCTCCGGCTCTCCGGCCGCCCCCCGCATTACCCCCCAGGCATCACCCAGATAGGCATCCAGATCAAAATCGGCAGGTATCGAGTAGGTCGTCTCAAGTAATTCAGTCTCCTTAACCCGATCTACTTTGAATTGGAGTATCTCCTGGCGCAGATAGTCGTAGCCAATCAGATGCCAGGAACGACCGTAGGGCATAATGTGATAAGGCTCCACCGTTCTTTCCATTACTTCCCCGCCGCGCGAAGCGGTCGCATACCGAATCCGAACCTGTCGCCGTTCGGCCAGCGCCCGATGGAGAAGGGACAGCATCTCCTGCCGGTGATCCCGCACGGCCCGGCGCGGTAACCGCTCCAGCGCATCTCTCACCAGACGATTCATCGGGGCAGGGAAGAGGGATTCTAGCCTGGCAATGGCCGCCGACAGTTCTGCCGAATTGACGCCGGGAATGGCCTGAGCCGCCCGGGCGGCCGTTAGAAGGGACAAAGCCTCCTGAAAAGAATAGGTGGTGGTGGGCAGCTTGGGCAACCACTCAAAAAAGTATGTCCCCTCTTCGTGACGGAGAGGGAGTTGAAGGCGGTAGCGAATCAACTCTAAATCTTTTTGGACCATGCGCTCGCCAATCTCATGATGTTGGGCCAAAGTTCGGCGGCTCCAATAATGGGGGCGAACGGCAATCTGCTGGACCATTTCCAGCACACGCGCCGTGCGTCGGATCATATCATCCCGTCCCTGGGTCTGTATTCTGGACATCTCGGTCCTCTCTTTGCCTACATTATATACTGCCTGCGAGAACACACCGATTCCCGTACCCAGACTACCCTAAAAAAGATCAAACGCCTTCCAGGCATGGGTCAGACCTCCAAATGGTGTGGGGAGGATGCCTGCTTAGTCTAATCACCGCCCTCCTCCCCATGGGCTGGCCAAGGAGGTAGGGAACCCAAGGTGAGCTCTCTGGGCCTGGGAGGAAATGAATTCCAAGAGAGCCAAAAAGGCTTTAAGGGATGAAAAGGCAAAGGATTGTATAGGGATTCAAATTGCAAGGCCATGGTTTAAGACCCATTTCCGGAAGAAATATCTTAGCCTTCCTTTGGGTTCCAGGATATATCTGGGCCTTATCAGTCTTTTTTTGCCGCTTACTCGCCAATGATCTTCACCAATACCCGTTTGGGGCGGCGGCCGTCAAACTCGCCGTAGAATATCTGCTCCCAGGGGCCGAAGTCCAACCGCCCGCCAGTCACGGCGACCACCACCTCCCGGCCCATGACCTGCCGCTTCAGATGGGCGTCGGCGTTGTCCTCGCCTGTGCGGTTGTGGCGGTAGCGGCTCACCGGCTCATGGGGGGCCAGGGCTTCCAGCCACGCCTCAAAGTCCTGATGGAGGCCTGACTCATCGTCGTTTATAAAGACAGAAGCAGTAATGTGCATGGCATTTACCAGGCATAGGCCTTCCTGGATACCACTCTCCCTAAGACAATCTTCAACCTGAGGGGTAATGTTGATAAAGGCCCTGCGCCTGGGCACATGAAAGTAGAGTTCCTTTCGGTAGCTCTTCATGCCTCATACCTCCGCACACGGGGTGTATAGGATTGAAAAGAGATAACATTCTCCTTGAGCCCACCTTAAGTAAACTAAGGGCCAAATTGGTCTCCCTTTCCTATTTTGACACCACCTTCAAAGGGTAAGGCTACCCTTTGATCTGCCTCTTCTAAAATTCCACCCTGTACCACCCATGGCCAAAGGTGGTGTCTTCACCTATGTGAATGTATTGACCCAATAGTAAAAAGGGTAGAAAGCTAAGAAGGTTCCCCCTAAAGGTGATCTTGCCCACAAAGCCACTCTGATGGTGGATTGCCTTGCCACCTTGCCTGTCTAGGGATGTGCTGCTCTTTCTGGTCCTGTGGTACCAACTGAGCTCTGAAGCCTTCTTCTCTATACCCATTGCATCACTTATGACCATTTTGTTATCTATATCCAGGGATCCGCCACAATATAGTATCGAAAGTGCGTTCAACCTGTCTATGAGTCTTCTGATTATGTGATGGAATTCTGGATCTTTTACTACGCTACTCCCTCCTTTTAAACCAGATTCGTTGTATTTAATCCTTGTGGGGGTAAGAAAGGTGATTGTTAGCTCCCTTAAGTTTTGATCCATCTTTTGTGTTAGATCATCTGCTCTAAGGACAAATGCCCTGTTTTCAACCATCCTTGAATTCCTGTCATAAATGGATACAAAGTCCTTAGCATCCCAAGCTTCTATGTCTTCTATCCAAAATTTGCCTTTATTGATACCTATGCCCCTATTCCCAATTCTTGAGAGGGCAACAATAAACCAGGGCAAGGAAGCCCCATGAGAACCTATCAAGACCAGGTCAAATACAAGGGGTTTTGAGGTGTTATAAACTTCGGTTTTATCAAGTGGTGGCTTTATAACGAATCCCCTTTGTGTGGTTCTTATGCGCTTGATATCCACGAGATTAGAAGGAGAAAAAATCAGACTATAACAGCAAGAGGGGGCCAAAGCACAGCCCTGGCATAGCCTCAGTGCTCTATTTACACATACTATACTCTTAAGCCCATCTCCAAGTGCACCTCTTATTACGTTTCCCTTGTTATTAATGGGCATAAGTATCTTATCTTCTGGGAGGAGTGTGAATCTATAGAGGGAGAAATAAAATTTGCTCAGACCTTCCATTTAGAGAAGAGATCCTATGGATGTGGCATGGAGGAGTCAAGGGAAAATTTCTCCCGAAGAACTTATTGGGCGTAGAACATGAGGGGCCGTTTAAAAAATAAACGAGAGGCTGAGTTTCTGTATTTTGGGTACTATGTAGTACTCTATGTGTCTGCTGGGCTTTTGGGATGCTTAAGGCTTCTTTTTGAAGATAGTGGTATCTTAAGACAGAATGCAGATGGCTTTTAGAATGTGGAAGTGCTCTTATACTATGATCTTTTCGATGGATGATTTTAAACGATGGAGTGATTGGATCCTGTCTTCAGTGCCAGGCTTTCCTAAAAGGGCATACATATTCTTTTTGTAAGCCTCCACTCCTGGCTGTATGAAGGGATTATGTCCCAGAAGATATCCACTTAAGGCCACGGATTTTTCCATCAAAAAGTAAAACTGTCCTATCCAGTAGGGGGTCCTCTTTGGTATGCGGATGGTCATATTGGGGACACCTCCTTCGTAGTGGGCAAGGGCAACCCCCTCCAGTGCCTTGTTGTTTATCCCTCCCACCTCCTGTGTCCCGCCGGTTAGGAGGAAATTTAGGCCATCCAGATTCTGCTCATCAAAGGGGATATCCACCCTGGTTTCGTATTCCTCCAAGATCAGAAAGGTCTCAATCAAATTCCTGACGCCTTCCTGGACCATCTGTCCGTTGGCGTGGAGCTTCTCTGTGTACAGGGAGGGAGAGACCCACAGCCCTTTACCTTTGTGGCCTTCACTCTCAGGGAATAGTTGCTCCATCCAACGGATAAGTGGATAGAGATAGGTGGAATTGGTCCCCACTACCTCTATGGCCTTGCCTTTGAGGAAGGCCATGTACCTCATAAGGCAGTGGACCATTGCCATGTTCTCCCAGAAGGTATGGCCACTGGTGAGTTCGGCCATTTTCTTAAAACCTTGCCAGAACTGGACCAGATCGATACCTGCCATTGCAATGCTGAAGAGGAGTGGATCTGTGAGTACGGAAAATCTCCCCCCTATGTCTTCTGGGATCTCGTAAGTCTTAAGGCCAAGCTCCCTTGCCATTGCCCTAAGCTTACCCTTTGTCCTGTCCGTGCTTACAACCACCAAGGGCCTCAGGTCCACTATCTTCGTATCCAATAGAAACTTCCTCATTATTCGGAATGCAACGGCAGTTTCCAAGGTGGTGCCGGACTTGGAAATCACGTGGACTGCGACCTTTTTCCCCCTCAGTATATCCAAGGTGTCCGAGATGTAGTCGGGATCCAAGTTGTTGCCCAAAAAATATATCTCTGGCCTGTTATTTCTTCTCTCCCTTGGGAGCTGGTTGTAATAGCGGCTTGTCAAGGAGGCAATGGTCGATTCTATGCCCAAATAGGAGCCGCCTATGCCTATGGAGACAAATGCATCTACTGAACCGCTCAACTCCTTTGCACTCTCCATTATGGAGAGGAGGTGAGGTTCCTCAAGCTCGAGGGGCAGTTTAAGCCACCCTATCATGGGTATGCCCCCATCCATTATGTCACCCTGCCCAGAGAGGAGCCTTCTGTGGGCCTCTTCCACCCGGGGTATATGAGGGGTGAGATCCTCTTTGCTAAGATCCCACCCATCTAATCTTCCAAACATAAGGGATATGTCTAAGGATATCCTTTGCACGGTGACTTACTGGAATCGGACAGAGATCTCAACCGGACCCTTTGGATCCAAACCCATGTACTTTGCCTTCATGGTTCCAGGTTTTGGAGGGACCATCTTGGTTATGCTGCCCAGTGAGAGCAGGTCACCCTTTTTGAGGGCCTGGCCCCTCTTCTTCAGTTCGTCCTTTATCCATAGGACCACGTTCATGGGGTCGCCTAAGAGGGCCCCTCCTGTCCCTTCTGTGATCATCTCCCCCTTTTCGTCGGATATCTCAAGGGCCATGGTCTTTAATCTCTGGAGCCACTCCTTTTGGCCGGTCAATGAAATGGGCTCTCCCACAACCCCAAGCCTTGCCCCCACATTTATTGCAACAATGCTTGGGCCATCCAGCTTTGTATCAGGGGAGAACATGAGGTCAGGAAGTTCAATAAAGGGGATGACCTGATCCAAGTAGGAGAGGGCCTCTTCAGGGGTCTTGGCGTCATTTATCTTTTCATCACCTACCCTTATGATGAGATCCCCTTCGATTACTGGCCTTGCACCAAAGGCCACATTTACCGTTGCCCCACTCTTAAGGAGCATCTTTTCAAAGAGTATGCCCAAAACAGGTTCCTTTACCCCAAAGGCCTCTTGGGCCTTGGGATTTGTAAGGCCTGCCTTGTATCCGATTTGCCTGCCATGATCTTTCCCTAAAAGAGATACAAAGGCCTTTTGTACCCCAATGGCCTCTTCCATTGTGATCTGTTTGGGGAGGGCCTTTATCTGTTCCTTTTTCGTGAAGTGCTCATAGATAAAAGCTCCGATGTCCTGGGAGTTTGACTTAGAAACCCCGAGGGAGACAAAGAGGAAGGTAAAAGCTAAAAAGAATAACAGATGCCTCTTCATGGTTTCCTCCTAAAGTGGGATTATTGGAAAAACAGCTTATATTTTCCCATTCCCCTGGTCAACCTCTCTTTTGAAAGGCGGTATTCTTCATGAGAAAATTTCCCCCTAAGTTTTCTCTCTTTTTGGGGAGCCCTTTCTAAGGGGATCTTCGGATTCCTGTTGACTTTGTGCTTTTTATGCCTACTATTCAAAAACCCTTGTTTAGAACCCTAATAAGATAAAGGGGGTGAGGTTTTGTGGGAAATAGGGAAGAATACATCAACATCTTGAAGGAGAAAAAGGCCCAGGCACAAAAATCCCTTTCCAGGCTATCTGAAATAAGGAAGGAGTATATGGAGGGGATAGATGAGTCCTCCACAAACGATGAGTTGGATCTGGCCCAGAGGGAGATATCCATGGCAAATGTCTATGCCATGATTGAGCGAAAGACCAAGGAGCTGAGGGAGATAGAGTACCTTTTGGAAAAGTTGGAGACACGAGAAGAATTTGGCGTATGTGAGGAGTGTGGCTCTGAGATACCTTTAGAAAGGCTTATTGCAATGCCAGGTACTACCCTTTGTGTGGATTGTCAGGCAGAATACGAAAAGCAAGGTAGGACGGTTATGAAAGGCTCTGAAGGGATATGGACGAAGGACTATGAGGGTCTTGAGTGGACAGAAGAGGTAGAGGAGGACCTGGGTATGAGGGAGACTACTCTCTCACCGGAGTCAGGCCAGGAGGAAGGCCTCTAAGGGCCTTCCAGGCCTACGCCAATTTCCTAAAACCCTTTTTTACCACGGCCAATGCCTCGTCTTCCTTCTGGATCTCCTCCAGGGTCTTGGGTTTTACCTCTTCGGGTATGGGTTCTACCCCATACTTCCATTTTAGAAACTTTTCACCTGTGGTGGGGTAAAGGGCGCATATGAGGAGATCGTAGTCGTCCTTTATTAGATCCTTTACCTTTTCCCTCACCTTATCCAGCTCTGGTTCCAGATAATCTGCTGCCCTGCCGGTGATGGGTGTCTCCCCTCTCTTGTAGCCCTTTAGTACCTTTTTCTGTACCTCAGGATCCACAGGTATGGGTGTCTTTCCGTAAAGACCATAGACCAGATCCTTCACCTCGTTTGTGACCATCTTATACCTTCCAAAGAGCACGTTCAGCACTGCCTGCACCCCAACTATCTGACTGGTGGGTGTCACGAGGGGTGGCATACCCAGTTCCCTTCTGGTCACAGGTACCTCCTGATAGACTTCGTTTATCCTATGAAGGGCATTGGCCCCCTTTAGCTGATTTACCAGGTTGGAGATCATGCCCCCTGGGACCTGATGTATCAATACACCAGTATCTATGACGGACATGGTATGCTGACCCATAAAGTCCCTGTACTTGGGCGCTATCTTTTCCAGGTGTTCCCCTATCTCGATTAGGAGTTTCAGATCCAGCTTGGGCTCCCTTGGTGTTCCTGAAAGGGCCACCATAATCGGTTCCACTGCGGGGTGAGAGGTTCTCAAGGCAAAAGGGGCTATACAGGTGTCTATTATATCTACGCCAGCTTCTGCTGCCTTTATCATTACCATGGAGGCCATTCCACTTGTGTAATGGCTGTGGAGGTGGACAGGTATCTTGATCTGCTTCTTTAGCTCGGAGACCAGTATATAGGCATCATAAGGGCTCATGAGCCCTGCCATGTCCTTTATGCAGAGGGTATCTGCTCCCATACTCTCCAGTTCTTTTGCCTTTGAGACGTAGTATTCTAAATTGAAGACCTCACCACCCATCCTCCTCTCTGTAAGAGAATAACATATGGCACCTTGGAAATGCTTTCCGTTTGCCTTTATCCTTTCCACCACGGTCTCAAAGTTTCTGAAATCATTTAGGGCATCAAAGACCCTAAATATATCTATCCCCACCTCGGCAGATTTGTCCACAAAGAGCCTTGCCACATCATCGGCATAGTTTCTGTAACCCACAAGGTTTTGGCCCCTGAGCAACATGGAAAAGGGGGTATTTTTTATATACTTTTTCAGGGTCCTCACCCTTTCAAAGGGGTCTTCGGCGAGGAATCTGTGCATGGTATCGAAGGTGGCACCCCCCCATACCTCCAATGCCCAAAAGCCCACCTGGTCTAACTTTTCCGCAATGGGGATCATGTCCTCTGTACGCATCCTTGTGGCAAAGAGTGACTGATGCCCGTCTCTCAGGGTAAGGTCCTGCACTAACAAGGGCGTTCCATTAGAGAAGGCTTCGATCATGTTATACCTCCTTTTTCTTTTGGATCTAAAAGAGGGGATGGTGCCCCAGACGGTCTGGGTCATTAAAGAAAATAGTTCTGGCCATGTCAACCTTATTCGGTGAGAAATAGGATGGTGCCAACTGCTACCTTATCTTCAAATTTGGCTTTCCAACGGAGGCTATTTGTCCCACAATCAGTCTATTGTGATTCTCGCTGAGGAGGTGCTCCATGGAAGAGGTGAGAAACAGGCTAAAGGGAAGGGAGGATATAACCTGTAAAGAGGCACACCAGCTTGCCTCGGAGTATGGGATCCCACCCAAGGAGGTAGGAGAGATCTTAGATGAGCTGAAAGTAAAGATTGTTCAATGTCAGCTGGGCCTTTTTGGTTATGGAGCGAAGAAAAAGGATGTCCCCTTTCTTGAAAAGATTGATGAAGGGATACAGGAAGAGATCAAGAGGAGATTAAGGGAGGGAAGACTTAGGTGCCTGGATGCCTGGGAGATTGCCGATGGATATAAGGTGCAAAGAAAGGTGATAGGAGGGGCATGTGACAGGTTGGGGATCAAGATAGCCCATTGTCAACTGGGAGCATTTTAGGAGGGTAGCATGGAAAAGTTAACTTTACATGTCCCACAGATAAGCTGTCAGCACTGCATCAACAATATTAAGAGGGAGCTCATGGGGCTTCCGGGTGTCCTGGAGGTCTTTGGGGATGTGGGGGAAAAGAGGATAGTGGTAACCTTTGATTCGCCTGCTGATGTGTCTCGGATCAAGGGCCTCTTAGAAGAGATAGGTTATCCTGGATCAGAGGTGTAAGGATTGGAAGAGGAGCGGCTTGTCCTCCCCATTACGGGTATGACCTGCTCCAACTGTGCCCGTGCCGTAGAGAGGGCATTGAAAAGGGCAGGGGCCCAAGAGGCCATTGTAAACTTTGCCACAGAGGAGGCCAAGGTCACCTATGATCCCAAGAGAGTGAGTCCGGAGCTTTTAATTGAGGCAGTGGAGAGGGCAGGATATGGTGTGGATAGAAAAAAATTGGCAAAGGGGGAGGGATCTGGACCCGATGGAGAAGGATATGAGGTAAAAGGTCAGAAGACAAAATTAATTGTGGGTGTATCGTTTAGCTTCCCCCTCCTTTTGCTCAGCATGGGAAGGGACTTGGCCATTTTTTCATTACCCATCTCCTACTCTGGATTTGGACTAATACTCTTTTTGCTTTCAAGCCCTGTTCAGTTCTACGTTGGTATGGACTACTACAAAAGCGCCTACCATGCCTTACGAAACCTGAGTCCTAACATGGATGTCTTGGTCTCCATGGGATCACTGGTGGCATACCTCTATTCCAGTTTTGCACTCTTTTTAGGGATCCACTCCCATTACTACTTTGAGACTGCTGCTGTGATCCTCACCCTTATAAAGGTGGGAAAGTATTTGGAGGCCAGGGCAAAGCAGGGGACATCTAAGGCCCTCGATGCTTTGCTCCACATGAGGCCCCCAAAGGCCACTGCCCTAATAGACGGCCAAGAAAGGGTATTGGATATAAGGGAGATCAGACCAGGGATGCTAGTTTTGGTCAAACCAGGGGAGTCTATCCCAGTGGATGGTATCATAGAAGAAGGGGAGGCAAATGTAGAGGAATCTATGATATCTGGAGAGTCTATCCCTGTGGTGAAAAGGGTAGGGGATCTAGTCTATGCAGGTACCCTAAACACAGACGGGCTCCTCAGGGTGAGGGTGAGCTCTGAAGTGGAAGATACCCTTTTATCCAGGATGGTAAAGCTTGTAAGGGATGCCCAGGTGAGCAGGGCCCCTGTCCAGAGGCTTGCAGACAAGGTTTCCGGGATATTTGTCCCTGCTGTAATAGCCTTCTCCCTTGTGACACTTGGAGTCTGGTGGACTATCTTGGGGAGCCTTGAGGCGGGTCTTATAAGGTTGGTGGCAGTCCTGGTAATAGCCTGTCCGTGTGCCCTTGGCCTTGCAACACCCACGGCCATTGTGGCAGGTACCGGGCTGGCTGCAAGGAGGGGGATACTCTTCAAGAGTGGAGAGGCACTGGAGATGGCAGCCTCCATAGAGGGGATTCTCATGGACAAGACAGGTACCCTTACAAGAGGTAAACCCACCGTTATGGGCCTTTTCACTTTCGATTCTATCCCAGAGGAGGAAATATTGGCACTGGCAGCCTCCCTGGAGAAGGCCTCTCTACACCCACTTGCTAAGGCCATAGTGGAATATGCCAATCAGAAGGGTGTAAGCTCATACCCTGTGACAGACTATAAGGCAAAGAGGGCCGATGGAGTATCTGGGATTGTGAATGGAAGGGATGTGATCATAGGAAGGCCCGCCTGGTTGAAAGAAGAGGGAGTGCTGGTGGAACAAAGGATAGAGGAGCTAATTAGGGATTCAGAGGGAAGGGGTTTCTCCCTGGTCATGATGGGTGTGGACAAGAGGCCTTGTTCCCTATTTCTCATTTCCGATGAAATAAGGGATGAGGCCAGCCATGTGGTATCTGAGCTTCAGGGGATGGGAATTGAGGTGGTGATGCTGACCGGAGATAACCCATCCTCTGCCAGGAGAGTGGCCCAAGAGGTGGGTATAAAGGAGGTGATTGCCCCAGTTAGAGCGGACCAAAAGGTAACGATATTGGAATCCTTCAAGGGAAAGGGAAAAAAGGTGGGGATGGTGGGGGACGGGATAAACGATGCCCCTGCCTTAGCGAAGGCAGATCTGGGTATTGCCATTGGAGGAGGGACCGATATTGCCATAAGTGCAGGTCATGTGGTTATCCTGGGCCAGGATATAAGAAATATCCCGAAGGTAATCACCATAGGGAGACTCACCATGAGGCACATAAAGGAGAATCTCTTTTGGGCCTTTGGATATAACGTGGTCTTGATCCCCCTGGCAGCAG
>CALKZT010000103.1 GCA_938002815.1 uncultured bacterium
GCTACTAAGAGGGGGGTGTCAGATTGGGTGGTGACTATTACACCTGAAAGGGAGACAGGTCAAAGGGTGCTCTGGATTCTTAAGCGGAAGTGCTTAGAATCTGAAATAGCTATTGAGAGAGAAATGCAGAGGAGATTATAAAAGGAGAGGTTAATCATGTTTGAGCTTGATATTCCTGGTTTCGGGACCCTAAGGCTTGAGCATCTTGTTTCAGATTTTACAGGTACACTCTCAGTTGACGGAAGGCTGATACAAGGGGTAAGGGAGAGGCTCAATGAGCTTTCTAAATTTCTCAGAGTTCATATCCTAACAGCAGATACCTTTGGAAGGGCAAAAGAAGAGCTTAAGGACATAAACTGTGAGGTCCATATCCTGGAGGGTGAAGACCACGACCTTCAGAAGGAAGAATATCTCAAAATACTTGGTCCTGAGCTTGTGATAGCCTTTGGAAATGGGAATAACGACAGAAGAATGCTCAAAATCGCAAGGATTGGGGTAGCAGTAATGCTTGATGAGGGTTGCTCCCTGGATGCCCTTGAAGGGGCAGATATAGTTGTTAAGTCCGTCATTGACGGCCTTGACCTCCTCCTCAATCCTAAGAGACTGAAGGCAACATTGAGATTTTAGCCGAAAAAGAGAGGAAACTATTTGGCTTTAATTAATAAAGGTTAATGGCTCCAAAATGAGTATATCAAAATAAAGCATCCTAAATGGGTATTGTAGCCCCGCCTCATGCCGGGGGAACCTTTGATGAAAATAAGTTGTAACAATGGCCGTGGGGTTATTACTGTAGCCAAGGGGAAGGCAAGAATAAAGGCTCATGACTCTTGTAGAGATGAGTTGGTACGTTGGGAGAAGGAAGGCTTAGAGGATCCCATGCCTGTGCATCACCGGCTGAGCACATAGGGGTCTGCTTAGATCTAATTGTTGGTTTCTTGTCTCAGTCGCTCAATCTCTGACAGAGCAAATTGATAACAAAATTTACAGAGCCCGTGAGTAAGCTGGGGAACAATTGCTCTTTCAAATATTTTAAGCTTTTGCACTGCTATTTCAATTTCTTCCCATTCGTTATCCGACACAGCTATTTTCTTAACATATGCTACAAATTGTGATAAAGTCTCGGCGGCTGAGCTCGGTCCCATCGGCTCGATGGAAGTTGGGTAGGCGACATTTCAAGAAGATAGACCAATGCCAAGTTTCTGATTCCTGCAAAGACGGCTACTTGTTTTAGGCGTAGCCGTTTCAGTTTTTGGGGTCATGATGGCACTCCTGGGTGGAACTCCATTCCTCGATTTCTTCAATCGGTAGATTGACCCTGCTTTCTAGGGCGCTAATGCTGTGGATAGTGGGACAAGACAATTCCGGCAATGGCCTTATGGAGTCTAGGGAGCCACTCAGGTCGGGGAATTATCCTGATCTACATTGTGCGATATCCGTTTAATAAGAAAGAGCGATGGGCCTGGAACTGTCTCTTTTTCGGGTTGCTCCTTTAGTTTGACTTGGATACATCGGTCTTTATGTTCTACAAGCTGTATTTTAATTTAGCCTTCAATATGACACTGCTCATCTTGGAGGCCTTGCCATTAGTCTTCACACGTAAGCATTTTGGATCCACGCCCGATGATAAATGAGAGGTACTGATATATGATACCTTTAATGGACACGATAAGGTTGAGGTATCCTAATGGGAGATCCACTCACCTCTGATAGCTCTTATCAGCAGGCATAGTCTCAGAAAAGGACGCTTGAGTATATTCAGCAACAATCAGGTACGCATTTTGACCCCAAAGTTTTTGAGATGTTCTTCCGGATGATTCTTTGAACTTAAGATCAAAAGTCAGGTTAACACATTTCTACTTAACCTCTCTCGGATAGGCTTTGGAGCCCAAATGAATGGGAGGGATGAGGTAGAAGGGGACTCCCAGGGAAAGGAGAAAGGGAACATTCCGGGTGATGGGTGGGCGGCTATACCCTTTGAGGACAGAGAGGACGAAGCCATTATCTTCTGATGGGTGGCTGACCAAAATCCTGGAGAAGGATCCGGAAGCTTGAATCTATGAGTGCCTGTCTTGTAGCTTTAGGAGGAGAGATCCTCAGGGGCGACACGCTAAGGCATTGGGAGGAGGTTGCGAGAGGGGATCCAAGAGGTGTAAAAGGGTATTAGGAGGCTTATGGAAGGGGCTTGGATAGAATAGAGGAGGAAGGGATAAATGGGAAGGGAAAAACGAGAAGAGATCTTTGAGGGCAAGTGGTATGCTCATCCTCCAATACGAAATGCCTTAATCTCTGGATTGCTTACCTGTGGCTCATTTGGTCTTGCACACTTAGGGATCATCCCTGACTTCGTCGAGGCTTCTGTCTATGCTATAGCAATTCTATTGGGCGGTTACCATTGGTCTCGGGAAGGGGTCGAGGAGTTCATTGAGGAAAGGGAAATCGGCATAGAGATTCTCATGATGGCGGCTACTGTTGGTTCAGTTATTCTTGGCCTGTGGGATGAGGCTGCTTTTTTGGTATTCCTCTACGGCACTGCTGAGGGACTGGAAGAATATGCCTATGCAAGGACGAGAGTTTCGATAAGAAAGCTTCTGGACCTGGCTCCCAAAGAGACCCGGGTCCTAAAAGACGGGGAAGAATTGACAGTTCTGGCGGAGGAATTGGGGGTGGGGGACATCTTTCTGGTAAGGCCAGGCGAATCTATCCCGACAGATGGCATTATTGTGGAGGGCAGCTCCAGCGTGAACGAGGCCCCAGTAACTGGAGAGTCTGCCCCTGTGGAGAAGAAGGAGGGGATGAAGGTGTTTGCCGGCACGATCAACCAGGAAGGGGCCTTGAAGGTGAGGGCCACTGCTACCTTTGAGGACAATACCCTGTCCAAGATGATTCATCTCGTTGAGGAAGCACAGGAACAAAAAGGCAAAGCCCAACTCTTCATTGAAAGGTTTGGAAGGAAGTATTCCCCCATGGTCCTACTAAGTGCATTACTCCTTGTCCTCGTACCCCTCTTGCTTGGAGCCCCTCTTTCCCATTGGGCGAATCGGGCAGTTGTTCTTTTGGTGGCTGCTGCCCCTTGTGCCCTTGTAATGTCTACTCCTGTGGCCATCGCCGCTGGCATTGGAAGGGCAGGGCGCAGTGGAGTACTCATTAAAGGCGGGGGCCATCTGGAGAACCTGGGCAAAATCAAGGTAGTGGCCTTTGACAAGACCGGGACCCTTACAAAAGGGGAACCGTCCGTTACGGATATTGTGCCCCTAAACGGAGACGAATCGTTGGTGCTGCATCTCGCCTATACTTTGGCGAAATATTCTGAACATCCCTTGTCCAGGGCCATTGTCCGAAAAGCAGAGGAGGCCGGGGCAAAAAGTTTACCTGTTGTGGATTTCTCCTCCATTGCAGGATATGGCGCCAGGGCAGTGCTGGGAGACAGGACCGTTTATTTGGGTAAAGAGGGGCTATTTAGAAAATCTGACGAGTTAGGCAGATTGATGCCTCTGCTTGAAACCCTAAGAAAGCAGGGGAAGACGGTTATCTTTGTAGGAACCCAAAAGGGTATAGATGGCATTATTGCCATCAGGGATGGGATTCGGCCAGAGGCAGAAATAGTTATAAGGGAATTGCATGGCATGGGAGTTAAAGTCATTATGCTCACTGGAGATAACGAAGTAACGGCTAGGGCGATTGCAGAGGAACTGGGCTTGGATGATATTAGGGCCGGCCTTAGGCCTGAAGCCAAGGTTCAAGCCATAAGGGAGATAGAAGAAAGATATGGTGCTGTGGCCATGGTGGGAGATGGCATCAACGATGCCCCCGCACTTGCCCAGGCAACCGTCGGCATAGCGATGGGGACATCTGGCACGGATGCCGCTATCGAGGCCGCAGATATAGCTCTTATGGCTGATGATCTCACCAAAGTATCCTTTGCCATAAATTTAGGCAAAAGGGCACGGAGGATAGGCATTCAAAATATTGCCTTTTCTTTGTTGATTCTGTCAGGGCTGATCCCTTTGGCCATCACGGGGACAATAGGCGTTGCCCTTGCGGTTTTCTTGCATGAAACCTCAGAACTCCTTGCTGTGGCCAATGGTCTCCGTGTGGGAAGACCTTGCAGTCCTTGCCAAAGGCCTTTATCTATAACGAGATCTTCTCAAAACCAAAAAAGGCCCAAAACCGGCTCTAAAACCAAATCTCCCCTCCTTGAAAGGAAGCTGTAAGGTTTTCGCGGCGATAGATTCCTTCGGCAAACCATGTTTTAGGGCAAGTCCGGGTCACGGTTTTTTCCCGGATCCTTTCCCTATTGACCTACGCCTTTGAAGGGGGTAACCTAAAAGGGAAAGAGGGGGATGTAGCTCAGTTGGGAGAGCGCCAGAATCGCACTCTGGAGGTCGGGGGTTCGAATCCCCTCATCTCCATTCCCCTTAAAAAGGACCCCTGTAGGGCCCGCCATCTTAGGATGAGGTCCTTGATCTCAAGGCCTTTAAGGGGGCCGTCGGTTCCTTAAAACAGGGCCAAAATCTTTGGCCTTGTCTGGATCTTTCTTGACAAGGCCCACCCAATGGGGTATCAGAGTGATTGATCCGTAGGCACGTAGCTCAGGGGGAGAGCACTACCTTGACGCGGTAGGGGTCAGGGGTTCAAATCCCCTCGTGCCTACCAAAAAAATGGAGCCGAGTTAAAGGGCCCGCATCCACTCAGGCCTCAACTCCACCTTGCCTGAAAGGGCTGCATTTATAAGTCTCAGAGCCTCTGCCTTTCCTTCAGGCAACCTTGCCTTTATGGGGAGATAGTTGGAGGCATGATTAGAAAAGAAGAGCCCTCTGCTCAATTGGGTGTGGTAAATCATCTCCCTCAGCTCCAAAAGGAGCTCCCTTTGAGAAGGCAGTTGGAAGCGCCCATTTCTGTAATCTTCGTAAAGGGGAGTTCCGGGTATAAGCATAAGGGTAAGTGCACCCACGTAATCGGGATCCATCTCCGATAAAAGCTCACCGGTTGCCTTTGCATGCTCAATGGACCTCTCCCTTCCGGCTATTCCCAAAAGCACTGTCACAGAAAGCTTTATGCCCGCCTCTTTCACCCTCCTTCCTAAGGAGATGAGCTCATCCTTGGTGGTCTTTTTATTTATCTCCTTCAAGACCTTGTCATCCCCTGACTCAACCCCTAAATAGACTATCCCCAATTTCTTTTCCCGGAGGGTGATCAGGTCCTCTAAGCTCTTTCTCCTGATGGACCTGGCATTGGCGTAAAGCCCAATCCTCCTGGTCCAAGGGATGTGGCTGTTTATCTGGTCCATGATCCAGCAGAGACGATCCTGGGGGATGATAAGGGCATCTCCGTCCATGAGGAAGACCTTATTTTGGTTTCTCATGTATTTTGAGGCAAATTTTATGTCGCTTAGAATTATCTCTTCGTCTTTGATTCTAAAGATCTTGTCCTTGTAGCTCCCGCAGAAGGTGCACTTGTTGTGACTACAACCCAGTGTCACCTGCAAAAGTACACTGAATGCCTCGGAAGGCGGTCTGATGCAGTATCCTTCATAATGCATTCCCTCTTCGTGCTCCATTTGAACCTCCTCAGTTTCCTATTTATTTTTAAGTCATGGGTCGAGCCCTGTAAAGCGGGGGTTTTGGCTTTAAAAATTTTAGGAACAAGGGATACCTGTTTTTCTTGTATCTTAGAAAAAAAGTGGTATGTAGAGCTGATTGGAGGTTGACCATATGGGTTATGGATTGAGGCACATACTGGCTGTCACAAAGAACGAAACCCTATTTGAAGGGCTTAGGTCTGCACTAAACGGTGACTTTAAGTTAGAGGCCGTAAAAAGCCCCACGGAGTGTCTGTCCCTTCTCCACGAGAAAAAACACGATCTGGTCTTTTTTGATCTGGACCTGCTTGGAACAGGGTCAGGCGAGTTCCACTGGGACCAGGCAGAGGATCTCATAAAGAGGATGAAGGAAGAAAATCCCTTCCATTACATGGTTGTGATCACCTCCTTGGATAAGAAGAAGTGGGCCGTAGAGGCCGTAAAGGCAGGGGCAACCACATATCTTACCGTCCCAGTAAAACCCATAGAAGTCAGGTATACCCTTGAAAGGCTTTATAAGACCATACAGGCCCAAGGTGAGCTGGAATACCTCAGGGATAGTTTCTGGCAGAGAGACTTTCAAGAGGCATTGAGCACAAAAAGCCCCATAATGATGGCTGTCTATGAGCAGATAAAGGCAGTGGCACCCACCAGGGCCACTGTGCTCCTCACAGGAGAGACAGGCACCGGAAAGACCCTTCTTGCAAAGGTGATTCACCAGCACAGTGGAAGGGCCACCAAGCCCTTCATAAGTGTACACTGTGGTGCTATCCCTGAGGGACTGGTGGAGAGCGAGCTCTTTGGTCATGAGAGGGGGGCATTCACAGGGGCCATAAAGAGGAAGTTGGGGAAGTTTGAGATAGCCAATGGGGGAACTATATTTCTCGACGAGATCGGAACAGTGAGCGCCTCGGTTCAGGTAAAGCTTTTGCAAGTGCTCCAGGACGAGACATTTCAAAGGGTAGGCGGTGAGACGAACGTATCCGTGGATGTGAGGATTATAGCTGCCACTAATGTGGATCTCAAGACCTTGGTGGATCAGGGCTCTTTTAGAAGAGACCTATATTACAGGCTAAATGTCTTCCCCATCTCCATACCACCTCTGAGGGAGAGAAAAGAGGATATCCCCCTATTGGTCCGCTACTTCTTGAAACAGCTAAACAGTTTCCACATGAAAAACATAAAAGGGGTAGATCCAAGGGTCCTTGAGGCCCTTGAGAGATACGATTGGCCCGGGAACATAAGGGAACTGGAAAATGTCATGGAGCGGGCCTACATCCTTGAAAAGTCAGAGGTCCTGAGGCCAGAAAGCTTCCCGAGCGAAATCGTGCAGGGACATGCCTTACCGTCCCTCTACCTCCTCCCGGGCGCAAAGTTAAAAGACGTGAGAAGAAGGGCGGTGGAAGAGGCAGAGAAGAGATACATAATGGGCTTGCTCAGGGCAAACAATGGTAGGATAGATAGGTCTGCCTCAGAGGCAGGTATTAGCACAAGGCAGCTTAGGAAGCTCATGAAAAGATATGGTATCAGAAAAGAGGAATTTAAGCCCATGAGGGCTAAGGCCACTGTGATACGTCCAGACACCTTTCAAAGGGCAAGCTGAGCATTGGCTAAAGGGTATCCTAAGGTCCTAATCAGGGTATTCCTTTTAGACACCTGCATACTCTCCCATCTGTATCCCAGGGTCTTGAGGGATATATGCGATTTATTAAAAAGATTGGGTGTGAAGACCGTGATACCGGATGGGCTTGGGTGCTGCGGCCTGCCTGCCTATAACTCTGGCCACTGGGAGATAGCAAGGTCTATGGCAAAGAGGCTCTTAAAACTCTTTGGGAGAGAGGAGATCCCCATTGTGGTCCCCTCGGGTTCCTGTGCAGCAATGATTAGGGTCCACTATTTAAAGCTTTTTGGGGACGATCCTTACTGGCGAAATAGGGCAGGAGCCATTGCCGAAAGGACTTATGAACTTTCCCAGTTCTTGGCCCAGAGGATCGGGCCAGAGGAGATCAGAGGAAGATACGAGGCCAGGGTCGCCTTTCATGACTCCTGTCAGGCCCTCCGCTCCTTAAATATCTTTGGAGAACCTACCATTCTCCTCAACCAGATCCAGGGGATCCTCCCTGCGGGGATCGATTTTAGGGTAGAAGGAGGGGAGAGGTGCTGTGGGTTTGGAGGGCTCTTCCATTTGAAATACCCAGAGATCAGCGCTGCCATGCGTGAATCGAAGCTAAGGAAGTTCTTAGAGGCCTCGCCCGATATAGTGGTGGGTCTGGATATGGGCTGTCTCTATAACCTCAAAAAAGGGCTTTCAAAGGGGGATCGAAGTATAAGGTTCTTGCATTTGGGGGAATTCCTCCTGGAGGCAATGGCCAAATATGGCAGAGGATAAGTGGCCATATAGGAAAAAGGCAAGACAGGCCCTATCTAATCCCATATTCCAAAGGGGGTTGGAAAACATCCAGCTCAGGATAGGTAAGGCCACCCTGGAGAGGTATAGGGAGCTCCCCAATATAGAGGAGCTGAGGGATAAGGGCCGAGAGATCAGGCTAAAGGCAGTGGATAACTTAGGGATCTATCTCCAGAGGTTTGCACAAAATGTTGAAAGACTGGGTGGAATGGTCTTTTTTGCAAAGGATGGGGATGAGGCCAAAGACTTTGCCCTGAAGGTGTGCCATGCCCATAAGGTAAAGAGGGTAGTGAAGGGTAAGAGCATGGTAGGTGAGGAGATTGGCATTAATAAGGCCCTGGAACAGAAAGGTATTGTGGCCACTGAAACAGATTTAGGGGAATACATCATCCAGCTGGCAGGGGAAGGTCCCAGCCACATCATCGGGCCAGCGATACACAAGTCCAAGGAGGAGATCGGGAGACTCTTTTCAGAAAGACTGAAAGCCCCTTACAGCACAGTGCCAGAGGAGCTGACATCCATAGCCAGGAACTCCCTCAGGCCTAAGTTTCTTGAGGCAGATATGGGGATTACAGGGGCGAATTTGGCTATTGCAGAGGCAGGACAGGTGATGCTGGTCTCCAATGAAGGGAATATTAGACTCTCTGTTACCCTCCCTAAGATCCATTTGGTGATTATGGGGGCTGAACGGATTGTGGAATCGGTAGATGAGGCCATGCTAATCTTGAGACTCCTTTCCAGGGCAGCAGCAGCCCAGAGGCTTGCCACCTATGTGAGCATTGTGGGGCCTAAAGAAAAACTGAGCAGAGACGGAGCATTCTATGTAATAGTGGTGGACAACGGGAGGAGCAAGATCGGAGCGGACCCCCGTTTCAAAGAGGTGCTGGCATGTGTGAGGTGTGGAGCATGCCTCAATGTCTGCCCTGTTTATGGAAAGATAGGGGGATATGCCTATGGGGATGTCTATAGCGGTCCTGTGGGAGCGGTAATTAATCCTTTGCTCTTTGGCATAGAAAGGTATAGCGACCTCTTCTTCGGGGAGACCCTCTGTGGTATGTGCAGGGAAAGGTGCCCATTAAAGATAGATATCCCAAGGATGCTCCTTGAATTGAGGAGAATATATAAAGAAGGCGACACCTCCTTTAATATCCTCCCAAAGAAGGATATTGGCTATCTTGCGCTAAAGACATTTGAATTGTACAACAGAAATAGAAAGCTTACTGCGATCGTAAAAAATATATCAAAGGCCCTTAAAAAATAATATGAAATCTAGTAACGATACAATTAAAAGGCTATTTGAAGAGGCAGAAGAGCTTGGGGTTAAGATTCATATGATAGAGTCATATGATCAGATAAAGTATGAGATAATAAATCTATTTCTTGACCATCCCAACTTGGATAAATCTATATGTGTAGTTGATTCTGAAAATTACGATACACAAAGTCTTTCGAATTATTTATATGAAAAAGGCTTTGACTTATTATTACCAAATGAACAAGTCGATTATGGTGAGTTTATAGAAAACTTAAAGAATGTGCAAGTTGGAATTACATCAGTAGATGCATGTGTGGGGGAAACATGCACATTGATAATAAGGAACAGGAGGCCTTTCTTTAGAGAGGTATCCTTGCTTCCACCCGTATATATAGCTGTGGTAAGACAAGATCAAATAGTGATAAGCTTAGATGATCCTTCTATATTTAAGGAGCTAAAGGGAGAATCTCAGATCACCATCAAGAGGGCTTAGAGGAACCCAAATCATCCATTAACAAGAAGATGTGTACTTCCTTAGGGCCATGTACCCCCTTTACGAGATTCAGTTCTATGTCTGCAGTCTTGCTGGGGCCTGTAATAAATGTGATTCCATCTCCACGTAATAGGTCGTCTTTTAAGGGTATTAGGGCCTCTTCTAAGCTTATCACTATTTGATCTTGTCTTACCACAGCTATATATACGGGTGGAAGCAAGGATACCTCTC
>CALKZT010000104.1 GCA_938002815.1 uncultured bacterium
CAGAGCTTTCAGAGGGCCATGTTACCAAAGATCATGAGGCTAAAGGAGATGGTGAGCACAAGGTCCATAAACCTGGATATAGCGGTGGATGGGGGTATCGACCTCCAGACGGTACAACTTGTGGCCCTGGCAGGTGCAAACCTCTTTGTCTCAGGGACCGGTATCTTTAAGACCCCTGATTATAAAAAAACCATTGAGGAGATGAGGAGGATAGGGGAAAGCATAAGATAGGATCGTTGGGGGAGAGTTTATAGACCATTTGAATAGATAGCCTAATTCATTGGTTTTCCCTGGCCTATTCATTAGCCAGATTCTTGAAGTTGACAATATAGAGGACCACGGCCAATATAACCCAAACCCAAAGGAGGTGTACAATGATTTTTCGTCTACACAATTTAGGGAGGATATTTGTTCTAAAGGCCATCTTATGCTTGCTGGTATTCGTGGCCACCAGTAGCATCTCCAAGAGTCAGGCCCTTGTCCCCGAAAAAGAGATCCTTTCCCATGAAGGGTTTGAAGCTTATCCATGGATTCAGGATAGGGATCTGGATGAAGATCTATCGTTTAGGGCGATCATCCTTGAGGCATCGTCTAAGTACAATCTGGATTACAGGCTCTTGGAGGCGATAATTCAGGTGGAATCTAACTTTGACCCAAATGTAACCTCTCCAAAGGGTGCCATAGGCCTGATGCAAATTAGGCCCGCCCCTGTGGGTAGCCCGAAGGCTGAGGAGCTCTTAGACCCATATCTGAATATAATGACAGGCTCTCGGATCTTGAGGGAGCTTCTGGACAGCTTCAATGGTGACCTGGAATTGGCACTTGCTGCCTATAATGCAGGCCTTAGCGTGGTGAGGGAGTACGGGGGTCTACCTCCATACCCTGAGACAAGGGCGTATGTAAAAAAGGTATTGAGTCAATTGGAAAAGGGAAATAGGCATAAGAGATCCTAAGGGAGTGAGGTCTATGCAAGATCATAAGAGTGCCTTTGAGGCCATATATGGGGAGGTGATATCCCAGGGGTTATGTGTAGCGTGTGGTGCCTGCGTGGGCTACTGCCCTTACCTTGAGTACAAGGATGGAAAGGTGGTCATCATAGACAGTTGCAAAGTGGGTACGGGTAGATGTGAGGCCGTATGTCCTCAGATGGATATCCTAAGAAACGGCCCTGGGAAGGCGGCTTTGGAGGAGGGAGGGGGGTATTTTCTTTCAAAGGCCCTCCCGAAGGAGTTCACCAAGAATGCCCAATATGGCGGGGTAGTAAGTGCCATGGTGAGTTATCTCTTAAGCACTGGAAGGGCAGAAAAGGCTGTGTTGACCGACAGGGGAGGGAAGGGGAGTCCAAAGGGGGTATTGGTTCACTCCCCTTTGGAGGTCATCTCCTTGGGGGGATCGAGGTATACGGCCTCTGCCAGCCTCTCTGCCTTAAACAGACTCCTCAAAGATGGCCAACCTCAAAGGGTGGTGGTAGTAGGGCTCCCATGCCAGATGAGGGCAGTGAGCCTCATGGAAAAGAGGTCTGAGATAAGATCCGAGCAAGTCTTCAAAATAGGCCTTTTTTGCACCTGGGCCATGGAATATAGGGAGATGAGCAAGCTCTTGGAAAAAGAGGGTGTATTAGAGACACCCATAAGATTCGATATCCCCCCTCCCCCTAAGAATATCTTCTTGGTGGAAGGCCAGAGGGGGAAGTGGGAAATCCCTTTAGATAGGATGAGGGTTGCTATTCAAAAGGGATGCGCCCTTTGCCCTGACATGACCGGATCCTATGCTGACATCTCGGTAGGGGCCGCTGAAGGGATTGAAGGCCACAATACCGTCTGTGTTAGAGATACAAGGGGCTTTGAGCTATTGGAGGAATTGACCCAAAAGGGGATACTCAAAGTGGAAGCCCTCCCGGAGGCCAACCTCTCTCATCTGAAGACTGCCATTAAAAACAAAAGGGAGAGGGCCACAACAAAGCTAAAGGAAAGGGTAAGCCATGGAGATATATAGGAGAGAATTGGACAATTCAAAGGTGCTCTTGCAAGGCAATGAGGCAATAGCAAGGGGTGCCTTGGAGGCAAATGTGGTATTTGGAGCAGGCTATCCGGGTAACCCTTCCTCTGAGATAATAGAGACCCTTGCAGAGGCAGCCAAGAGCCTTCCCATCTATGTGGAGTGGTCCACCAATGAGAAGGTGGCCTTAGAGGCAGCCACTGCAGCCTCTTTTTCAGGACTTAGGTCCATAGTGACCATGAAGCAAAACGGCCTGAATGTGGCCTCGGACTTCCTGACCAATCTGACCCTCTCGGGAACAAAAGGTGGTTTGGTCCTGGTCACCTGCGATGACCCTTCGGGGATTTCCAGTACCAATGAGGAGGATGCCAGGTGGTTCTCCAGGCTGGCCGATGTTCCACTCCTTGAGCCCTCAACCCCCCAAGAGGCACTCCACATGGTGAAGGATGCCTTCTGGCTTTCAGAACAGATACAAAACGTGGTGATCCTAAGGAGTATATCCAGGCTTTCCCATACAAGGGCCGATGTAAAGTTGGGCACCCTCCCTGATTTTAGGGTAAGGCCCTATTTCGACCCAAAGGTGCCCTTTCATACCTTCCCCATTGTGCCCAAGCATCAAAGGAGGCACGAGAAATTGAGAAAGGCCAAGGAGTGGGCAGAAGCTTGTCCCTACAACGAATACTTTGGGAATACCGAAAAGGATTTTGTGATTGTCTCTTCTGGGTGTGCCTTTTTGTATGCCTATGAGGCAGTAGAGGATTTAGGACTCTGGGATCAGGTGGGGATCCTGAAGATTGGTGTTAGCTACCCCCTTCCTGAGAGACTGATCCTTGATACCCTCAAGTCTGCCTCAAAGGTCCTGTTTTTAGAGGATGTGGATCCCTTCATAGAGGAAGGGGTAATGGCCCTTCTCTCTGCCCATGCTAATGGGGTAAAACCAAAGGAATTCTTCGGTAGAAATTCCTCCCACATACCAGTGGCCGGGGAGACCAACCCCTATTTGATAAGGAGATTTCTCTCCGACTACTTTGGGAAGGATCTGGCCTACGGGGAGTTTAGAAACAGGATTCAAAAACTCTTGGAAGGCAAGGTGCCGCCGAGGGAATTTGGCTTCTGCCCTGGTTGCCCCCACAGGGGTACATACTATGCCATTAAAAAGGCCTTGGCATGGGACCATAGGGAAGGTTTTGTATCAGGGGACATAGGTTGCTATACCATGGGCATATGGCCCACGGGTTTTAATATGGTAAAGTCCGTCCATGCCATGGGATCGGGAGTGGGCCTCTCCTCTGGTTATGGAAAGCTTAAAGAGTTGGGGTTTGGTCAACCCGTTGTGACAGTATGCGGAGATTCTACCTTCTTCCATGCGGCATTACCTGCAATAGTCAACGCAAAATTTAATAATTCTGACATGCTCCTAATAGTCTTGGACAACTCTGCAACTGCTATGACAGGCTTTCAGCCACACCCAGGCACCGGCAAGACAGCAATGGGTAGTATAACCGAGCCCGTCTCCATAGAGGGGATCTGCAGGTCTATGGGAATGGAGGTGGAGGTGATAGATCCCTATGAGATCGAGGAGAGTGCCCAGCTCATATACGAATTTTTACAAAAATCAGGGCCAAGGCTTATAGTGGCAAGGAGGAAGTGTGCCCTGGTACAGGGTAGGGAAGGGGGTTTTCCCTTCAGGATGAGGGTGAATGAGGAGAGGTGCAGAGGGGAAGAGTGCGGCTGCGGGAGATATTGCACCAGAGTCTTTAGGTGCCCTGGTCTGGTTTATGAGAATAAAAAGAAGAAGGCCATGATAGATGAGGTGATCTGCGTGGGCTGTGGCATATGTGCCAGCATTTGCCCCATGGGAGCGGTAGAGAGGGGGGAGAGATGATCCTCAATTTGGTAATCACAGGGGTTGGGGGACAGGGTAATGTACTTGCCTCTCAGATATTGGGGAGGGCAGGAGTGAAAAAGGGGCTTTCTGTAACCATAGGGGAGACATTTGGGCTCTCACAGAGGGGAGGCCCTGTTATGAGCCATGTGAGGTTTCATGATGGCAGGGTAGTGGGGCCTATTATCCCCCCGAATATGGCAGATATTATCATGGGCTTGGAGCCCTTGGAGACCCTCAGGGTCTTGCCGGAGCTTGGAAGGCCTGACACCCTCTATCTGGTCAATAAAAGGCCCATATATCCCTTAAATGTAATTGCAGGTGATGTGGCATATCCACCCCTTGAGGGGATCAAAGAGATACTTCAGGAAAATTCTCGAAAGCTCCTTTGGGTAGATGGCACCACAAAGTCAATGGAGTTGGGAGGGGCTATTTTTTTGAACACAATCATGTTGGGTGCCTTGGTAAGCTTGGATAATTTTCCCTTGACCATTGAGGACATAGAGGAAATCTTTCGTGTGACTTTTAAAGGTGAGAGGCTCTCCCAGAACCTCTCTGCTCTTCAAATCGGTAGGGAGTTAGTCTTAGAGTATGATCAAGAGAGTTGATCTTCACGTTCACTCCCGGGACTGCTCAGATGGAAGATTCGGGGTAAGGGAGATAGTAGATTACGCAAAGGAGTTGGGGCTTGGCCTTTTATCCATCACTGATCACGACGCAATATCCTGCCAGGAAATGGCCATGGCCTATGCGCAAGAGACGGGTATTGGGTATATTACGGGTGTTGAGATAAGCATTAGGTATAGATTTGAGGAAAACGGGAAAGGATGGGAAGGGAGTTTGGATCTTTTGGGATATGGATTTGATCCTCTAAATAAGAGACTTAACGAAAGACTAAACCAGATCCTAAGGTACAGAAAGGAGCGCATAGAAAAGACATTCCACATCCTAAATCGCCACCTCCAGAGGGATGGCCTTAAAGAATTGGAGGAAAGTGATTTCTTGAAATTAGAGAAGGCCTACCATGTTTCTTTGGGAAGGCCCCTTTTGGCAGATCTTTTGGTGGCAAAAGGTTATGTGAAGGATCGAAGGGAGGCCTTTATGAAGTACTTAGATGAAATAAATCTCCCCAAATTTCCCATAGGCTTAGAAGATGCAGCAGGGCTCATAAGGGATGCAGGAGGGAAGGTGGTACTTGCCCATCCAGCTGATCCCAGTGGAAAGGGCTTGAGGAAGTTTTACCCTAATGTGGAGAGGATAGTGGAACACATAGATAGACATATGCTCCCCTACTTAGACGGGTTAGAATGTTGGCATTCGAGGCAGGATGAATATGCCTCAGCGATATTATATGAATATGCAAAGGGTAGGGGGCTTTTGTCCACTGGTGGATCTGATTGTCATCAAAGCCCTCTTAAAATGGGCAGCGTAGATGTACCCCAAGAGGCAATAGACCAATTTATAAGGGTTTTGGGGCCAAGAAATGGATCTTTTCAAGATAGAGAATGATCTTCTTTTAGAACTTAAAAGGGATTCGGATGGGGTGGAGGTGGTACACACACACATTTCCATGGTCTTTTTGACCCACGGGTATGCCCTTAAGGTGAAAAAACCCGTAAACTTTGGGTTCCTGGATTTTACAACCCTTGAGAGGAGACACTACTTCTGCCATCAAGAACTGATCCTAAACAGAAGACTGGCAAGGGATATATACCTGGACATCATCCCCATAAGAGAAAGGAATGGTGTTGCCACTCTTAAGGGAGGCCCTGGAAGGATAATAGAATATGCCATCTTGATGAAGAGGGTCCCTCAGGAATCCCTTTTAAAATATAAGCTCCTCAATGGAGAGCTAAGTGTGGAGGAACTGGAAAGGATTTCAAGGCATATTGCACAGTTTCATTTGTCTGCAAAGGGCTCCGAGGAGATCTCCCATTTTGGGAGGCCAGAAGTCTTCAAGGTAAACACGGACGAAAACTTCTCCCAGA
>CALKZT010000105.1 GCA_938002815.1 uncultured bacterium
TGGGACATTTAAGAGCCGAAACCCTTATATCCATATGGGTGGGGGATGTCAACGAGATTTTGCGTTTGTTGCGTTTGGGGCGGTGGTTGCGGTGAGGGCATTGTATTTTGGGTTTAGGGGGAAAAGGGGTTAGAGATGGTGCGGCCAGCAGGATTCGAACCTGCGACCTACGGATTCGTAGTCCGTCGCTCTATCCAGCTGAGCCATGGCCGCACATATACATTATACCTAAATGATCCATGGGCTTCAATAGATAAGCGAGATATACCCCCTATTCCCCTATTCCACCTCTCACCCAAACAGATTTTTATCCCTACTATCATCACTGCCCCTGTTAGGCCCATGGAAGATCTAAAAAGGGGTACCCTTACCCAAGTTTTGAAAATTCTTAGGCGATATTGCCTTGACAAACTGTTCGGTTTTCTTTAAGCTCCCCCGTGCAAAACCACCCCTGTATCCGGAAAAAGAAAGCTAATTGGAAAATTTGATTAGGTGTTTTTTTGCTCTATCTCGTTCTCTTTTTCACAAAATGGGCAGGGGGTGAAAACTATTAGTCCAATATATTCTACTGGGAAGGAGGTAGGAAAATTGGGTTTTGAGATCCCCAAACAGGCTTACACAGGCAAAATAAGAGAAGTAACCATTGGTACGGGGCCCAAGGCAATGGTCCTTGGGGGTGAGAGTGCTTATCCGTTCCACACCTTTGAAGGGCAGATGCCCAATCCGCCCAAGGTGGGCATGGAGATCTGGGACTATGATCCCTCTGAAGAGTGGCCCAAAGCAGTGGTGGAGCCCTTTAAGGACGTGATATCCTCCCCTGAAAAGTGGGCCCAGAAGTGTGTGAAGGAGTATGGGGCCGATTTCATAGTAATCCAGATGAAGAGCACAGACCCCAATGGCATGGACAGGTCCCCAGAAGATGCAGTGAAGGTGGTAAAGGCAGTGGTGGATGCAGTGGATGTGCCGGTGGTGGTATGGGGCACTGCCAATAAGGAGAAGGACGATGCCCTTTTGAAGAAGGTAGCAGAGGAATTTCAGGGAAAGAATCTGGCCCTTTCTCCGGTGGAAGAGGGAAACTACAAGGGCATAGGCGCAGCTGCCCTGGGCTTTAAGCAGGTGGTGGTGGCCTCTACCCCCATCGATGTAAATTTAGCAAAGCAGCTAAACATCCTCCTTGAAAACCTTGGAGTACCTTTGGATAGGATCGTGATCGATCCCACCACAGGCGGCCTTGGCTATGGCCTGGAGTACTCCTACTCCGTAATGGAAAGGATAAAGATGGCCGGCCTCACCCAAGAGGATGAAAAGCTCCAGGTGCCCATCATAAACAGTATTGCCAATGAGATCTGGAAGAGCAAAGAGGCAGGTATCCCCACAGAGGAGGGCCCGACCTTAGGGGACATGGAGAAGCGGGGCATCCTCATGGAAGTGAGTGCTGCCGTGGCCTATCTCTTGGCAGGCTCCAACGCTGTGGTCCTGAGGCACCCCGAGAGTGTAAGGCTTATCAAGGCATATATCAACCTGATGGTTCAAGGCGGCTCCGCTATGGAGCTGGCCGGGATCTCCAAGTCCTTGCCCCAGGTGGATGTGGATCTGGCCTCCATTTCCCCTGAACCCAATCTGGAAATAGCAAAAGAGGAAAAGGCAAAGGCTCCGGCCAAGGCAGCTCCTCCAAAAGAAGAAAAGCCCAAAGAGCCACCTAAGGTGGAGGCAAAACCAGAGCCACCTAAAGCTGAGGCAAAGGTAGAGGCGCCACCTCCACCAAAGGTAGAAGAGGACCTGGAGGCCAAAAGAAGGGCAGAGGAAGAGGCCAAGGCAAGGGCAGAGGAAGAGGCCAAGCGCAAGATAGAAGCAGAGGTAAAGGCCAAGTTAGAGGAAGAGGCCAGAAAGAAGGCAGAAGAAGAGGCCAAAAAGAAGGCAGAGGAAGAGGCCAAGGCAAGGGCAGAGGAGGAAGAAAGGCTTGCCAAAGAGAAGTGGCTAAAGGACATAGAGGAGATCAAGAAGGCAAGAGAGGAGGCCTTAAAGAAACTCCCCAAAAAGGAAGAGAAAGAGGTGGTCTTGGGCAGAAAGGACATGGATCTCGTAGAAAGGATCGTCGAGGGCCTTACGAGGTTCCACAAACATCAATAGGCATAAGAGGCCTGGTCAAGGAGGCCAGGGAACCTTAAAGAAGAAGGAGGACTTAGGATATGTCAAAATTAGTGGCGTTTGCTGCCATTCAGGGTGCTTATAACATCGTCTCAAAGGCAGAAGGGAAGTACAAAGAGGCACTTGAAAAATATGGAGGAAGCCAAAAGTTAGAGTTCCCCAATACAGCATATTACTTGCCCATTATATATTCTCTCACAGGGATCAAAGTTACAGATCTGGATTCAGCCAGAAAACCCTTAGAACTTGCCAGAAAGTTACTCCCACCCCATGTAAAAAAGGACTGCCATCTCCCTTACCTGGGCCCGGTACTGGACGCGGGCATGGCCGCCCTCTTTGCAGAGGAGATAGTGGAGGCCATAAGGTACGTGGAAGATCCCGATTTTTATCAACCCGATGTAGAGGACCCGGATGTGGAAAATGGCAAGATATGGCTTGGTGCAGCCAGTGATACCATTATGAGAAAGAGGGGTGTGGAGTTTGTGGACGGAACTGCCCCCGGGTTTGTGGCCATAGTGGGAGCTGCTCCTGACAGCGGGACTGCCAAGAAGCTTGCCCAGGAATATCAGGAAAAGGCCATTTATGTCTTTATGTGCGCAAACCAAAACGGCACCACCTTTGCCGAACAGCTTGTAAAGGAAAAGGTGCAGATAGGTTGGAATACCAGGTTGGTCCCCTTTGGCCCGGATATCTCTGCCGCTGTGTTTGCCCTGGGCTTTGCCAACAGGGCCGGTATGGCCTTTGGCGGCATCAATCCCGGTGATTTCAAAAGGCAGCTCAGATATCAGAAGAACAGGATCTTTGCCTTCATAAACGCCCTTGGGGAAGTGAACGCAGAATGGGCTGCCAATGCAGCCGGTGCCATAAACTGGGGCTTCCCCACCATAGCAGATACAGACATACCAGAGATCCTGCCCACCGGCGTATGCACCTACGAACATGTAGTGGCAAGGGTGCCTCTGGAGGAAATCGTCCAGAAATCCATAGAGGTAAGAGGCCTAAAGGTAACCGTCTCCAAGGTGGATATACCCTTGGCCTACGGACCTGCCTTTGAGGGTGAAAGGGTAAGAAAGGACGACCTCTATTTGGAGATGGGCGGTGGAAGGACCCAGTGTACCGAGCTGGTAAAGATGGCAGAGATGAACGAGATAGAGGACGGTAAAGTTACTGTCATAGGCCCTGATATAAAGGACGTAAAGAAGGGTGACAGATTGCCCTTGGGGATCTTTGTACAGGTTGCAGGAAGGAAGATGCAGCCAGACTTTGAGCCCATCCTGGAGAGGCAGATACACCACCTCATCAACTATGCACAGGGTATTATGCACATAGGACAAAGGGACATCTCCTGGATCAGGGTAAGTGAAGCTGCTGTACAAAAGGGCTTTACACTAAAAGATATAGGTGTGATCCTCCACGCAAAGTTCCATCAGGACTTTGGAACCATCTTGGACAAGGTCCAGGTCACCTTATATACCAATAAGGAAGACGTGGACAAGCTCACCGAATGGGCCAGAAAGGAATACAGGTTGAGGGATGAGCGTGTGGAGAACATGACAGATGAGTCCGTGGAGGTGTACTATTCCTGCACCCTTTGCCAGTCCTTTGCACCCAGCCATGTCTGCGTAGTCTCCCCGGAGAGGACAGGGCTTTGCGGGGCATATAACTGGATGGATTGCAAGGCATCCTATGAGATAAACCCCACTGGACCAAACCAGCCCATAGTAAAAGGGGAGTGCATAGATCCAAAGCTTGGCCAGTGGAAGGGAGTAAATGATTTCGTATATAAGGCCTCCAGGCAGGCCATAACACATTATAATTTCTACAGTGTGGTCCATGCGCCCATGACCACCTGTGGTTGCTGTGAGTGCATCTGCGCGGTGCTGCCCCAGTGCAATGGTGTGATGACAGTCCACAGGGACTACACCGGTGATACGCCATGCGGAATGAAGTTCACCACCCTTGCAGGTGTGATAGGTGGTGGTCAGAGTACCCCTGGGTTTGTGGGCCATTCCAAGTTCAACATCACCCAGAGGAAGTTCATAGCAGGGGATGGCGGGCTCTTGAGGCTGGTATGGATGCCCAAGTCCCTTAAGGAAGAGATCAGGGAAAGGTTGATAAAGAGGGGCCAAGAACTTGGGATCCCAGATCTAGTAGACAGGATAGCGGATGAGACCGTGGGCACCACCGAAGAGGAGATTCTGCCCTTCTTGAAGGAGAAAGATCATCCTGCATTGAAGATGCCTCCCATTGTGGAGAGCCAGGAATAAGAACAACAGGCCCGGAATCCCGGGCCTCTAAAACCATAGCAGAGGAGTGAATAATGGGACTTACCGGAATTCAGATATTCAAGCTCTTGCCAAAGACCAATTGTGGTGAGTGTGGCGTTCCCACCTGTCTTGCCTTTGCAATGAATCTGGCTGCAGGTAAGGCAGAATTGGATTCCTGCCCCTATGTATCAGAGGAAGCAAGGGAACAGCTGGCAGAGGCATCTGCCCCACCCATCAGGCCTGTGAAGATCGGAGCAGGTGTCAGGGCCTTTACGGTGGGTGGGGAGACGGTGCTCTTCAGGCATGAGAAGACCTTTTACAACCCCACTGCGATTGCGGCACTCATAAGCTCGGATATTAGCCCAGAGGATCTGGAAAAGAAGCTGAAGGTCTTTAACGCATACCAGTATGAGAGGGTTGGGCTGAACCTAAGGCCAGAGCTGATAGCCCTAAAGGATGCAAATGGGGACGGAGGCAAGTTTGCCTCTGCGGCAGAAAAGATCGCCAAGGAGAGCGAGTTTAACCTCGTGCTCATGAGCTCTAACCCTGAGCACATGAAGAAGGCAGTGGAGGCAGTGGCCTTTAAGAGGCCTTTACTCTACGCGGCTACAAAGGAGAATGTGGATCAAATGGGCTCCATAGCCAAGGAAGCCAACCTTCCCTTGGCAGTCAAAGGTGCCGGCATAGATGAAGTCATAGAGCTCACCAAGAAGCTCACAGGTATGGGACTAAAGGATCTGGTAATAGATTCAGGTGCCAGAGAGCCCAAAAAACTCTTTGAGGACCAGCTTGCCATAAGGAGGGCTGCCCTCAAGGCAGGGAACAGGGATTTGGGATTTCCCACCATCACCTTCCCCTGTGAGATGGCCTCCAATTTAGATGTGGAGACCATGATAGCCGCCATGCTCATTCCGAAATATGCAGGCATAGTAGTTCTGTCAGATTTCAGGGGAGAGAGCCTCTTCCCCCTCCTGGTGGAGAGACTAAATATCTTCACAGATCCACAAAGGCCCATGACCGTGACACAGGGCATATACGAGATAGGTGCACCTGGCGAAAACTCTCCTGTTTTGGTCACCACAAACTTCTCCCTCACCTACTTCATCGTAAGCGGCGAAATAGAGAACAGCAGGGTTCCCAGCTGGCTTCTGGTCATGGACACAGAAGGGCTTTCTGTGATGACCGCCTGGGCCGCAGGGAAGTTCACGGGGGATGCAGTGGGAGCATTTGTGAAGAAATCTGGGATAGCCGACAAGATCAAACACAGGAAGGTGATCATTCCAGGATATGCAGCTGCAATCTATGGAGATATGGAAGAGGAACTCCCTGGTTGGGAGATAATCATAGGCCCCAGGGATGCCTCCATGATCCCTAAGTTTCTGAAGGAACTAAAAATATAAAGGGGGATGGCATGCTGCTTATCGGAGAAAATTTAAATGTCATCAATAGGAAGATAGGCAAGGCCTTCAAAGAAAAGGACCCTGTTCCCATCATTGAGGAGGCCAAGAGGCAAAAAGAGAGGGGGATGGACTGGATAGACATAAATTTAGGGCCTGCAAGGAAGGGCGGACCTGAGCTGATGGAATGGGTTGTAAAGACGGTCCAGGAGGCCATAGGTGACACCCCTCCCCTCTGTTTAGACACCTCCAACATAGAGGCCATGGAGGCAGGGCTTGCTGTGCATAAAGGGAAGGCCATCATCAACAGCATCATGGCAAGGCCCGAAAGGTACGAAAAGATGATTCCCCTTGCGGTGAAATACAAGGCCGCCATGATAGCCCTTACCTGGGGGCCGGAGGGTCTTCCCAGGGATGAGAATGAGAGGGGTGCCCTGGCAGCTGAGCTCATCTATGCTGCCAACTCTGCAGGGATACCCAATGAGGACATCTTTGTGGATGGGATTGTGACACCCGTCAACATCCAGCAGCCACAGCTCATGAGCCTCCTCTCCTTTCAGGAGATGTTGCAGGATATAGCGCCGGGGTGCAAGTCCACCTGTGGACTCTCCAATGTCTCCAATGGCGTGCCGGATCATCTGAGGCCCTGGCTCAACAGGACCTATATGGTGATGCTGGAGAGAAAGGGGATGTATTCCTGTATAGCCGATGCCTATGACGATGTCCTAATAGACATTGCAAGGGGAAGGCGTCCTGATATAGTGGAGGTGATCCATAAGGTCATGGATAACGAGCCCATTGATATGGGTTCCCTCACACAAGAGCTACAAAATTATGTAAAGACCGCCAGGGTAATCTTGGGACATACCCTGTTTTCTGACTCCTGGCTGGAGCTTTAGTGATTGGGGGGTGGACCCCACCCCCCAATACCTTTAGCACTTCAAGCCTTAAGGGAACTCCCAAGGAGTCTAACCCCCTTTACACCCCTCTTGGCCCGCTCATCTCTCAATCCCGGAAGCTCTTCTTGGAAAATTCTATCTGAACCTCTCCTTTATCCTGTAGTCCAAAAAATAGAGTATGGGGACGACCATCCTGGAAAACAGGGTAGCTGCCACTTCACCTGCCATGAGGGAGATGGCAAGGCCCTGGAATATGGGGTCAAAGAGGATCACAAAGGAGCCCACCACCACCGCAGAGGAGGTAAGGAGCATGGGCCTAAATCTAATGGCCCCTGCATCGATGACTGCCTCCTTAAGGGGCATACCCTCTTTTAGCCTCAGTTCTATGAAGTCCACCAGGATGATGGAGTTTCTCACCACTATCCCCGCACCTGCTATGAACCCTATCATGGAGGTGGCAGTAAAGAAGGCACCCAATAGGGCATGGGCAGGGATGATCCCTATGAGGCTTAGAGGTATTGGGGAGAGGATTACAAGGGGTATGGAATAGGATCTAAACCAGCCCACCACCAAGATATAGATGAGGATCAGGACGGCCATAAAGGCAGCACCCATGTCCCTGAAGACCTCATAGGTGATCTGCCATTCCCCATCCCATTTCATGCTCCAGGCCTGGGTATGCTCCGGCTGCTCTGTATAGAGAAGTTTCAACTCCGTCCCGTCAGGCAACTTTAACTCCTTTAGTCGCCGGTTCACCTTCAGTATCGCATACACAGGGCTCTCTTCCCTGCCTGCCACATCTGCAGTGACATATACGACCCTCTGGAGGTTCTTGTGATAGATGGGCCTTTCTATGGTCCCCATGGATATACGGGCTATCTCCCCTATGGGCACAAGTTGACCCGCTCCATTTCTTACCTTCAGATCAGATATATCGGCTATCTCTATCCTCTGCTCCCTTTTGAGCCTCACCAAAATGGGGATGTCTTCCCTCTCCTCCTCAACGTGGAAGAGGCCCACCACGGATCCAGCCAGGGCGGTGGATAGAACACCCATCACCCTCTCAGGTGAGACAAGGGATAACTGGGCCTTGTCCCTCTCTAATACCACCTTAATCTCCCTCTGAGGGGAGGCCATGTACCAGTCCACATCCACTATACCTTCTGTCTCCTTGAATAAGGCCTTTACCCTCTCTGCGAGCCTTATGGCCTCAGGATAGTTAGGGCCATAGATCTCTGCCACCAGGGTCTGAAGTACAGGGGGGCCAGGAGGGATCTCCCCCAGCTTGATCCTGGCACCATTTTCCTCTGCGATCTTTGAAAGCCTCCCCCTAAGATTTTTGGCTATATCATGGCTCTGTAGTTTTCTTTCCCCTTTTGGAAGGAGGTTCACCTGGATATCTGCCACATTGGAACCTCTCCTGAGATAGTAGTGCCTTACCAGGCCGTTAAAATTAAAGGGAGAAGAGGTACCCACGTAGATTTCATAGTCCTTCACATTGGGGTCCCTTACGATCTCCTCTGCCAAAAGCTGGGCAACCCTACCTGTCTCCTCCAGAGGGGTACCCTCGTCCATGTCTATGATCACCTGAAACTCGCTCTTGTTATCGAAGGGGAGCATCTTTACCATCACTACCTTAAAGAATATGAGAAGGAGGCTCAGCCCCAGCAGGATCAGCATCCCTGTGAGGAATAGATTCCTCCAGAGGCCCTTTTCCAGGAGATGGGCCATTGTCCACCTGTATAACCTGGTGAACCAGTTCTCCCTTTCGTGTTCGAAGGCCTTTGCCTTCCCAAGGAGTTTGTGGGCTGCCCACGGGGTGATCACAAAGCTGATCACCATGGAAAAGATCATGGCCACAGAGGCGCCTACCGGCATGGGTCTCATATAAGGACCCATGAGCCCTGAGACAAATAAAAGGGGCAAGATGGCAGCAATGACGGTGAAGGTGGCCAGTATCAAGGGGCTACCCACCTCAACTACGGCATCGGTTATGATCTCCTTTAGGGGCCTACCTCTGTTTGAGGGTAGGTGCAGATGCCTTACTATGTTTTCCACCCCCACTATTGGGTCGTCCACCAAGATACCTATGCAAAATATCAGCGCAAAAAGGGTGACCCTGTTTAGGGTGTAGCCGAAGACATAGTAGATAAACAGGGTCAACATCAAGGTCACCGGGACCGCCACAAGGATGACGAGGGCAGACCTTACCCCTAAAAGGAGTGCCATCAAGAGGGCCACAGAAAAGGTGGCAATAGCCAAATGTTTTAAAAGCTCATCCACCTTTTCTTTGGCTGTCTCCCCATAGTTTCTGCTGACCCTGATTTCCAAATCTTCAGGGATGAGGCTTCCTCTGAGGGCCTCTACCCTTTGAAGCACCCTGTTTGCGATCAAAGTGGCATTTTCCCCTTTTCTCTTGGAGACCGCATAGGAGACCCCCAAAAAGGCCTCCTCACGGGTTCCTACCAGCACATAGCTATTTAGCTCCTCACCTCCGTCTTCCACATCTGCAACCTGGTAGAGATAGACAGGCCTTCCGTTCTGGACCTTTATAACGGTATTTTGGAGATCCTCTATGCGACTAAAGAAACCCTCCAGCTTTACTGAGACGGCCCCCATCTGGCCTGTAAATTCCCCTGGATGGTAACCGATATTTTGGGACCTCAGGGCCATGGTCACATCGTGGGGATCTATCCCCATCTCGTTGAGCCTTCCCCTATCCAGTAGGACCAAGGCCTGCCTCCTCTGTCCCCCTTTTATCTCGGTGGCGCTTACCCCCTGGATGGACTTTATCTCTTCGTCTAATTTTGAGACGATCCTTCTCAAGGTTATGGGATCATAGCCTTTCTTATAAAAATTCAGGACCAAGACAGGTACGTCATCTACCGATCTGGGTTTTAGGAGGGGTGGGCTTACCCCTGGCGGGATCCAGTCGAAGTGGGAGTAGAGTTTGTCATATACCTTTACAAGGCTACGCTCCACATCCTCTCCTACCTTGAACCTCACCACGGTCAGAGATTGGCCTGGCATCACCGTAGAATATATATATTCAACCCCATTTAGCTCCCATAAGAGTTTTTCCATGGGATAGACTGCCCTGGCCTCCATCTCAGAGGGGGAGGCCCCGGGCATTGAGACGAATATGTCTATCATGGGTACCACTATCTGGGGCTCCTCTTCGC
>CALKZT010000106.1 GCA_938002815.1 uncultured bacterium
TCACTTATATGTCCCAAGGAACTCCTTGTCTTTGTAAATATCTCGTTTATGCCTATGACGCCATCCAAATGGGATTTATTTAAGAAGAGGGGGCTCTTTGTGCTGAGCATCTTTGCAGAACAAGGGGTAATGTGATAAACACCTATCTCCTCTGGCCTGAGAGAAGAGCGCTCCAGGAGCTTTTTCCTCAGCTCCCTTGCCGAGATCTCCCGCGGTGCCAAAAAAGGGAGCAGTTGAGGAAGTAAGGCTGGAAACCTGTAATAAATCAAGCGATTTACAACAGGACATATAGGCGATATAATTGGCCACCTTTGGGATGGGTCATTTCTCTTGTCTTGAAGATAGAACTCTGTTGCAAGGCTAAACAATTCTTGGATGTAGGCCTGATCGTATACCTGGTCGAAGATGGTTTTTAATGCGATTAGGACCTCATTGGGCATTGTCTCTTCCCCAAATTGGGTATAGAGCACAGGTGAAACCGTCACAATAGTGTATTCCCTTTGGATCTCATCCAGACTGGCAGAGGTCTTGGGGCTTATAGCCCCTCTGGGGCAGACACTTATGCAGCTCCCGCAATCTATGCAGGTCCCCAGGATATGGGCCTTTCCATCCTTGAGGACCCTTATGGCTTTCATGGGGCAAGTTTTGAGACATAGGACGCAACCATTACACTTAACATGATCTATTTCTACAAAATGTTGGGAATGACTACCTAATTTCATCTTGTGCCTGTAAAAAAAGTCCATGTGGACTAAAGTCCCTTTCCCCGGGGATGAGATGATCTCCATGAAATCTGAGTTCTTCTTCATATTGGGAAGCCCCATACCTGCCCCAAATCCCATCTCTCTATATTCAGGTGGGGCTGTGGAATAGCCCTCTTGCATTGCAAGCTCAATATCCTCTATACCAGGTCCGTGGTCCTCCACCCTTAGGCATAAGAGGTGCGGATAAAGGTCCATCTTTACCTGGCCATCGGATCCGTACATAACCACGTTCATCTCCCCTTCATATGCACATATGCTCACCTTACGGACAAGGTGACTTCCATATCCCAATTCCTTTAGGAATCCCTTTATCTGTATTGAGGCTATACCTGCGTTTGTAAAATCTCTTGCCTTTATAAAGTAAGACCTGCTTAGCTCAAGGCCATTATGGTAATCCGCTAAGTCCCCTTGCATAAAGTCTTCCGCAGCTTGTAAAAAGACTGAATTTGGTAGACATTAGTGGGAGAGCATATTTTCTTGCCTCTTCTATCACATCCTGAGAGGGTTCTTTCCCCCTGACCAAGATCATGGCCCTCATATTGGTGAGTACGCAGGTCCTTACTGCCTGGACGCTGTTTAAACCTGTCAGTAAGACCACATGATCAACAGGGATCCTCAGGAGATCACTCATGAGATCCGCGGCGGCTACCTTGGTACATCTGTTGTACAAGTGTTCCTCCCCGCAATGTATCCTTGCCTCCAACTCCTCGGCCACCTCACGTAAGGTAAGACCGGTATCACCCTTTTCTACACCTTGCCGAGCCATGCGCTCATCTCGTCTAAGCCGGCAATCCCTCCTTTTTCCCTCACTGATACCTTTCCATGATATCCACGATCTTGTCGGGCCTCACCCCACCATAAGTGTCCCCGTCTATGACCACGGCAGGTGCAAGACCACATGCTCCCAAGCACCTTACTGCATCAAGGGAAAATCTCCTATCTTTTGTGATTCCGCCTACCTCAAGCCCGTAGTGCTGGCTTACCCTATCCAATATGGCCTTACCACCCCTCACATAACAGGCGGTTCCTATGCATACCTTGACCTGGTGCCTCCCCTTTGGGACCATACTAAAAAATGAATAGAAGGTGACGACACCATATACCGTGCTCCCTGGTATGTTAAGGCCCTGACTTATGTATTCCTGCAACTCCACTGGCAGGTACCCCACCAGTCTTTGACATTCCTCCAAGACAGGGATCAAGGAACCCGGTTTCTTCTTATAGCTGTGTATTACCTCATCCACTTTCTCCATGAGCTCCGGGGTAAGATCTGGGTTATACTGAAACAACTCATCCGGTGTAAGCATCGTGGCCTCCTGATAGATCAGATCTTTTCTACTGCACATGCACAGACTTTAAATTCTGGTATCTTTGCCACAGGATCTAAGGCTCTATTGGTGAGCCTGTTGGCAGCTGCCTCAGCCCAGTGGAATGGGATAAATACGGTCCCGGGGTGGGCCTTATCGGATATCTGGGCCTTCACCACTATCTCTCCCCTTCTGGATCTCACCTTGATTCGATCCCCTGAGTTGATCCCCATCCCCTTTGCATCTTCCTTTGAAACCTCCACAAAGCATTCAGGTGCAAGAAAATTGAGCTCTGGGCTCTTTCTGGTCATGGTACCCGTATGATACTGGTATAGGATCCTGCCTGTGGTGAGGATAAGAGGATAATCTCTGTCTGGTTCTTCAGCAGGCGGGGAGAAGTCTATTGCATGGAAGACACCAAGGCCACATGCAAATTGATCAATGTGGAGACAAGGTGTTCCTGGATGGTCTGTACTTGTACAGGGCCAAAAGATGCCCTCGTATTCGATCCTTTCATAGGTGATACCACAGTAAGATGGCGTAACAGAGGCAATCTCCTTCATAATCTCTTGAGGTGATTTGTAGGACATGGGGTAGCCCATTCTTGTGGAGAGCTCACAGAGGATCTCCCAGTCCTGCTTTGCCAGCCCAGGTGGTTCAATTGCCTTCCTCACCCTCTGGACCCTTCTCTCTGTATTGGTAAAGGTCCCATCCTTCTCTGCGAAGGAGGCCGAAGGCAGCACAACATGGGCAAACTGGCCAGTTTCTGTGAGAAAGATGTCCTGGACCACCAGGAACTCTAAAGCCTTTAAGGCCTCTTCCACATGGTTCAAATCTGGATCTGAGACCATGGGGTTTTCTCCTATGATATAGAGGGCCTTTAACTCCCCATGGGCAGCCTTTTCCATCATCTCAGTAACAGTGAGTCCCACATTTTCAGGTAGCCCCTTTACGTTCCAGGCCCTTTCCATCTTCTCCCTGGAGGCCAGATCTGTGACCCTCTGGTACCCTGTATAGACATTGGGGAGTGCACCCATGTCACAGGCACCCTGGACATTATTCTGTCCCCGCAGAGGATTTACACCCCCCCCTCTGATGCCCACATTACCGCAGAGCATGGCCAGGTTGGCCAAAGACTTCACATTATCAGTCCCACAGGTGTGCTGGGTGATCCCCATGCAATAGATAATAGAGGCGGCCTTAGCACTTGCGTACATCCTGGCTGCCTCTACCAGCAGATCTCTTGGGATACCGGTAATGGACTCCACATAATCAGGGGTATATCTTCTGACCAACTTCTTTACGTCATCCAGGCCCATGGTGCGGGCCTTCACATATTCTTCATCGTAAAGCCCCTCTTCAATTATCACATGCATGAGACCGTTTATCCAGGCTATGTCAGTACCTGGGTAAGGTCTCAGATAGAGGTGTGCATACTTTGCTAACTGAATCCTTCTTGGGTCCACCACTATGAGCTTTGCCCCATACCTGGTAACTGCCCTCTTTATGTAGCTGGAGGCCACAGGGTGGTTTTCTGTGGTATTAGACCCAGTTACCAGAATTACCTCCGCCTTCTCTATATCCTCAATGGGGTTGGTCATAGCTCCACTTCCGAAAGCAGCGGCCAGACCGGCCACAGTGGAGGAGTGTCAGAGACGCGCACAGTGATCCACGTTGTTGGTCTTTAGCACTGCCCGTGCAAATTTCTGGGCCAGATAATTCTCCTCGTTGGTTATTCTGGCACTGGAGAGCAGACCTATGGCGTCTGACCCATATTTCTCTTTTACCTCCAAGAGCTTTTTTCCTATGTAATCAAGGGCCTCTTCCCAGGATACCT
>CALKZT010000107.1 GCA_938002815.1 uncultured bacterium
CAGGGAGCAGATGAATATTTCTTAAATACTTCTGGTAGAGCATTCTGGCTAATATCCAGAGAGAACAAACCCATAGTCTTTACAGGGCTACCCATAAAAGAATTTCAAGGAATATTGAAACCAGGTTGGAATATGTTAGGAAATCCCTTTAGCTATATTCTTAATCCTGATAATTATGATTTTATTGTGAGTACTGACCTAATAACATGGCATGATGACTTATCTGGATTTTTGGAACCATATATTTGGATTTTTCAACCTGAGTATGATACCGTGAAGAATGAATGGAAATGGTATAAAAAGGTGGATATGGAATCAGTTGCCTTATCCCCTTACCAAGGTTGTTGGATATACAGCAACTATCCTTCCACACTCTATATAAAGCTGGTACCCAAGACACCGCTAACAGTGGCAAATAAGCTTTTGAGATTGGCTAATAGTGGGCTTAGGGCAATATACAGGAAGACCCTTTCCCTTGCCTTTGCTGATTCAAGTTCAAACCTCTCCCCTCCTGCTCCTCCCATAAAATTAGGTACCTCCCCAAAATCTCTGGCAACAAGTCCGGGGAGTGCAGGTGGAGGCGGCTGTTTTATTGCCACAGCGGCCTATGGATCTGAGATGGAAAGAAGTGTTGTGCTCCTAAAGGAGTTAAGGGATCGCTACCTTATAACAACACCTCTTGGCGCTTTCTTGGTAAAGGCCTATTACAAGTATTCTCCTCCCATTGCAAAATTCATAGAAGGAAATAGCACCTTGAAGGGTCTTGTGAGAATCTCCCTCATCCCAGCCGTAATGCTCAGCTATATATCCTTGAGATTTGGATCATTAGTGGCAATCATGCTGATACTCATAGCCTTTTCACTTATATTGGCATTACCTAGCCGTCTAAAAAGGAGGGGAAAGTATTAGCAAATCCCGAAAGTGTCAAGTGTAATAACCCCAATTTAGGAAAGGGCCGTTAACTAAGCCTGTAACTGCTCAAATCTAAAATTGTATCTCGGAGAAAAAAAGCAATCCCCATATTCTGAAGGCTTCAATTAGAGACAATTTAATTCCCTTGGGCTACCTCGTTAGGTTTGTATCAATGGTAGGATTGCTTCCATTCAAAATCCCAGTAACCCTGTTTTTGTGGGCTTTTTTAACTCATTAGCTATGAGAGATCTCTCCCTTTAGAGGGGATGCCTCTGTTGGGTAAGGTCAAGTCCTTTCCAGGTGGAGGAGAGGGACTGCTCCTTGCTATTGAGTGCCATCAGGTTTTTCTCGCATATGTCGCAATAACGTTCTCCACAGGGATCCAATTGCACCATCACATGGGTATTCTGCCCAAATTTGGCTTTCAAAATGTTTGAAAGCCTTTTGGCCTCTTTGTGTGCCTTATAAAGGGGAAGCTCTTGAGGTAGGGTAAGGTGAAAGTCCACAAACAGATCTTTTCCTGCCCTCCATGCCCTGAGCTGGTGGATCTCTATATGTGTAATGGACCTATGTCTTTTTAGCACCCTTTCTATTTCCCTTAAAAGCTTGGGATCTTTGGCCTGCATAAGGCCCTTGAGGGAGCCAAGCACAAGCCTTATCCCCATATAGATTATGTTCAGTGCGATGAAGAATGCAAAGATAGGATCCAGCCAGAGCCTACCAGTGATTTTTATGAGAAGAAAGCTTAGGAGTACCCCCAAACTGGTATATGCATCTGTCAGGACATGCTTGCCATCTGCCTCTAAGGCAATGGAGCCCTCCTTTTTTCCCTTTGAGATGAGCCACCAACCCAAAAGGCCATTAATTAGAACTACAAGGAGGGTCCCCGCAAGCCCCAGGTCCAGGCTCAGGATCTGTACTGGTGAGGTAAATCTCTTATAGGAAAGATACATGATCCCATAGGCCGCAAAGAGAATTAGGGCCCCTTCAAACCCCGCTGAAAAGTATTCCGCCTTCCCATGGCCATAGGGGTGTGATTCATCAGGGGGCTTTGAGGAGACAATTATGCTTGCCACAGCAACACCGGTAGCTATCACATTTATGACGGATTCCATGGCATCGGATAGTATTGCCACAGATCTTGTCTTCCAGTAGATGAAAAACTTTATAAACAATAGGAGGATACTCACCAGAAAGGAAAAGAGTATGGGTATAAGCTTTTGTCTGTCCCGGACCATGGAAGAGATCTTACTCTAATGCTCTGGACTTACACAAGCCAAGAATGGCCGAAATTAAGGAGAACTATTGGGGAAGGAGCCCTCAAAGAAATCTAAATGGAAGGCACCTTCCAGGGCAAGCTCTAAGAGTTGCCCAGGAAGGGCGATATCTTGGGCACGATGCTAACGCCAATGGATATCAAAGCGATCCAGGTTCATCACCTTGTTCCAGGCCTTAACAAAATCCCTCACAAATTTTTCTTGGGAATCTTCTTGTGCGTAGAATTCTGAAAGGGCCCTCAGTTGGGCGTTGTGACCAAATATTAGATCCACGCGAGTCCCCCTCCACTTTAGCCTTCCTGTGCCCCTTTCATATCCCTCAAAAAGCTCCCTTGACTCAGAAGTGGGCTTCCACTCTATGTTCATGTCCAAGAGATTTACAAAGAAGTCATTACTCAACACCCCTGGTCTCACAGTAAAGACCCCATAACCGTCATCGCTGTAAGTAGAGCCCAAAGCCCTGAGTCCGCCTACGAGCACGGTCATCTCTGGTGCCGTCAGAGTGAGCTGCTGGGCCTTATCCAGGAGGAATTCCTCTGGTGAAATGAGAAGCCCTTCCCTCTGATAATTTAAAAAGCCTTCGGCAACTGGCTCAATTAGGGTGTAGAAGTCCATGTCCACCTGCTCTTGGCTTGAATCTGTCCTTCCTGGGAGAAACTCTACATCCACAGCAAACCCCGAAGCCTTTGCTGCTGCCTCCACAGCGGCACAACCTCCAAGTACTATAAGGTCTGCCATAGAAATCCTCTTGCCGCTCCTCTGGGAGAGGTTAAATTCCTGCCCGATCTCTTCCAGGACCTTTAAAACCTTTTCCAGCCGCTTTGGTCTATTTACCTCCCACTCCCTTTGGGGTAATAACCTGATCCGGGCGCCGTTTGCACCACCCCTTTTATCAGATTCCCTGTAGGTAGAGGCAGAAGCCCAAGCAGTATATACAAGCTCTGCTATACTAAGCCCTGAGGCCATAATCCTCTCTTTCAATGCCTCTATTTCTTCCTTTTCCACAAGGGGATGGTCCACCGCAGGAACCGGATCCTGCCAGACGAAATCCTCCTTTGGTACCTCTGGCCCCAGATATCGACTCTTCGGACCCATGTCCCTGTGGGTCAGCTTAAACCAGGCCCTGGCAAAGGCCTCCTTGAAGGCCTCGGGATCTTTGTGGAAACGCCTGGCTATGGCTCCAAACTCTGGATCAAAGCGGATAGAGAGGTCTGCTGTGGTCATCATGGGCCTATGCCTTTTGGAAGGGTCATGGGCATCTGGGACCATATGCTCTTCCCTGACATCCTTTGCAAGCCATTGATAGGCCCCCGCAGGGCTCTTTACTAACTCCCATTCGTATCCAAAGAGGGTGTCGAAATAGGACATATCAAACTTGGTGGGGGTAGGCGTCCATGCCCCTTCAATCCCAGAGGTGATGGTATCCCCTCCTTTGCCGGAACCAAACTTGCTGATCCAACCAAGGCCCTGGTTTTCTATCGGAGCCGCATCGGGATCAGGGCCAACGAGACTTGGATCCCCGGCGCCATGACATTTTCCTACTGTGTGGCCGCCGGCGATGAGTGCCACGGTCTCTTCGTCATTCATCCCCATCCTTCGGAATGCCACTCTCACATCATGAGCAGAAGTCACCGGGTCGGGATTACCATTGGGGCCTTCAGGATTCACATAGATGAGCCCCATCTGGGTTGCGGCCAGTGGGTCTTCCAGTCTTCTATCTTCCATATGGCGCTTATCACCCATCATTTCCACCTCCGGGCCCCAGTATGTGTCCTCATCTGGTTCCCATATATCCACCCTACCGGCACCAAATCCCAGTAGTTTAAAGCCCATGGATTCCAAGGCAACATTTCCTGCCAAAATGATCAGGTCTGCCCATGAGATCTTATTCCCGTATTTCTTTTTCAATGGCCAAAGGAGTCTTCTGGCCTTGTCCAGATTGGCATTGTCAGGCCACGAGCCTATGGGTGCAAAACGGATAATCCCCATCCCACCACCTCCACGGCCGTCTGCCATGCGGTATGTACCGGCACTATGCCAGGCAAGACGTATCATTAACCCTCCATAGTGGCCCCAGTCAGCCGGCCACCATTCCTGAGATTTTTTGAGGAGCTCCTCCAAATCCTTTTTTAACTGAAAGTACTCAAGCTTCCCAAACTCCTCCTTGTAGTTGAAGTCATTATCCAGAGGGCTTGAAGCTTTAGTAGGCCTGTGTAACATCCCCACATTTAAGAGATCTGGCCACCAATCCCTTAGGGAAGGCCCTCTGTTGAGCCTTGTCCTACTACCTACAAAACCTAGCCCTTTCAGCTTCTGCTCCTTTGTTGAGCTCCCCCTTTCCATTTCTTGCCTCCTTCATTCAGAAACATTGTCAGAGATCCCATTTCTGGGATTTTTAGCGCCTACCTTAAGGTATTACCTCCTTCAAATCAACTCCCAATAGAGGAGTCTGAAAGGAGCATGAGTTCCTTTAGGAAGGAGGCTCAATGGGTGCCAAGGGTAGCACTCCTCTCCGCCCTAAGACGGACCCTTTCCATGGTCTAAAATGAGCTTTTCAAAAAAGGCCTTACTGCTCTTTGAACATTGAAAGGAGCCATGTGCCCAGATAGACACATACCTCTCCTTCCAGACATGCCTTGGCTTCCTCTTCGTGAAGGAGGTTGTGTCGAACCAAATTGCCCTGTTGGGCTCTGATCAGATAGGAGTCAAACCTTTTTTCCCAGCTCACATCAAGGTTTATACCCTTTTGTCTTATGATCGGATACATCTGTCTTAGAACCGATCTAAGTGTTCCAACAGGGATGGGTGGATCCTCTGGCTTAGAAATGGTAATTAGGGATATCCTTAGAGCATAGGAAGATACTTTTCCAGCTCGAAAGGATGAACTATGGTCCTATATTCATCCCACTCTACCCTCTTGCTCACAATGAGCTCATTAAATATATGTTCTCCTAAGGCCTCCTTTAGAAGCTCACTTTTTTCTGACAACTCTATTGCTTCGATTAGAGAACCAGGTAGTTCCTTTATTCCAAGCTTGCTTTTTTCCTCCCTTGTAAGGTGATACACATCGGTTTCCAATGGCTCAGGAAGAGGATATCTCTCAATAATACCTTTGAGGCCTGCATGTAACATACACGAGAAGGCAAGATATGGATTGCATGCGGGATCAGGAGATCTCAACTCTATTCTTGTAGCACTCTCCTTACCTGGTTTATACATTGGAACTCTTACCAGTGCAGACCTATTCCTCCTTGCCCAGCATATGTAAACAGGAGCCTCATAGCCGGGTACCAGTCTTTTATAGGAGTTGACCCACTGGTTTAGAACCAACGTTATCTCTCTCACATGGGTCAAAATTCCTGCGATGTAATGTTTCCCCACATCGGAGAGGTGGTATTTGTCGTTGGGATCGAAAAAGGCGTTTCTCTCTCCTATGAAAAGGGATTGATGAGTGTGCATGCCGCTTCCGTTTTTACCAAAAAGAGGTTTTGGCATGAATGTGGCGTAGACACCATACTTCCTTGCGATTTCTTTAACAGTCACACGATATGTCATAACCATATCTGCCATCTCAAGGGCGTCTGCGTATCTTAGGTCTATCTCGTGCTGGGAAGGTGCAACTTCGTGGTGGGAATATTCCACTTTGATTCCCATGGCCTCCAAGGCCATTATGGTATCTCTCCTTAAGTCCTCTGCCGCATCCATGGGATAATCGAAATACCCCCCTTCGTCCAGTATCTCGGCAGATTTGTCACTCTTGAAGTAGAAGTATTCCAATTCGGGGCCTAAGTAAAAGTGCGTGTAGCCCATTGTCTTGGCCTTTTCGAGGGCCTTTTTCAATACAAATCTGGGATCTCCTTTATAAGGGGAGCCATCTGGCTCGTATATGTCACAAAACATCCTGGCAACTGCCTTTTCCTTAGGTCTCCACGGAAGGACGGTAAAAGTGGATACATCAGGTCTGGCCAACATGTCACTTTCATCTATCCTGGCAAAACCCTTGATGGAAGAACCATCAAATCCCATACCCTCTTCTAAGGCCATAGGTAGCTCATGGACTGGGATCGCAAAGCTTTTTAGCATACCGTTTATGTCAGAGAACCATAGCCTCACAAAGCTTACATCATGCTCTTTCACCAATTCCAAGACGTCCTTTATATCCCTTGCCCTTTCCATTCTCCCTCCCTTCATTCTAAGAGACCTATTAAGGCTTAGGCCCGGCTCAAATATCAGTGCTACTCTTATAGCACCTATTCCCCTATCCAGCAATTCCAAGATGTCTCTTTACGAGTTATCAAGGCCAGTTACAAGCTCTCTCCCAATCCTAATGGGCTCAAAGTGCAATCTCTCTATGAGCTATTTAGCCCTGAAAGGATCCCAAAACAAGGCTAAGAGAGGGCGTCTTCATCCGTTTCACCGGTTCGGATCCTTATGGCAGTCCTCATTTCGCTCACGAATATCTTTCCGTCACCTATCTCTCCCGTATAAGCTGCCTTAAGTATCGCGCTTATAGCATCCTTTTCCAGATTGTCAGGGACCACTATCTCAAGTTTTACCTTGGGCACGAACTCCACAGCGTATTCTGCCCCCCTGTACACCTCCTTATGGCCCTTTTGCCGCCCATACCCTTTTGCCTCAAGTACCGTCATCCCTTTGATCCCTATTGCGTCAAGGGAGGCCTTCACGTCTTCTACCTTGTGAGGTTTGATAATGGCTTCTATCTTTTTCATCTCCCACCTGCCTTTTTTCTCTCCATAATGTAACGTTCAGTAATTTTGTCAACAGCTGAAAAAGCCTCTCTTTCCTTTTGGGCTCTGAAGGCTTCAGAAACCAAAGAGGGCTAGAAAGTATGGCCTTTGTGCCAGATTGGGTAGGGCATGTAAAGGCCCTATGCTTATGGATGAGGGTATAAGGATCATATCCCCTCAAACTACTCCGCTCGCCTTGTCTTCTGTGCAGGCCGAGGTGTCCTACCCTGGGGCGGTGGCCGTGGGAGGTATCTGGTGGCGGGCAAGGATTTCATAGGGAGAAGAGATAAGTTTATTTTAGGTGCAGAGAAGGGCACAACCTATAAGGGAAAATATCAGTGAGCACCTCTGACAGCCTCAATAAAATCTTCTCCCACTTGAGCAAAATGGCGATCGGATCATCCGGAGGATTCTCTATGAACCAAAGGTGGTAAAGGCGCTTGTGAAGAGAAAGGGAGTAATGGAATACCCATGCATAGGGGTACAAAAGATCGGTCAAAAGATGTGGGAAGAGGTGAATCATAATTGAACAACTAACCCCATAGATACCCATATGGATTCGTGATATGGGCCAAGTGAAGAGTCTTTTTGAATCTCATCTATTATTTTCGGAGGTAAAAAATGGTATGAAGGAATTCGCAATAGAGAAAAAAGGATCTACTAAATTAGAAAGGAGGTGTAAGCTATTGGGTAAGGTTGGGATCCCATTGTGCCATGGGCTTAAGGGGGTTAGGTTAAGGGATAGGGCTTTTTTTAAAACCTAAGGGATGGAGGAGGCAAGCTCATGTCAAAAGAAATTGATCGGAGGGAGTTTTTGAAAATGTCGGCTGTGACAGGTGCAGCATTGATGGCCGGAAATTTATTAACAGAGGAGCCGTCCTTAGCGCACGCATCTGTCAAGATAGAAGAGGTGGACAAGGTGGTCATTACGGTTATCACGGACAATTATTACGATTGTCTGAGATGGAACTTATACCCACCTGACTTTGGTATGGTCAAAAGATATATGATTGGACCAGGTTCTTCTTTCCATGCAGAGCACGGGTTATCGTACTACATAGAGACATGGATTGGTGGTAAATCTTTTGCCTTCCTGTTTGATTATGGCTTGGATTTCCATGGCGTAACAAAAAATATGGAACTCCTCAGATTGGATCTGGAAAAGTTAGAGGCCTTAGGCCTCAGCCATGGCCATTTCGACCATTGGGGAAATCTGACGGCAATTCTGAAGCATTATAAGAACAGGATCAGAAAAGGCACACCCCTCTATGTAGGAGAGGAGGCCTTCGGTCACAGGTTTGCCAATCTTCCTGCTGGCCGGTATGATCCAAGCGGTATGATGGATTTAGGGCAATTGAAGCGAGAGGAGATAGAGGCCCTTGATCTGGTCCGGATCATTGAGGTGAAAGATCCAACACCCATTGTCCCAGGGGCCTATCTGACCGGGAATATCGAGAGGGTAACGGAATATGAAAAAGGATCCCCGATCCTGTTTATTAAGAGAGGGGACAAGTTGGAGCTGGACCTCTTCCCTGGGGAGCAGTCGCTCGTGTTTAATGTAAAGGGGAAGGGTCTGGTTGTGCTTTCCTCCTGCGCACATGCAGGGATTGTAAACACAGTGAAACATGCAAAAAAGGTGAGCGGGATAGATAAGGTACATGTGGTCATCGGGGGATTTCATCTGATTGGCGCACCTCCTGAAAAGATCAAGGGCACGGTTGAAGACATAAAGGCCATGAATCCCGATTATGTGGTCCCGATGCACTGCACAGGATGGGAGGCAGTTACAATGTTTGAAAAGGAGATGCCTAAGCAGTTTATCATCAATACAGCTGGGAGCCGCTACACCTTTGGAGCCTAATACAGCCATTTATTGCACTTTTCTCCACCTACGATCTGGACGCCTAAGAGGTGGACACTTTTTAGGTCTAATTGGTGTTTCCTGGCCTTCTGTGATATCCTATCCCAAAATCTAAGAGGGAGGCAGAATGTCGTGTCAGAAGGCAAGATCTCTATACCTGATAACCACAGGGCCCTGCTTTTGAGGCTGGGCCTAACCGAAGAGGATATAAGATTAATAGATGGAAGGCTTGTGAGCTATGAGTATGATCCAGAAAAGGGGGTCAGGCTCTATGATCCCTATTATAGGACCAGTTATAACGAATATATAGACGTAGACGGTTGGAGCGCCTGGAGTTCAGAAGGGGACACCTTTATGACCAACATCCTGAAACCTGCCCTGGAGGTGGTAAGGGAAATAGAAGCAAATTTAGAAAAACCCAGTGACGAACAGATACAAGAAGAGCTGAAGAAGAAGTTCAAAAAGGTGTAGCCCTTTTTGGGGGGTATTTGAAATCTAGGTTACTGGGAATAGTTCTAAGCCTGCCCGATTCAGAGGCCTCTTTGGTCTACCACCATGTCCAAAGGGAGGCCCCTGCCATTTTTGGCGAGATAGAACTCCCATCCAGGCTCAAAAGACTATTAGAGGAAAACGGCATAACCAGGCTATACAGACACCAGGTGGAGGCCTTAAAGATAATTAGAGAGGGGAAAAACCTCATTGTCTCCACTGGGACTGCCAGCGGCAAGACCCTCATATACACCATTGAGCTGATACGGCAAAATCTAAAAAATCCAGATTCCACATTCCTCTATATCACACCCCTTAAGGCATTGGCACAGGATCAGATAAGAAGACTCCAAAGCTATACCGGGCCTTTTGGGATCGGCCTGGCCATCTATGATGGAGATACCTCAAACCACCAGAGGAGGATCATCAAATCCAGGCCTCCGGGCATAATACTCACAAATCCCGATATGCTTCATCGCTCCATACTCCCTTATCATCATTCTTGGAAGGAGTTCTTGTCCCGTCTATGTTATGTGATCTTGGACGAAGTGCATGTATATAAAGGGGTATTTGGCTCCCATGTCCATCAGATCATAAAGAGGCTTAAGAGAATCTGTAGGTATTATGGTGCAGATCCCAGATTCATCCTTTTATCCGCCACCTTGGGTAACCCAAAGGAATTTGGTGAAAGGCTTGTGGGCGGACCAGTAGAAGAGGTTTCGGCCTCTACATCTCCAAAAGTCCCCCATGACTTCGTCTTTTTCAATCCCCCTGAAAACCCAAATGTATTTGCAGGAAGGCTCTTTTGCCATCTCATAAGGCACAGGATAAGAACCATTGCCTTCACCCAATCCAGATTTGTAACAGAGCTCCTGTATATATGGAGCCAAGAGGCCCTTGGTCCTTTAAGTCACAAGGTAAGGCCATACAGGGCAGGGTTTTTGCCCCACCAGAGAAGGGCTATAGAAAGGTCCCTGGCAAAAGGAGAACTTTTGGGTGTTATAAGCACCAGTGCCTTAGAACTTGGTATAGACATAGGCCTGCTGGAGGCCTGCATCCTTGTGGGCTATCCTGGCACAATAATGACCACACTTCAGAGGAGTGGAAGGGTTGGAAGGGGAAACCAGGAATCTATAACTTGCCTTATAGCCAAGGAAGATGCCCTGGATCAATATTTCATGAGGAACCCAAAGGAGTTTTTCCAAAGAAAGGTAGAGGATGCTGTACTGGATAGATATAATCCCTATATAGTAAAGGATCACCTCCCCTGTGCTGCCTCAGAGATACCTTTGACCTCTGAAGATGAACCCTATTGGCCCAAGGACTTTCGGGCCACCATTCAAGAATTAGAGGAAAAAGGGCTTCTCATCAGGGATATAAAAAACGAAACATGGTTTAGTGTACGGAAGAATCCCCAAAGGGATGTGGACATAAGGAGTACAGGTGAATCCTTTGGTATCTTTGATTCCTCAACAGGGGAGGCAATTGGTACCATTGACGGTTACAGGGCCCTTAAAGAATGTCATCCTGGAGCAATATACCTTCACATGGGTAAGAGGTATCAGATCCAGCACCTGGACATGGATAAGCGAGACATAATTGCCTCAGAGACTCATATAAACTATTTCACAAGGATCAGATCCGAGAAAGAAACTGAGATCCTGAGGACTATTGATGAAGGGGAGTTCAAAAATTTCCATGTGGGCTTATGTCACGTGAAGGTGACAGAACTCATCACAGGTTATGAAAAGAGGTCTTTTCCAGGTCAAATACTCCTTGGGATCTCATCCTTGGACCTTCCACCCATTATTTTTGACACCGTAGGGATCTGGATCAAGATACATCCAGCCATCAAGGCAAAGCTCGAGAAGACCGGGCTACATTTTATGGGAGGAATCCATGCGGTGGAACATGCCACCCTTGGGCTTTTCCCACTCTTTGTCCTCTGTGACAGAAATGATATCGGCGGAATAAGCTATACCTACCATCCACAATTGGATACCCCTGGCATCTTTCTCTATGACGGTTACCCAGGGGGAGTTGGGCTCTCTGAAAAGGCCTTTGAAATCATAGGGCCCCTTTTAAAAAAGACGTTGGAACAGATAAAGGGCTGTGCCTGTGAAGGAGGCTGCCCCTCGTGTATCCATTCCCCTAAATGTGGATCGGGCAATAGGCCTTTGGACAAAGAGGCTGCTATAATGGTCTTAAAAATGCTCCTGGGAGAGACCCAGATAGAGGAAATTGGTGCCATACCTAAAGGCACACTCCCAAAGGGGAGGCCTTCCAGGGTCGTCTTCCTTGACCTTGAGACCCAAATGACCACCAATGAGGTGGGGGGTTGGAAGAACTCCCACCTCATGAGGATCTCAGTTGCCTGTCTTTACGATCTCTCTTCCGACTCCTACAAATTCTTTCGGGAGGAAGATATACCAAAGCTAATAGAGGAGCTATATGGAGCAGAACTTGTGGTGGGGTTCAATATCAGGGACTTTGATTACAAGGTACTCTCCTATTATACCCAGAAACCCTTAAACAGGCTCCCTACCCTTGACATCCTTCAGGCCATCTATAAGGCATGCAGGAGAAAGGTAAGCCTAAACTCTGTTTCCAAGGCCACCCTTAACAGAGATAAAATTGGAAATGGATTGGATGCAATAAAATGGTTCAGGGAGGGAAATTTTGAAAAGCTCTCAGAATATTGTAAAGTGGATGTAGAACTGACGAAGGATTTATATCTTTACGGGGTTAAAAACGGGTATGTGAAATTTTTTGACAAAAAGATCAACAAAGAAGTGAAGGTTTATATAGATTGGTAACTAAACTGAGAAAAGTTATTTGTAGAAATCACAGTTTTAATTGAAGGATGCTTTGTCATGAGAAAAGTTTTTGAATGTAAAATGTGTGGAAAATGCTGCAAAGGCAGAGGAGGAATATATTTAGGAGAAGATGAAATAGAAACTATATCTTCATATCTTAAGCTAAATAAAGCTGAATTTAAAAAGAATTATCTTGAGCTAAAGAATGGTAAACTTAGGCTCATACAAAATGATACTGGATATTGTATCTTTTATAGCAACCAAAAGCAGTGTTCAATTCATGAGGTTAAGCCTTCTATATGTAGACTTTGGCCCTTTTTTAGGGCAAATATTGAAGATGAGCAAAGTTTTTTTATAGCCAAAATTGCATGTCCTGGGATAGATCCAGAATGCTCTCATCTTGATTTTGTAAAGGCATGGCACGAAATAGTTTCTGATGGAGCTTAATAAAAGACCTGTTCTTTCTGAGCTGTGGCAATTTCTAAAAGGCTTTTTGACGATTCTTTTCCCACCCAGTTGCCTCATATGCGATAAAGCCCTAAGCATAGGTACAGAAAATGAAGATCTCTTTGGCCTTAATGTATGTCCAGGATGTAAGGACCAGATATCGGTTTTAAAGCCTCCCTTTTGTGTCCTCTGTTCAACACCCTTTAGGACTTCCTCCGCTGAGTCACATCTGTGTGGTTATTGTATCCGAAAGAGGCCCCATTTCGACCTGCTCCTATCCCCCTTTGTCTATGAGAGAGGGATTGAGAAGATCATAGCCCAGTTCAAATATGGCTCCTCAGGTAGAGAGGGCAAATCCCTCGGAAATGTCATGGGGAGGTTCTTACGGGAAAGATACCCCCTCAAGGGGGATGAGATCTTGATCCCGGTGCCACTACATCCCAAAAGGGAGAAGGAGAGAGGGTTTAATCAGACCTTGCTTTTGAGCTATGGGATAAGAGAGGTAATCGGCATCCAAATCCTGAAAGATGCCATTAGGCGCAATGTCTATACCAAGAGCCAGACAGGCCTAAACATGAAAGAGAGGGAGGCCAACGTAAAGGGTGTCTTCGGACTGAAGGAGAGGGAAAAGATAGCGGGTAAATCCATTCTCCTTGTGGATGATGTTGCCACCACAGGTAGTACCCTGAGTGAATGTGCAAAGCTCCTAAAGAGGGGAGGGGCAAAAAAGGTGGTGTGTCTGGTACTTGGAAGGGCCCCATTTTCAGCTTAGGGAAGTAGGCGAATGGGCTTTATTGGTGCAAAGTTATACCAAAATAGCCTGTGAAATGGGCTCTCTATGGAAGGATAATTTTTCCTCTTATTTTTGGTCCTTGACTCCTGGTATTTAGGGGCATATAAATTATTCTTTTTAGAGATCGGAGAGGTATCTTGGAGGATTGAACTATGTATGCGGTCATTAGTACAGGAGGCAAACAGTATAGGGTATCACCCGGTGATCTTGTGGATGTGGAGAAATTAGACGGCGAAAGGGGTCAAGAGGTAGTCTTTGATCAGGTATTGCTCCTCAAAGAGGGAGAGGGCATAAAGGTGGGTAACCCTGTGCTGGAAGGTGTTCGCGTAAAAGGCGTGGTAGTGAGGACAGCAAAGGCCAGAAAGGTAGTGGTTTTCAAATATAAGAGGAGAAAGGGCTTCAAGAGACTCAGGGGCCACAGGCAGTGGTTTACCACCGTAAGGATATCTGAAATCTTAGCTCAGTAGGAGGGAAAATATGGCACACAAGAAGGCTGGGGGTAGCTCCAGAAACGGCAGAGACAGCCCTGGGCAGAGGTATGGGGTCAAGAGGTTTGGTGGCCAGGTGGTAAAGGCCGGCAATATTATTGTAAGACAGAAGGGAACCTCCTTTCACCCAGGCAGAAACGTTGGTATGGGCAGAGATTATACCCTCTTTGCCAAGGTAGACGGAAAGGTTGTCTTCGAAGGTAAGGATAAAGGGGCCAAAAGGGTCTCTGTCTATCCCCTTTAAGGTCGAGAACTCTCCATCCAACTATCCCCATGGCCTTTTTTGATGACGTAGTGATTACCGTCAGAGGAGGTGACGGGGGTAGTGGATGTGTGAGTTTCGCACACAGAAGATTCCAGCCCAAGGCAGGCCCGGATGGTGGAAATGGGGGAGAGGGGGGAAGTGTGTATCTCAGGGCCACCAGGGAGCTCAATAGCCTGGAACCTTACCGTTACAAGAAGGACTTTCGGGCCCAGGATGGAACTCACGGGCAGGGCAACGACAGGGACGGAAGAAGGGGGAGAGACCTCATCTTGGATGTGCCTCTTGGTACCGTGGTGGTGGACCTCGGTACAGGAATGCTTCTAAAGGAACTCCTCACGGATGGAGAGACCCTCCTTGTTGCCAAGGGAGGGGCCGGTGGAAAAGGTAACAAGTTCTTCAGATCACCCACCAACAGGGCACCCCGTTTCGCAGGCAAGGGCAAGCAGGGTGAAGAGAAAAGACTCAGGCTTACCCTCAAGACCATAGCAGATGTTGGACTTGTGGGACTTCCCAATGCCGGAAAGTCTACCCTCCTATCCCAACTCACCAATGCCCGGCCCAAGGTGGCAGATTTCCCCTTTACTACCCTCTCACCACATGTAGGTGTACTTCCCTCAAAAGGGGAGAGATCCATTCTGATTGCCGACATCCCGGGACTCGTAGAGGGTGCCTCTCAAGGGAGAGGCCTTGGGCACCTCTTTTTAAGACACATAGAGAGGACAAGGCTTCTTTTGATACTTTTGTCCCTTGACTATTTTCCAGGGGGTTCGCCCTTGGAGGATTTGGATATACTCTTAGAGGAGCTAAAGGCCTACAACCCTGAACTGGTATTGAGGCCTAGGATTATAGCCATAAACAAGATAGACCTAGGGGAGAAGGCAAGTAGGGATCTAAAAGAGCTCTTGACTTCTCTTCAAGGGAGGGGCGAAAAGGCCATAGCTGTCTCTGCCCTCACAGGTGAAAATCTCCAGTCCCTGGTCCTCATGTTGGAGGAGATCTTTTCAGAGGATGTCTGTGGAACGAAGGGAAATATTGGGGCAGCCTAAGAGGATCCTTGTGAAGGTGGGCAGCAATGTCCTAACAGGTCCTCAGGGCCCCAAAGAGGATGTCATAGAAAGACTCTGCGAGGATATAGCCATAGTAAGATCCATGGGTATTGAGGTGATCATGGTCTCCTCCGGGGCCATCTCTTCGGGGTTAAGGAAGATGGGCCTGACAATTCGGCCAAAAGAGCTCTCTCAGCTCCAGGCCCTTGCCTCCATAGGCCAAGGTGCCTTGATGGGGATGTATGAAAAGGGGTTTGAGAGATGGGGGATCCGGGTCGCCCAGATACTCATCACTAAGGAGGACCTGGGATCCCGCAAAAGGTACCTAAATATAATAAATACCCTCTTTACGCTCCTCCACTGGGGTGTGATCCCCATTATAAATGAGAATGATACGGTGGCAGTGGAAGAGATCAAATTTGGGGACAACGATACCCTCGCTGCCCTCATCTCCATATTTACCGAATGCCACCTCTTTGTTAACCTCACCAGCACAGAGGGCCTCTACGACAGAGATCCAAAAGAGTTCCCTGATGCAAGACTCGTCTCTTTGGTGGAGAGAGTCGACAAAGCTGTCCTTTCTTATGCAAGCAAAGACAAGAGTCTCTTTGGGACCGGGGGTATGGAAAGCAAGCTCTTGGCAGCCAAGAAGGTTGCCATGGCAGGGATCCCTACGGTTATTGCCAACGGGAACAAGGAAAGGGTGGTATCCAGGCTCCTGAAGGGAGAAGATATTGGCACCCTGATATTGCCCTTTGGGCAGCGGATCCCAAAGAAGAAGCACTGGCTTGCCTTTGGTTCTTACCCAAAGGGTGTCCTAATGATAGATCAGGGAGCAGAGGAGGCGCTTCTCTTGAACGGCAAAAGCCTATTGCCGTCCGGGATTTCAAGGGTGGACGGATCCTTTGAACGAGGGGATCCTGTGCTCATAAGAAACCAGAAGGGTGAGACACTGGGTGTAGGCATTGTAAATTACAAGGCCGCGGATCTTGAAAAGGTGATGGGGAAGAGCAGTAAAGAGTTGGAAAGGGTCCTGGGTTTTAAAACAGAAGACGAGGTAATTCACAGAAATAATTTGGTGCTCATCTCAAGATTTAAGTAGGGGTGTGAGATGTCCACAAGAGATCTGATCCTTGAAATGGCGCGTAAGGCAGTGGAGGCTAAGAGCCATTTGAGGTCTCTGGGCCGCACACAAAAGGATATGGCACTAAAGGAGATGGCAGAACTTCTCTGGCAGGAGAGGGACTTTTTGTTTTCGGAAAACCAAAAAGACATAGAAAGTGCAAAGAGAGAAGGGCTTCCCTTACCTATGATAGGCCGCCTCAGAATGGATGAAAAGGTCTTAAGATCCATGGTGGATGGAATCCTGGAAGTGGCCAGTCTCCCTGACCCTGTGGGGGAGATAACAAGGATGTGGAGAAGACCCAATGGCCTTTTGGTGGGGAGGATGAGGATCCCATTGGGTGTGATAGGCTTCATATATGAATCAAGGCCCAATGTCACTGTGGATGCAGCCTCTTTGTGTCTAAAGAGTGGGAATGCAGTGATACTGAAGGGCGGAAGCGAGGCCATACACTCAAACCTTGCCTTAGAAAAGGTCATTTCCAAGGCCCTGGAGAAGGCACAGGTTCCGAAAGGGGCAATTCAGGTCATTCCTACCACAGATAGGGAGGCAGTAGAGGTCTTGTTGGGGTTGGACGAATACATAGATCTCATCATACCCCGTGGGGGAGAGGGACTTATCAGATTTGTGGCGGAGAATAGCAAGATCCCTGTCCTGAAGCACTACAAGGGGGTCTGCCACGTCTATGTGGATGAGTTTGCAGATCTGGAGATGGCCTATGAGATATGCATGAACGCAAAGGTCCAGAGACCTGAGGTATGTAACGCCATGGAAACATTGCTGGTACACAGGGCCGTGGCAGAGGAGTTTTTGCCAGAGATGATTAAAAGATATAGAAAAAAGGGAGTCGAGATCAGGGGGTGTGAAGAGACAAGGGCAATCGTCCCGGATGTGGTTCCTGCCACTGAAGAGGACTGGTCTACAGAGTATCTGGACCTGATACTCTCGGTGAAGGTAGTGAAAAACCTAAAAGAGGCCCTGGCCCATATAGAAAGATACGGCTCTAAGCATACCGATACAATAGTCACTAAGGACCACAAGAGGGCGATGAGGTTCTTGGAGGGGGTGGACTCTTCAGTGGTACTTGTAAATGCCTCCACCCGTTTCAACGATGGTTTTCAACTGGGTCTGGGGGCAGAGATTGGGATCAGCACCACAAAGCTCCATGCCTTTGGCCCTATGGGCCTGGAGGAGTTGACCACTACCAAGTTTGTGGTATTTGGGGACGGGCAGTTGAGGGAATGAGCCCTTCCTCCCATGGACCTCTGGGTATATTTGGTGGGACCTTCGACCCAGTCCATATAGGACACCTAAGGGCTGCCCTTGAGGTGGTTGAGACCTTGGGTTTTCAAAAGGTGATTTTGATCCCTGCTGGGATCCCCCCCCACAAGAGACGCCCGGATATTACAAGCTTTTACCACCGCTATGAGATGCTAAAACTCTCGGTCGAAGGGGAGCCTAGATTAGAGGTCTCCGATATAGAGGGCAAAAGGAGAGGCCCTTCTTATACGGTGGAGACACTGGGGATCATTGGGAGGGAATCCCTTGATACCTTCTTTATCCTGGGATCAGAGGCATTCTTGGAGATTCACACTTGGAAGGAATTTGAAAGGCTATTTTCCATCACCAGCTTTGTGATCTTAATCAGGGATCCAGGGCACATGGATGCCATAAGAGATTATCTCTCCGGGCTAAAGATAGCCTTTTCCCAAGAGAGCAACACAGAATGGACCTTGTATTCCCAAAAAAAGATTATATTCTTTAAACCGACATCTATCCAAATATCTGGAAGCCTGGTGAGGAGGCTTAGGAGGGAGGGCAAGTCCATAAGGTATCTGGTTCCAGATAAGGTAAACGAATACGTCAGAGCAAACGGCCTGTACATAGCCCCATGAGGTCCATAGAGAAGGCCAAGCTGGCGGCTGCTTATGTGTTAGAGAGAAAGGCAGAGGACCCGGTGCTATTGGAGGTGGGTAAACTCACAAGCCTCACGGACTTTTTCCTGATCCTAAGCTGCAGGAGCACAAGGCAGGTCCAGGCAGTTAGTAGGCATTTGAGGGAAAGATTAGAGGAAAAGGGCATAAGACCACTGGGGGTCGAAGGCGAGAGAGAAGGGCACTGGGTATTGTTGGACTATGGGGACTTTGTGGTGCATATCTTCTATGAGCCTTTGAGGGCCTATTATGATTTAGAGGGTCTCTGGACCGAAGCCCCCCTGGTAAGACTGGAATGACAAATCTCAGGTCATACACTTTAGCTTTACTGAGCTGGATCCTCCTCTTAGGGCTTCATATACTCCCTTCTGGTGCCTGGGCCATGAGTACCGATGAGGAGAGACGGCTCGGAAAGGAATTTGTCCTCAAGGCCAAGGAACACTTTGAGTTCTTAGAAGAACCCTATCCTTTGATGTTTTTGAAGGAATTAGTGGATCTCCTCTATGAACAGGAGACAAACAAACCCTTTGACATCTCAATCTATCTCCTAAAAAAAGGGGACCTAAATGCCTTTGCAGCCCCTGGAGGGAACCTCTTCCTCTTTACCGGACTCATAGAGAGATTAGAGGATTTAGACAGACTTAGTGGGGTAATCGCCCACGAGCTTGCCCATGTAAGCTTCAGACATATAAGTAACAAGATCTCTCAGTCTTACAAATCAGGCCTGGCTACCCTTGGCGGGATGCTTCTGGGTGCCCTAGTAGGTGGAGCGCCAGGCGAGGCAATAATGGCAGGTTCGATGGCTGCTGGTGTGCAAATGCAGCTTGCCTACAGCAGGGAAGACGAGAGGCAGGCAGACCAGCTGGGATTGAGATACATGTATGAGGCAGGCTTTGACCCCAGGGCCTTGATCCAGCTCCATAAGGAGCTCCAAAGAGAGACCCATTTTGCCGGAGAGAAGATCCCTCCATATCTACTTACACACCCCACAACTGCCGAGAGGATGGCCAAATTAGATTCCATGATAGCAGAGCTAAAAGACTTAAAAAGAAACCCCAAGGGGGAGAAATTGAAGGAATCGTACCCTTTCATCAGGGCAATAATTGTTGCCTGGACCAGGGAAACAGATGATGCGGTCTCCTTTTACGAAGGTATGTTGAAAAAATACCCAAGGGCCCCCGAATACCTCTTTGGGCTTGGGGTGGCAAAGATGAGGGAAAGGGACTATAGAACTGCCAAGAGATATTTCCTGGAGGCCGTCCAATTGGCACCCCACATCCAGCTCCTAAAGACCTACTTGGCAGTTGCATTTCTTGAATCAGGGGATCCAGAGACGGCACAGCGGTACCTAAAGGAGGTCTTGGCACAAAATGAGGAGGACTACTATGCCCATTACCTCATGGCTGAAGCCTCAATGGATAGAGGAGATGATCAAACTTCATTGGTATATCTTAGAAGGCTTATCTATCTGGGAAATAAGGTAGGTTATCTGAACCCTGACGTGTACTATAAGCTGGCAAACATACTGGGAAGGCAGGGCAAGACGGATCTGGCCCACTTCAATCTGGGGCTCTATTATCTAAAGTCAGGAGACCCAAAGAAGGCCTCCTTTCACCTGGACAAGGCCATGTCCATTACGGCTGACTACAAACTTAAAGAAGAGATAAAAGAGCTATTGAAGGAGACAAAGACCCAGAGGTGATCCGAAAGGGTCCTTGCCCCTCATACCTTAGGCCTTTTCAAATACGTAGGTAAGCTGGCCGTCGGGGGTGGAAACCACCTTGGGCCTCATTTCCATACCCAGCTGAATCTCCTCTTCCCTTAGATCAGGGCTAAGCCTCCCAAAGACCTTGAAATCTCCATAGTCCAGGAGGGCAATACTGTAAGGGACCTCCTTTTCGAACCCTGAGGGGGCATACTGGAGTCTGCTATAGGTCACAAGTCTTCCAATCCCTTGAATTGGGAACCACTCCATGTTGCTTCCCAGGCACTTATAGCAGTCGGCCCTTGGTGGAAAGAACTTTATCCCACAGTCCTTACATATGGTGCCAGCCAAGACCCCTTTCTCCAAGAAACCCACAAATTCATTTACCTTTGTTATGGCAGTAAAGCTTACGGTGCCAAACCTCTTAAAGCGGTCATCTATCTCTTTTTTCTGCTGAGCCATTTTTACCTCCCCAAGATGGTTACATTGCCGTATAATCCCACGCCGCCTATGTTGTGTACCAATCCTATCTCAGGGTCCTTCACCTGCATAGGACCGGCTTCACCCCTTAGCTGCAAAACGATTGTCCTTATCTGGGATCCCCCTGTGGCACCTATGGGATGACCCTTTGAAAGGAGCCCACCATCCACATTTACGGGGATACTTCCTTCCTTATATGTCTCTCTGCCCCTGATGAGCTCCTTTCCCTCCCCTGGTTTTGCGAACCCCAGATTCTCATAAGCCATTAGCTCTGCAATGGTAAAGCAATCGTGCACCTCAGCCACATCTATGTCCTTTGGCCCAACGCCTGCCATCTTGTAAGCTACCTCAGCTGCCCTTTGGGCCACGCTGAGACCTGTGAAGAGATCCCTTCCTGCAAGATTTACAGGTGCAGATGCAGCCCCTATTCCAAGGATCCAGACAGGTTTTTCGCATAGGCTCTTGGCCATTTCCTCATTGGCCACTATGACACAGGAGCTTCCATCTGCATTGGCACAACAGTCCCCTACCCTGAGAGGAGATGCCACAGGGCCCGACATGGGATTTTGTGGGTCCTCAAACATCTCGAGGGTGACTGGTTTTCTATAGACCGCCTTTTCATTCATCTGCCCGTAGACCGAAGATTTTACCCTAATTAGGGCAAGGTCCTCTAAGGTCGTACCATACCTTTCCATATGGGCCCGGGCATACATGGCATAATAGGCAGGCATCATTGTCCCAAATGGGCTTTCCCACTGGATATCTGCACCCCTCCCCATCCTTTCCTGGCTCTCTTGTGAACTTATCTCTGACATCTTCTGAAACCCTATGACTGCAACTACCTTGTGGAGGCCCGATTTTACCAGACTATAGGCAAGCCTTAGCCCCGTGCTGCTGGATGAGCAAAGGGTCTCCACATAGAATGTAGGTTGCGGCGTGAGCCCCAAATATTCCGCTATAACACCAGATGGTGACCTTTGTTTGTCGTATTCTGGCGCAGAACATATCACAGAGGCATCTATCTCCGCCGTGGTGATCCTGGCATCCTTCAAGGCCTCTTTAAAACCTTCAAAGGCGAGCTCCCTTATGGAACCAGGGTAGCCCCTCACGAAGCTACTCTGACCAACCCCAATTATAGCTACCTTTCCCATAAAACCCTCCTGAATTTAGATTCTTCCCCTCCTTCCATAGCTTTAAAATAGCTACAAATTACCTTCAGCACTATTTAAAATCAAGGCAAAAGAAAGATAGGACTCTCCCTAAACCGCTCATCCCAAAAACTTATTTTGGAATACCCCATGCCCTCTAAAAGATTCTCCGTTAAGGTCCTAGTAATCCCAGAAGAGGTGCTTAGCATGAGATCCTTTAGGGATTTAGGAGTCTCCCATAAATAGAGGATAATCCGATTCTACTAAGGCAACTAAAGGCTACGGAAGACAAGGCATTGCCTTTTTTAAGTGTAGGTTGTAAATAAGGGGGCGAGAAAAATTTATATTTGAGCCTACTTATCAGGGATGGCAAAAGAAAGGCGTCTTAGGATAACTTTTTTTGTAAGCATTGCTATACTGGCTGGGGAGGTAATTGGGGGCTATCTCAGCCACAGCCTTGCGCTTTTGAGTGACGCTGGGCATATGCTTATCGATTCATTGGCAGTGGGGCTAGGACTTCTAGCTGAGCGTATAGGCAGGAGACCTCCTGACAGAAGGGCCACCTTAGGCTACCAGCGCGTAGGCCTACTGGCCGCATTGATAAACGGCGTAAGCCTCCTTCTTCTATCAGTCTTCCTCCTCTATGAGGCCTATCAGAGGTTTCTATCCCCTGCAGAGATCGATATTACCATAATGCTACCAATTGCATTCCTGGGCCTCTCAGGGAACCTCTTGATGGCAATTATCCTCGGTCACGATCACGAGGATGTGAATCTTAGGGCCGTCTGGCTCCATATACTTGGAGACACTCTCTCTTCTTTAGGTGTGATAACTTCAGGAATAATAATCTATTTTACAGGCTGGGTCTACGCCGACCCGATTGCAAGCCTCTTAATTAGCCTCACCATCATGTGGGGTAGTGGAAGACTTATACATGATACTCTCTTCGTGTTTCTCAACTTCACACCGAAGGGTTTTAACATAGATGAAATTGTAAGGAAAATACAGGAATTACCAGATGTATTAGGGGTCCATCATGTCCATCTTTTAACCGTTTCACAAAATGATATCGCCTTTACTGCACATATAATTATAAAAAATACTACACTTAATGACGTGGAAAGAACAAAATATAGTATAGAGGATATGCTTAGGAAAAATGGTATAACTCACAGTACGCTCCAGATTGAAACAACTTCTGAAAATTGTGATGCTAATCTTTTCTATAAAGTTAATCGCACCTGAGATTGTGGTGTGCATAATCATCGATGTGTCCAGAGTATCCGAAAAGTTCAGGTTAAAAATAGCTTAGGTGGTTGCACCAAGATTAATGTGGAGGCTTGTCCTTAACACGGAAGCGCCTGTAATCTCTCATCATACGAAACAAAAATGCAAAAAAAGCAGCTAACAGTAAGCTTCTTTTATGGAGCAGAACTGAAAATACGGGAAGAATGCAACCGCAGCGAGAGCAGTCGGCAGAGGGACCAAGGGTACATGGAAACTTTTGTCTGCCCATGGAATCGAGACTCAGGCCAACTCTACCAAAGGGGCAATCCAGCAATATTTGACGAACCCTTTTTGATCTCATGAGGTTTAAGATCTGAAAACTATTGTGGATAAAGTCGCCGTAAACTCTCTTTAATTCAAAGAGCCTATCCATGACCCTATCTCTTTCGTCCCAGTCGAGCCACATCTCAGTACCCTCACCTTTTGCAGGGGTGTAAAATTCGAAGAAGACCCCTTTTATTCCAACATCCTTACTCCATTCCTCTAAAAATGGCTCGATACAATCTCTATTCTGTCGAGTTATGCAGAAGGAAACCACAATGTCAAGCTCTGGCCTGTCTGCGTGCTCTTTAACCATATCGTATACTTTATCGTCTGTTCCTGTGATGTAACTATAGGTCTTGCGAGTCCCTGGGACAGACACAACAAACGTGCAGTCCTCCCAGGATGGAAGCTCTTGAGTGCCATTGGTGAAAATAACATTAGATTTAAAAAATCTTTTCGCCATCTCAAGTACATCAACCCTGAGAAGAGGCTCTCCTCCCAACCAACCGCAGATGTATAGAGCAGCGCCGTCTCTTTTTAGCTCTTTTAGTTTAGCGACCCACTCCTCAAAAGAAAGTTCTGAAACATTGTGGCCTCTCCTAAAATAACAATGTCTGCAATTGAGGTTGCATCGGCTAGTGATGTCTATTCCTACAAGACCACCTGGTGGAAATCCTTTAACCCCGACACTGATGTAATCAATAAGTGACCAGTGATTTTTGGGAATAAGCTTTAGTTCAGTAGACACCTTCGGATCTTCAATTTTTAGGAGCATGTTCGCACCCCCAAAAAGCTAACAGGATATTGGGAAACTGGGTTGGACTTTTTTACCGCCCTATTCTGGTAAAAGGTGTTTTACTGTTGCATCATATACTCTGTCTCCCAAACCCTATCTGCAAACTTTCCAAATCTCTCTGCGTAACTGTCCAGTTCTTTACTTCTAATAGTATATATCTCCTCTGCACCAGGATGGGTGAAGTAAGGCTTCACTTCAGCAATAATTTCCCTCATCACATGGGGGTTGTCTATGATCATACAGGGCCGTAAGTGGTTAGAGTTATGAGGCTGCCTCTTTCTTATGGCCTGGAATAGGGGACTGTTTAGGGCCTCTTTCAAGGTGGTATTTCTTATATTATCCAAGGCCACATGAGTATATACACATGGTTCAATGTCACCCTTTGCATTAAGATGGAAGTATCTCCTCCCCCCTGCTATGCAACCCTCCACATGGGGACCGTCGTTCCAAAAATCCAGGAAAAACATAGGCTTGGTAGCTCTGAAATACATCACCTGCCTACGGAGATGGTCCCTCTGCTCTGGAGTAACCATAAGGGAAAAGTCTGCCTTCCCGTTTACAGGTATGTAGAGATAGTAGTTCTGTAGAAAAGAACCGCAGTTCATCATGTGGTCTACAAATTCCTCTGAGGAGACGGTATATACATTCTCACTGGTCACTGTTGCTGAGGAGCCCACAAGGACTCTGGCTTCATTTAGGTACTCAAAGGCATTCATGATCTTCTTGTATACACCCTTACCTCTCCAGCGATCTGTTTCTTCCTCATAACCTTCTATGCTGATAACCACCAAGGTATTCCCCAGTTCTGAGAATCTCCTTGCGTATTCCTTTGTCATCAAGGTCCCGTTGGTATAGACCTGGAAGAATATCTCTGGGTGTTCTTCTATCATGCGGAAGAGATGTGGGTAAACAAGTGGTTCGCCACCCAATACGGTGACAAAATTTATTCCCATCTCATCACATTCTTTTAGGACCATATCCACTATTTCGTATGGTAACTCAGGTTTGGTGCCGTAGCCCAAGGTGTAACAGCCTTTACACCTCAAATTACAGTGATAGGTAGGAGAAAGGATCATAACAAAGGGTGGCCTGAAGCCATATTCCTTTTCGAATATATCCCTCTTCTTGTTCCCAAGGAAGCAGGCCCTATAGAAGAAGGTCTCGAATATTATCTTTCTGTTTCTTGGCGAAAGGTAATCTAAGACCCTATGAAAGAGCCTCCTCGTGGGATGCTTAGGGTCGCTTAGGCGAGTTCTTACGCCCCGTATCGCCGATAATACCTCCTGGTCTTCTGTCAGTTTTTCAGCAAGGTGTGTAAGCCGAATTAGGTTTTCATCGGATATATGACCAAGGAGGTCGCTTATGGCATGGGCAATCTTCTTTGCCGCAAAATCCTCAAATTCCCTCTTTATTTCCATGTCCCACCTCCTTTGGGGTTAAATCATCTCACAAGGAAGTCAACATCATGCCCGTGCCTAAACTATGCCCCTATTGGCAACTCCCTTTAATAAGGTAGTTGGAGTCAAAACAAACGTAAAATTCAAAGATTCTGAGAAATAGACAATTTGCTCCCTTCTATCATCCTGTAGAGATCTTCCTTCATCTATGTGGTAGGAGAAAGCATAATTAAGAAAAGGTGTCTGTAACACTATAAAGAGAGACCATAGGATCTGATCTAATAGCGTGTTCAGAAGATTTTCGCTAGATTGCTCAAAAATTGAAGTACTACTGAGTCTGTTTAAGAAATTAGGCAAGAGAGCCCATAGAAAGAGATAAGGGATAATAAAAATTATAGGCCAGCTCTTTAAGTTTTGTACCAGCCGATCATACTTTGCTTTTCTAAATGATAGGTACATATTAAAATTCCCCCTTTTGTATAGGGATGTAAATGTACCTAATGGAGCTTCGCCCAAAAATTAGTAAGACCTAAAAAAGCTTATTACTTATCCCATCAATGAACATTTTCTATAAAAAACACAGAACAAAAATCTTATGGATAAAAAGCCTATCTAACAATTTCCTTTTTGTATTTTTTCCTAAAATCCTTATCCTTGCCATGGATCTGTTTTTCTTGACTATGATTAGAACTCCTATTTGATCCCAATGCCCTACATCCGTTTCTTTTTTTAAGTTCGGTTAAGGCTTCTCGATCCTTTTTGAATTGATCCAGATGGTAAAGTTTTTCCTTCATAAAGTCAAGGTAACCGCTCCATAGGTCAGTTAATGGGTTTTTCAAGAAGTAATGCATCCATACCCCAACTCTCCTGTTGCCAACGACCCCTGAGTTCTTGAGATACGCCAAATGCCTTGAAATCTTAGACTGGGGCTGTCCAAAAATGTTCATTAGATCACATACACACAACTCGCTCTCCATAAGGAGCATCACCATTCTAAGCCTAATCTCCTCAGAAAGGGCCTTATGTAGCCGTGTTAACGACTCCATTTTTAAAAACCTATATTTTTATATCCGAATATGCAAATAATAGGGCTAACTTAGAAAAATTTCAAGCAAAAAGGGCTTCCTTATATACCTCAATGGTGTAAAAAATTTGTTTCATGGGTTCAGGTGAATTTCCCCAGAGGTTTAATTTAAGGACCCCTTAGATGAGATTGTCAGGAGTCCTTGGGGCTCACCGCAATGCCTGACCTTTACCGGAAATTGCTATGGAGTCGAAGGCCTCAGAAGAGCTCTCTCATCCCCTTCCCCTTTATACCGTTCAAAGTCCTTGCCTTAGGCTTTAAATTTCTGGCGAAGGGCTAAGAGTGGCTCTCTCAGGACAAGCCTTCTTTTCCTCTCAGTCTATGGGAACTTATGAGATTATTACGCCACCTTGTAGGGGTGGGTCCCAATGACAGGAAGGTAAGCATCCTGCCATTACGAGCCCCGAAGGGGCATGGCAATTTCACCCCTTTTTGTGGTCATCTATTCCTACTGCCTATTTTGTTGTTAGGGCCATTAGGCTTTAATGGGGCAAATTTAGGGAGCTGAGCCAGTTGGAATAGTTCTTGCCCGATACCCATAAGTCCTTGACATAAAAGATTTCCAGACTATATTAGCATTGGCTCATATGAGGAGATGCCAATATGATAGACACTAAGGAAATAGAGATTCTCTCAAGGCTATTTAAACTCCTAAACGATAAGAACCGCCTAAAGATAGTCTGGACCATTGGTAAAGATAAGAAGTCTGTCTCTGAGATTGTGGAGGCAACGGGCCTATCCCAGACTCTTGTTTCTTTTCATCTAAGGCCGTTGAGGGAAAGCGGGATCCTCTCCACTGAGCGAAAGGGTGCATTCATCTATTATAGTCTCACAGAGCCGGCACTTATGGATATTCTCAGGTCATTGGTAGGACTTAAGATAGAAGAGGCTGATATAGAGGATAAAAAAACTATAGTATGTCCGCCCATGTGCTTTATGCAGCAATGGGTAACAAATAAAAAAGAAGGGGAGGGCTAACCCATGAAAGGTGAAGAAAAGACTATGGGAATGGGTATGATGTCTGATATGATGCAGACTATGATGCAAAACCTGATGAAAGGAGGAGCCATTTCCGGTGGCATGACTGATATGTGTATAAAGATGATGGAGCAGATGAGAAGCTTTATGCAAGAATCCACTTATGCGTCATCCTATGCCACAAATGAAATTCGTGGGCTTTTTGAAGAGTGGTTGAAAAATGTAGAGGAAGAGATCATAGGCTTTGTCAAAGAGAAAGGCAAAGCATCCCCTGAGGACATTGCCTCTAAATTAAAAGTATCCAAGGAGAGTACCCTATTTTTCATAGGGAAGCTGGCAAGGGAAGGAAAGTTGAGCATTGGTGAAATAGCTATTGCCTAACATGAAATAGAGGAGTATTTAGAGCCCCAAAAGGCCTCAATGGATCCAGTGTTAGAAAAATTAGTGGAAATTAAGAGATGGGGGAGGGCAGCTGCCCTTGCAGTTGTCATTGGAACAGAAGGTTCTACCCCCAGAAAGGCCGGCGCAAAGATGATAGTGTGCCAGGATGGGAGCGTTATAGGCACATTGGGTGGAGGAGACCTTGAAAGGGCAGTAATCAAAGAGGCCTTAGATGCCATCCATGAAGAAAGACCAAGGACTGCATCATTTACCCTGGATAGGGAAAATGGCCTCGACATGATGTGCGGAGGCAAGGTGGAGGTCTATATAGAGCCCCTCTTGCCCCCTGAGAAGCTCATAATCTTCGGAGCAGGACATATAACCAGGTCGTTAGCTCCCATGATGGAAAAGTTAGGCTTCCTTGTAACAGTAGTAGATGATAATCCGGATTATCTAAAAACAGAATACTTCTCAGAAATCAAAGACCTACGTATTGAGGATATGGAATCCTTTGCAAAGGGGCTCCCATCCGATAACAAGACATATATCCTGCTCCTTTCGAGGGGATTTTCGAGGGACAAAGCAATCCTTAGAAACCTTATAGGAAAAGAGTTCAAGTATATAGGCATGATAGGTAGCCGTAGAAAGTTGGAAAATATCAAACATGAACTAAAGGAAGAGGGGATAACTGAAGACGTATTTGAAAAACTTAAAAGTCCTATGGGGCTAAATATAGGTGCAGAAACACCTGAAGAGATAGCAATAAGCATTGCCGCAGAGATTATCTCTGTAAGGAAAGGAAGACCTGTAGTTGTAGGTCAATAAAAAAGAAGGAGGAAGAAGATGGAAGAGAAAGGGAAAAGTGTAGAGGAGATCTTGAAGATGATGGAGCAAGGGCTGGGAGAGGAGCCACGACCCATGGTGCTCATGTCGAAGATCATACCAGAATGGATCCCCAGACAGGCACAGGAGAGAAAATTTGTGATGGAACTACCCCATATCCCACCAAAATACAAACACCTAATCATGATTGCGGCATCCACGGCAGTAGGATGTCATCTCTGTACAGAGACCTTTATCAAGCTTGCACATCGTGCAGGTGTCACAAAAGAGGAGATTGGGGAGGCGATCCTTACAACACGATTTGCCCTCGCCTCAACCACATTTGCCACAGCCTTAGAGGGGATGGAGTATCTTGTAGAAAAGGCAAAGTAGCAAAAGGGGGATAAAATGCATAGAGAGAATACGGTCGCCTCTATAAGGCAGGCCGGGAAGGACATGAAAAACAGCGTTGGGCTTTCCTATTACCCTGTGGGTGTGCGATTCCTCGGCCAGGGGAAGGATTATCCCAAAGACGCTGAGGTCTTAAAGGGACACCGCTACTGCCAGGCGCTTATGAAGGCAAGGCATGGAGAAAGCGTAATCCTCGATGCAGAAGGCATTGCCTGTCCTGCCTCAGCAGCCGCCTTCGGCTTTAAACCCCTCCCTGATGGGCTCAGATCAGGAAAGGGGCTTGTGGGCTTTGGGATCGTGCAGGATGAATCAGTGGGTAAGAGGATGTTTGAGGGGATGCCCCACTTTGTTCCAGGAGAGATAGTGGCCCTTCACCTCTATCCCCTAGAGAAGGCAGAGTTTGTGCCCGACGTTGTAGTGGTGGAGGACCAGATAGAAAGACTCATGTGGATTGCCTTGGCTTATCTCCATGCCACGGGTGGTGAAAGGATCGTGAGTTCAACAGCCATCCTTCAGGCCACATGCGTGGATTCCACCATCATTCCATACTTGGAAAGGAAGTTGAACCTAAGCTATGGCTGCTATGGTTGCAGGGATGCCACGGATATAGGACCTGAAGAGACAGTACTGGGCTTCCCAACCTCTGTACTTGATAAGGTGATAGATCATCTAAACTACCTCTCCCAAAAAGCAATTCCTGTCTCTAGGGGTAAGAAGGCATTCTCTGCCCTTAAAGGACGAAAGGAGAAGGACACAGACTGTGCTTCGGAGAAGCAATAGCCCGTGAAGAGCACCCTTCTCATAGTGGTGAGCTTTAGTCAATGGAAGTAATGATTTCCATGTCTTTTGTAAGGGACTTGCAGAGCTTGGATGGGATCTCCCTTATTTCGTGAAGTTGCTCTATCAGGTGGAGGAGAGTAGAAATCTTCATGGGCAGGATAAGCTCCTTAGCAAGGCTATTGGAGGCGATAGAGTTTTTGGCAGCCTTGATAATATCCTCAGCACTCACAGAGACCTATCTGCCTCTGCCAGAGCGTTCAAGGGCCTGTGCAATAGCCTTAGCTTTAGAGGCTCTAATAACGCCTGCAGAGGGGAACTCCATAAGAAAGAGCAGCATGGTTGTGGTGAAGATATTACAGAGGGACTCAAGTTCAGGGAAGGTGCTCTGAAGGATTCTTCTAATCTCGCTTTTTATAGAAGCGATATGATGGGAGATAGTCTCTCGTTCTCTGGCAATATCTCTGATATCTCTGGTGTCCTGAGAGATGGAGAATTGCTCAATGGAATCTTTGTGAAGGAGGATGAATCTGGCGATAGTAAGGGAGTCCTTTTTATCAGTTTTGGTTTTCCGCAGAGAGAGTTTAGCGAAATTAGAAATAAGAAGGGGGTTAATGACCAGAGTCTTAATACCTTTGTCAGCGAGGAATGAGAAGAGATTGATATGGTAACAGCCTGTGGATTCCATCCCTGTGAGGACAGAGGAGAGGTCTTTACATTGAGAGGCAATAGCCTTCATCAGCTCAGAAAACCCATTTTTTTCTATGTAATTGTAAAGAAGTGAAATGTTGCTATACCTGTCTTTGATATTTTTTTGTAGTAGTTGTCCCATTTTTAGTTTAGTCCCCATTGGAGCGACGCAAAGCCTGCTGTTATCTGAAGGCCGCCATCAAGTCTTTTCATATGCTTTAAGAAAGTCATCCCTTGAAATACCTGCTTGTGTACAGATTGTAGGAAGTGT
>CALKZT010000108.1 GCA_938002815.1 uncultured bacterium
CATCCATCAGATAAGCTGGTTTTTCCAAAATTGCCCCCGGATCCCGATCCCGCTCACTTTTTCTCAGTATTTGAGATCGTGGCAAGGCCAAGGAGGAAGATGGAGAAGGAAATGGGAAAAGATCCAGGAAGGGTTCAGGAGGGGCCATAGCCTTAGGGCAGATTAAGAGGTCAGCAGAGAGTAAGCTCCTCCACAGGTTTCTGGTTGACAACTGAAATTTTACTTCATATGTTGAACCATTGTTCATTAAATGAATTAGGGTTCAAATATGGGGAGTGAGGGGCTTTCAAGAAAGGAGAGGGAGAGGCTTAGGCAGAGGGAGGAGATCCTGAATGCTGCACTCCAGCTTTTTTCCCTCAAAGGCTATGAGAACGTCACCATGCAGGAGGTGGCCCAGAGGGCAGAATATGCCGTCGGGACCATCTACAACATATTTGAAAACAAAAAAGAGCTTTACAAGGCCTTGCTTTTGGAGCACTGCCAGAGATTTCATGAAAGAGTGGTCTCCACCTTAGACTCGGCTAAGGATGAGATGACTGCCCTCAAAGACTATCTAAAGGCAAAACTGGAGATATTTACCCAAAACATCTCTCTTATCAGGCTCTATATAAAAGAGACCCAGGGGGCAAGATTTAACCCCAAGGCAGGGATGGAAGAGGAGATCAGGGAACTATACAATTCCTTCCTCTCAAAGCTTGCCTCTGTCTTTGAGTCAGGGATCAAGAAGGGGATATTCAGGAATAGATTCAGGCCAAGGGACCTGGCGGTGGCCTTGGACTCACTTACCACAGCCCTCCTGTTTGAATGGGTAGAGGACCCAGAAAACAACCCCTATCCAGGTGACCAGGACTACATGCTTTCCTTTCTCTTAGAATCAGTCCTTGAAAGAGGAGGCAATAATGTCTCACATTGAAGATCACAAGGGATCCATACTTTTTTTGGGGCTCCTAATTTTTTCCCTCCTAATTACCATCCTAACGGCCCAGGGGGCAGAGGAGCTGGACTTAGATACTGCCATAAAGGAGGCAGTAGAGAATAATCCCAAGATACGAGAGGTAATCCAAAGGGAGCTTTGGGCCTCAGAGGAGAGAACATCTCAATCCAAGGACCTCCTCTTTAAGCTATCCACAAGCTATACCTATACGAGGTTGAAGGAGGAACCCTATACGATCTTCCCTAACCAGGCCCTAAATATGCTCATAGACAAGCTAAACAACCTGCCCATCCCAGGTCCCCCAAGCCCTAAGATCCCCCACATGCCTGATAGGATCACAGTGGCAGACAGGGATCGTGTGACATGGGAGATCACAATGAGCCAACCATTGTTTACTGGCTTTGCCCTCATAAGTAAGAAGAGGATAGCGGAATTAGGGATAGATATTGCCCAATACGAAAAGGAGGTGGCCCTTTTAGAGCTTACAAGGCAGGTAAAAAGGGCATATTTTAACCTGCTTTTGGCAAAGAGGGCCTTAGAGATAGCCCAGGATGAATGTAATCAGCTGGAGGCACACCTAAAGGATGCAGAGAAGTTCTTTAAAGAGGGCTTGGTGGCCCATAACGATGTCCTAAAATCACAGGTGGCCTTGGCCAATGCCTTACAAAAAAGGGTAAAGGCCGAGGCAGAACTTGAGACCGCTGTTTCATTTCTCAACATACTCATAGGGAGGCCCATAGGAGAAGCCACAAGGATAAAGGAGGTTGAACCGGTACCGACCCCACAAGGGGAGCTTATCTCCCTATATGAGGAGGCCCTCAGAGACAGACCTGAAATGGCACTTATGGATAGAAGGCTAAAGCAGGCTGGCCTTGCCATAAAGATAGCAAAGAGTAACTACTATCCACAGATATATCTGGTGGGGCAGTACCAGAGGGTGGGAGATGATGTAGCTGCTTCCAGGAATGAATTCGGCAATGATCATAATGCAAGTATTAGTGTGGTGGCCAAGATGTCCCTTTTTGAATGGGGAAAGACACAAAATGAGGTGAATAAGGCAGTCCACACCAAGGCACAGCTGGAGGAAAAATTAAAGCAGCTCAAGGATGAAATATTGTTAGAGGTAAAGCAGGCCTATGAGAACATGAAGGTTGCAACGGCTTCTGTTGATACCGCCAAGGCTGCAAGGATTCAGGCAAGAGAGAACTTTCGGATTACAAATCTTCAATACCAGGAAGGGATTACCACGTCCACAGAGGTGTTAGATGCTAGGGCCTATCTCACGCAGGCAGAAAACAACTACTTCAGGGCCCTTTACGGATACAAACTGGCAGAGGTGGATCTCTTAAAGGCAATTGGGAAGAGATAGGAGGCCAAAATGCCAAAAGTGAAAGAGAATAGGGTCAACAGGTTTTTAATAGCGATCCTCTTTATCATAGCACTCTTGGGCGGGGTCAAGCTTTTGGCGGGCCCCAAGAAAGGGGAGATGGCAAGCGATGAGGGGCTAAACATAGTCCCTGTTTCGGTGGCAAAGGTGGAAAAGAAGGCCCTACCCATAAAGATCCAGCTTGTGGGTGATTTAAAGGCGAGCCAAGAGGTCAATGTCTATCCCAAAATAGCAGGCAGGATCATCCAGAGGATACACGTGGAAAGGGGCGACTGGGTAAAGGAGGGTCAGCTTATAATTGGCCTTGAAAAGGAGCCCATTTTGGCCCAGATCCGGCAGACAGAGGCCCAGTACCAGGCCTCTCTTTCAAAGATCAAGGAGATAGAGGCAAATCTAAGGCTGCTTAAGGCCGATAGGGAGCGCTTCGAGAGGCTATACAGGGAAGGAGCTGTCTCCAAACAGAGGTATGACCAAATAGAGACCCAAACCGTTGCTGTAGAAGAAGGGCTTTCTGCTGCAAAGGCACAGGCAGAGAGCCTTAGGGCCTCATTGGAACTTCTAAATGTATATCTTCGGGATCATGAGATCAGGGCGCCCATGACAGGTTATATATCCAATCGGTATGTGGACGAAGGTACCCTTTCTGATACAAAGGTGCCAATCCTGAGGATATCACAGGACAAGACCTTAAAGGTGGTGGCTCTGGTAACAGAAAAGGACTTCCCTTATCTAAAGAGGGGAGTTGAGGCAGAGCTTTACGTGGATGCATATCCTGACAGGGCCTTCAGGGGGAAGGTGGAGGTGATAAACCCCACCATAGATCCCCTCACAAGGAGCGGAACAGTGGAAATAAAGGTGGAAAACCAGGACTTGCTCCTCAGATCAGGGATGTTTGCAAGGGTTGTGCTCCACCTTGGCCAGAAGGAGGCCATCTCAATCCCTAAAGAGGCATTGAACAGAATGGCGGGGACAGGCACCTACTTTGTCTTTGTGGCAGAAGGTCAAAGGGCCCAATTGAGAAATGTGGAGGTGGGCCTAATGGAGGAGGGGTTTGCCGAGATACAGGCGGGCCTAAAGGAGGGCGAGCTTGTGGTGGTAAAAGGACAGAGCAGGCTAAAAGACGGCACCAGTATAAAGGTGGTATCATGAGGTAGCCCATGAAACTCCCAGAGTTCTCTGTCAAACAGCCCGTAGCGACCCTGATGCTCTTTTTGGCCCTTGCCCTTTTGGGCTCTTTTGCCCTGAGCAGGCTCAATGTGGATATCTTGCCCGATATAGATCCCCCTGTCATCTCAATCCTTACCTCTTGGTATGGTGCCAGCGCATCGGACGTGGAAACAGAGGTGACAGAGCCCATAGAGGATGTGGTAAACTCCGTAAACAATCTGAACACCCTCACTTCCAAATCCCTCGACAACCTATCCTTGGTTTCCCTCAAGTTTGATTGGGGCACGGATCTCGATGTGGCAAGCAATGACATAAGGGACAGGCTTGAGCTCGCAAAGAGGAATCTCCCCAGGGATGCAGAGGCTCCGATACTCTTTAAATTCAGCAGTGCCACTGCCCCCATCATGTTTATGACCATAAGCGGGGAAAAGAGCTGGCCCAGGCTGTACGAGATAGTGGACAAAAAGGTGGTGGATGAGCTCAAAAGGGTACCTGGAGTGGGCACCATAATAGTACATGGAGGACTGAGGAGAAGGATCAATGTCTATTTTGATATGGAAAGATTAGAGGCCTACAAGATACCCATTTCCCTCATAAACCAGATTTTGGCAGCGGAAAACCTAAATATCCCGGCAGGGAGTATCAAGTCCGGCACCAGGGAATATTTTGTGAGGATACCGGGGAGGTTTGGGTCAGCAAAAGAGATAGGGGATACAATAGTAGGGTCTTTTCAAGGCAGGCCTGTGTACTTGAGGGATTTGGCCAGAATAGAGGATGGCTTTGAACCCCAAGACATAATGGGTTGGGGGGATAAACGACCTGCCCTGGTCTTGATACTCCAAAAGCAAACCGGGAAAAACACCGTGGATGTCCTAAACAGGGTAAAGAAGAGGCTGACAGAGCTAAAGGAGGTCCTCCCACCAGATGTGGAAATGAATATAGTGATGGATGCCTCAGAGAATATCTTACTTTCGGTAAGAAACCTTAGAAACACACTCTTTTACGGGATCTTCTTCGTGATCCTGGTGACCTTGGTATTCTTGAGGCAGATAAGGGCTGCCATTATCATCTCCTTGGCCATCCCCTTCTCACTTATCATCGCCTTCATACTCTTGTACATCTTCCGATACACCATAAATCTGGTCTCATTGATGTCCCTTGCCATTGCCTCGGGTATGGTGGTGGACAATGCCATAGTGGTGTTGGAAAACATCACAAGGCATGTGGAAAGGGGAGGGAGGCCCAAGACCTCTGCCATGTTCGGGGCCTCTGAGATGGGCCTTGCTATCACTGCCTCTACACTTACAACCGTAATCATATTTTTCCCCTTGATGTTCCTCGCAGGGCTTGCAGGTATCATTTTCAAACAATTAGGGATCACCCTGACCGCTACCCTTTTGGCCTCCCTCCTGGTGGCCGTGATGCTCATCCCGATGTTGGGCTCCAGGTGGATCAAAAGGGTGGAAAGGCCTCCAAGTTCTGGATCCCAAGGGCTTTTTGGTCTTACTGAGAGGGCGCTTAAGGCCTTAGAAGATTTCTACAAGGGATTTTTGGCCCTCTGTCTTAGATACCCCAAGTCGGTGATATTCCTTGCCTCCCTCGTCTTTGTCTTCAGCCTCAGTCTTGTGCCATTTTTGTCCACATCCCTATTTCCAAAGGTGGATACAGGGGATGTGGAGATCAGGTTCAGGCTCCAGGAGGGCACGAGGATAGAGGAGACCCACAAGGTGGTAAATTACATGCTGGATGAGATAGACAGGATAGTGAGACCAGAGGAGATGCGGCACAGCTATGCCTTTGATGGTGAGACAAAGGAGGGGATAGGTGTGGCCTTGGGATTTGAACAGGGGCCCAATGTGGGAAGCATTGGTTTTAAGCTGGTTCATAAGGATCAGAGAGGAAGGTCTGCTGAGGATGTGGCCTCTGCTCTCCGGGAGAGGGTGAGGGAGATCCCTGGGATCACCAAGATAAAGGTGAGGGCCACAGATCCCATAACTTCTATACTCATGGGTGCAGGTAAGCCCATTAGCGTGGAACTCCAGGGTTCTGATATGGAAGAGCTCATGGGATTTGCAAGGAGACTAAAGGCCCAGATGGAGACGGTCCCCGGCCTTGTGGATATAGAGATCTCCCAAAAGGATCCCAGACCCGAGATATGGGTAGAGGTGGATAGGCAAAAGGCAGCTCAGTTGGGATTGAACCTCTATACCGTGGGTTGGACCGTGAGAAACTACTTTTACGGGGTGGGTCCCACAGAATTTCGAGAAGCCGGGGATAAGTGGGACATATTTACCAGGCTCACCGAAAGGGACAAGGACAAGCTCTTAAATCTCCCAGAGGTGCCCATATATACACAGGATGGAAGGGCCATAAAGCTCAAGAACATAGCCCATATCCTCCAAGGGAGTGGCCCCATAGAGATAGAGAGAAAGAACAGGCAGAGGATCATAAAGGTGGAGGCAGATACCTATAAGAGGTCATTGGGTGCTGCTACCCAGGATGTGAAAAAGAGGCTTTCAGAGATGGGCATCCCAAAGGGTATCAGTATACACTTTGGCGGTGAGGTGGAAGAGCAAGGAAAGGTTTTTAAGGATCTCACCATACTTTTGATCCTGGGGATTGCCCTGGTATATATGGTAATGGCCTCCCTTTTTGGAAATCTCAAGGATCCATTTATAATCATGTTTTCTGTGCCCTTTGCATTCTCAGGGGTCATATTTGCCTTTTTTGTCACCGGAACTACACTGGGCATAATGTCTTTCATGGGGGTGGTAATGTTGGTAGGTATAGTGGTGAACAATGCCATTGTCCTTTTGGACTACACACACCTCTTACGGAAGAGAGGCCTACCCTTAGGGGAGGCCGTGGCCCAGGCGGGAAGGGATAGACTAAGACCTGTACTCATGACCACACTGACAACCATATTTGGCATGCTACCCATGGCCGTGTCCAAAAGTGTTGGGGCAGAGGCCTGGAATCCATTGGGGATCACCATGTTAGGTGGGCTATCTGTCTCCACTTTGGTCAGCCTCATCATTGTGCCTACCGTCTACTATCTCAGCGAAAAAAATAAAGGGTAAGGTCTTGAGCCATGAAGATGTTTTTGATCATATACGACGTGGTCTTTGAGGAAGAGGTGATGGAGGTGATGGCAAAATGCTGCGTCCCAGGGTACACCAAATGGGAGAGGGTCCTTGGGAAGGGAAAGAGATCGGATCCCAAGTTAGACAATGCAGTCTGGCCCGGTTATAACTCTGCCATGTTGGTGGCAGTGGAAACAGAATCTGAGGAGCTCTTTTACTCCTCTCTCTGTAACCTCTGTGAGAGGTTAGGGCACAAATCCCTGAAGGTCTTCTCTTGGGCATCAGAGCGGGTGATCTGAAAGGGATCCTGTGATTCAAAATCTGGCAGATAGAGTTTGGTCAATCCCTCCTCTGGATATTGAAAGAATAGGTGTAAAAACCCCAGCTCCAAGGCATGCCCAAGCACCATTAAAAACTCCTCCTCTGTGACGGTCCTATTCAGAGACTGATCCCTTTGGGGTATAACAGGGCAATACTGACTCATGAGGCTTATGGGCAGGGATCTGCCAAATTCACAAAAGAGCATATCTAGTGCTTCTACCGAGTTTTGAATATGACCTGGTATGATCATATGTCTTACCAGCACTCCTTTTACGGCAGTGGCACAGGGATTGTCCTCTTTTATGTTTAACATACCCTTTTGTCTTACCATCTCGTAGATCGCATCTAAGGCTATTTTAGGGTAGTTGTATGCCTTTGAGAGCCTTTTCGAAAGGTCTGGGTCTGCATATTTAAAGTCTGGCAGGTATATGTCAATGAAATCTTCCATAAGTCTAAGTGAATTCAGTGACTGATACCCTGAAACATTGGCAACTATTGGTATATCAAAACATCGTTTTATACGATTTGATAAAAGAATTGCATGGGGAAGATAATGATCGAAAGTAACAAAATTTATGTTGTGAACGCTGCTCCTTTGGAGCATAAGCCCAATTTGGGCAAAGAGTTCTTCAAGTTCATATACCTTGCCTAAGCCCTTGTGGGAAATCTGATAATTTTGACAATAGGTGCATCTTAGGGCACATCCTGAAAAAAACAGGGTACCTGATCCGTTAATACCACTAATAGGTGGTTCTTCCCCAAAATGGGGACCCATATATCCCACCTTTAGGATGGCAGATTCACCGCAATAGCCACGATTTGTGAATCTATTTATCCCGCAGGATCTAGGACAGAGTCTGCAGTCCTCATATAATTCTAAGGGTTTGGATAGCAATCCAAGGGATAGAAAGGCCCCTCTTAAGGGGCCTTGGGTATTAGTAAGCTCTTCCCATTGCCATTTCCATAAGCCTTTGGATCCTGGCCTCCAGAGGGGGATGGGTGGAAAAGAGGCTTAAGAGGCCTCCCCCTGAAAGGGGGTTTACTATGAACATGTGGGCCGTCGAAGGCTTTGCCTCCAAGGGGATCCTCTGGCTATAGGCACCGAGCTTTTTCAGGGCATTTGCAAGGCCCAATGGATTATTGGCTATCCTGGCACCTGTGGCGTCTGCCAGATATTCCCTGGATCTGGAGATGGCCATCTGGATGAGCATGGCTGCTATGGGGGCTATGATGGCCAAGGCTATCCCCCCTATGAGTCCTATGGGGCTGTTCCCTTCCTCATCATCCCTGCCGCCTCCAAATATGGCTGCCCACCTAAACATGTCAGAGAGCATCATGATCGCCCCTGCCATTGTGGCAGCTATGGTACCCACCAGTATGTCTCTATTTTTCACATGTGCCAGCTCATGGGCCAAGACCCCCATCAGCTCCTCTCTGTCCATTAGGTGGAGCAGACCCTCTGTGACGGCCACGGCAGCGTGATTAGGGTTTCTTCCTGTGGCAAAGGCATTGGGGGAATCCTGGGGGATGATATAGACCCTTGGCATGGGAAGGCCAGCACCTGCTGCTAAGGTCCTAACCATGTTGTAGAGCTCAGGATGATCCTCCGGGCCTATCTCCCTTGCCCCATACATGGCAAGCACGATCTTATCCGAAAACCAATAGCCAAAAAAGTTCATGCCCATGGCAAAGAGGAAAGCAATCACCATTCCTTGCCTTCCACCCAAGAGATTCCCCAGGAGCACCAAGAGAATTGTGAGCAGAGAGAATAAAAACCATGTCTTTACTGAATTGGTCATGTTCCTCACCTCCTGCCATCAAAATTTAGGGAACTCTCATGTCTGTGTCAAGCGTGATACACATGGAGCCCTTTTAACAGTTTTTTAACAGATCCCTAATCTCGATAGAAGAATTCTCATTCAGGATTGGCCGAAATAAAAAAGGAGGTGTGTTCATGTTGTGAAATCTAAATAAGCTCAATTTTATGTAAGTTAAACTAAAATTTTCAGGAGGAAGAGATGAAAAGGGTTGCAAGTATTCTGCTGATTGGATTGATGGCATTTTTTGTACTTCCTTCACTTGCTTCTTACGCGGGAGAGGTCAATTTGGTAATAGATAAGCTTATTGAAAAGAAGATACTTACCCAAGAAGAAGCAAAGCAATTGCTGGATCAGATTAAGAGTGAAAAAGAAAAGGAGGCTACAAAATCGCGGCAATATACAAAGCAGGTTGCACAAGAAGAGGTAAAGGCGAGTGTGCCTGAACTCCCAGCTTGGGTAAAAAATACCAAACTGAAGGGTGACATCAGGCTAAGGTATCAATCAGAAGATAGGGATAATATAAATG